>NZ_CP059467.1:1250524-1563156 GCF_017894365.1 Aromatoleum bremense
ACTGCGAAGACTCTTCGCTGCGAGAAAGCCGGTGGCCCGTATCCTCATGCCGGGAGAGGCGCCTGCCAGCACGCTGGCCAACTCGCCGACCGCGACCGCCTGCAGTTCCACCGAAACGTCGCGGGCGATGCCACCCTCGTCCTGTTTCGATTCGTGCGCGAGGCCGCAAGCGGCGATCGGCACTCCTGCCGGGGTTCGACGCAACGGCAGCATCTCGGCTATCCGTGCATCGAGGCGCAGTTCGTTCGCCCCGGGCTCAGCCACCTCAGGCGGATTCGGCCTCGGCCGGCTTCGCTTCGTCGGTGGCCGGTGCGGCGGTCAGCGAACGCGACTTCTCTTCCTTCATCATCGGCGACGGAGTGGTCACGGCGGCCTTCGTCTTGACGACCAAGTGGCGCAGCACGGCGTCGTTGAACTTGAACGCATGCTCGAGTTCGCCGAGGGCTTCGCCGTCGCACTCGATGTTCATGAGCACGTAGTGGGCCTTGTGCACCTTCTGGATCGGGTAGGCCATCTGGCGGCGCCCCCAGTCTTCAAGGCGATGGATCTGGCCATTGCGCGCGGTGACGATCGCCTTGTAACGCTCGATCATCGCCGGGACCTGTTCCGACTGGTCCGGGTGAACGATGAATACAACTTCATAATGTCGCATGCAGACTCCTTGCGGGTTGATGTCAGCTCCCCGGCATGCGGACCGGTGGAGCAAGGGAAAGCCCAGCAGGATAGCAGGAAAGGCGCAGGGAATCAAAAGGCACGATCCGACCTCACGCTGCTGTCAACGCGGTCGCGCATCCCAGATCTTCTGCAGCCGCTTGACCGACATCGGCATCGGCGTCTTCAGTTCCTGAGCGAACAGCCCGACGCGCAACTCTTCGAGCAGCCAGCGGAATTCCTCGAGCGCCGGATCGGTGACGCCCGCCTTGCGTTTCGCGAGCAGCTCGCGCTCGAACGGCTGCGCGAGCGAGCGCCAGTCGGCGGCGAGTTGGGCGTCGCGCACCGGATTGTTGCGCAGCTTGTCGAGTCGCACGCCGGCCGCTTTCAGGTAGCGGGAAAATTCCGCCAGGCGCTCCCACGGGAACGCGAGCAGAAAGTTCTTCGGCAGCAGTTCGCGCACTTGCGACTGGATATCGGCGGCGACCTCGGGAAACGCGCGCAGCCCGGTCAGCCGTTTCTGCAGCGCCGCGTGCTCGGCGATCAACGCCGCGGCGAGGCGCGTGAATTCCTGCGCGACGAGCGTGACGCGCGGCTTGGCCTCCGCGCAGCGCCGCTCGAAGCTTGCGGCGTCGGGTGGCAGCGGATCGAGCAGGCAAGTGCGCGCGAGAGTTGCGGCGACGAGTTGCGCCTTGAGTTCGGCCTCGGTGCCGAACGGGATGAACGCGAGCGCCAGGTCACGCAGGCCCGGCAGCTTCTCGATCGCCCTGACCTGATCCTTCAGCACGAGCGTGAAGAGCCGCGCGAGCCCCTTGCGATGGACTTTCGCCGCTTCCTCGGGCGTATCGTAGGGGCGCAGCGAAACGCTGTCGCCGTCATCATGCAGCGCCGGGTAGCCGATGACGTCATGCCCGGCGACCTTTACTTCAAGCAGCTCGGGCAGCGGGCCGAAAGTCCATGCCGTGAAGCCTCCCAGAGCTGGGGATGCGGGAGATGAGGGCGGCTGGCGCTCCGCGCCCCCCATGGCGGCGCCGGTTTTTGCGCGTGCGACGCGGCTCGCGGGAGGCGTTGCTCCGCGAGGCAAAGCGTTGGACTGCTTCGCCGCTTCGTGTTCCGGCAACGCGATGCGCGCCGCGCGGAAGCGCTCGGCGACCTGGTCGCGCAGCCTCGTGCGCAATTCCGCGAGGTTGCGCGACTGGCCGAGCACGCGGCCATGCTCGTCGACGACGCGGAAGTTCATGAAGAAATGCGGATTGAGGTTTTCCGGGCGGAAGGACTCCATCGGCAGCTTCAGCGACACGCGCTCCTCGACGAAGCGTTGCAGCGCGCGCAGCAGCGCTTCGTCGCCATTGAACTCGCCCGCCTCGAACTGTTCGACGAAAGCTGCGGCGCTGTCGGCGATCGGCTGCAGCCGGTGGCGATGCCTCTGCGGCACGGTGCGCAGCAGCGCGGCGGCCTTTTCCCCGAGCAGGCCGGGCACGAGCCACTCGCAGCGATTCGCCGGCACCTGGTTCAGCATCGCCAGCGGCACGGTGAGCGTGACGCCGTCGTCGGGCTCACCGGGCTGGTGAAGGTACGTCAGTTTCAGCTTCTGGCCGAGCACGTCGAAGCTCGACGGGAAGCGGTCGGTCGTGATGCCTTCGGCCTCGTGGCGCATCAGCTGGTCGCGCGTCAGGTGCAGCAGCTTCGGCTCGGCCTGCTCGGCCGTCTTGCGCCAGCGCTCGAAGCTCGCGACATCCACGACGTCGGGCGGGAGCTTCGCGTCGTAGAAAGCAAAGATCAGCTCCTCATCGACGAGCACGTCCGGCCGCCGCGACTTGTGTTCGAGCCGTTCGATCTCGGCGACGAGCCGCCGGTTGTGTTGCAGGAAGGCCATGCCGCGCGCCGGCCCCTCGGCGATTTCGCCCTGCACGAGACCTTCACGGATGAAGAGTTCGCGGCACAGCGCCGGATCGGTGTCGCGGTAGCCGACCCCGCGCCGCGGGTAGAGCACGAGCCCGTGCAGCGTGCCGCGCTCCCACGCGCGCACCGCTCCCGACGCCTTCGACCAGTGCGGCTCGAAGACCTGACGTTTGACGAGATGACCGCCGACCTCTTCCAGCCATTCCGGCTCGATCCTCGCGAGGCAACGGCCGAAGAGCCTTGAGGTCTCGACGAGCTCGGCGCAGACGATCCACTTGCCGGCCTTCTTTGCCAGCGCCGACCCGGGATGCGGCCAGAAGCGGATGCCGCGCGCGCCGAGATAGCTGCCCGCCTGCGGGCCGCTCGCGTCCTCGATCTTGCTACCGACGTGACCGAGCAGGCCGGTCAGCAGCGCCGTGTGGAGCGGTTCGTACTGCGCCGGTTGCTGGTTTTCCTTCCAGCCATGCTCGGCGCACAGCGTCAGCAGCTGGCTATGCACGTCGCGCCATTCGCGCAGCCGCATGTAGGACAGGTGATGGCGCTTCGCCCACGCTTTCTGCTTGGCTCCGGACTCGTGCCGCAGCACTTCGTCCCAGGCTTTCCACAGGTTCCAGTACCACAGGAATTCCGAGCGCTGGTCCTGCTCGCCGCCGCGAAATTTCGCGTGCGCCTGGTCGGCGGCGCCGGGGCTCTCGGGCGAGCGCTCGCGCGGATCCTGCACCGACAGCGCGGCGGCGATCACGAGCACTTCTTTGATGCAGCCGCGGTCGCGTGCGGCAAGGATCATGCGACCGATCTTCGGGTCGAGCGGCAGCTTCGCGAGTTCGCGGCCAATCGGCGTGAGCTCGCGGACTTCGCCGTCGCGGGATGGCTCGTTCAGGGCGCCGAGTTCGACCAGCAGCTGGTAGCCGTCGGCGATCATGCGCGACAGCGGCGCATCGAGGAAGGGGAAATCCTCGACTTCGCCCAGGTGCAGCGACTTCATGCGCAGGATCACGCCGGCGAGCGACGAGCGCAGGATCTCCGGGTCGGTGTGCGCCGGGCGTTTCTCGAAATCCGCCTCGTCGTACAGCCGGAAGCAGATCCCGTCCATGACCCGGCCACAGCGCCCGGCGCGCTGCTTCGCGGCCGACTGCGCGATTTTCTCGATCTGCAACTGCTCGACCTTGTTGCGATGCGAGTAGCGCTTGACGCGCGCGAGGCCGGTATCGACGACGTAGCGGATGCCCGGCACCGTCAGCGACGTCTCGGCGACGTTCGTCGCGAGCACGACGCGCCGCCCGCGCCCCGGCGCGAACACGCGCGACTGCTCCTGCGCCGACTGTCGCGCGAAGAGCGGCAGAACCTCGGTACTGCCGGCGTGGTGCGCCTTGCGCAGCGCCTCGGCAGCCTCGCGGATTTCGCGCTCCCCGGGCAGGAACACCAGCACGTCGCCCGGCCCGCTGCGATGCGCCTCGTCGACGGCGTCGACGATCGCGTCGAAGAGATCCCGCCCCTGTCCCTTATCGCGGCGCGCAGCCTCACGGCGCGGGTCCGTCGCGGGCTCGTCGTCGTTCTCGACCGGCCGGTAGCGCATCTCGATCGGATACAGCCGCCCCGAAACCTCGATCACCGGCGCCGGCTTTTCGGGCGTGCCGAAATGGCGCGCAAAGCGGTCCGCGTCGAGTGTCGCCGACGTAACGATCACTTTCAGGTCGGGACGGCGCGGCAGCAGCGTCTTCAGGTAGCCGAGCAGAAAGTCGATGTTGAGGCTGCGTTCGTGCGCCTCGTCGATGATCAGCGTGTCGTACGCGGCGAGCAGCGGGTCGCCCTGAGTCTCGGCGAGCAGGATGCCGTCGGTCATCAGCTTGATGTGAGTCGCCGCGCCGATGCGGTCGGTGAAACGGATCTTGTAGCCGACCGCCTGGCCGAGCTCGGATTTCAGCTCCTGCGCGATGCGCGTCGCGGTCGCGCGCGCGGCAAGGCGGCGTGGCTGGGTGTGACCGATGAGCCCCGCGGCGCCGCGGCCGAGCGCGAGGCAGATCTTCGGCAGCTGTGTTGTCTTGCCCGAACCGGTTTCGCCACTGACGATGACGACCTGATGCGCAGCGATGGCGGCGGCGATCTCGGCGCGCTTCTGCGTGACCGGCAGCTCCGGCGGGAAGTCGGGGCGCGGCAGCGCCGACTTTCGTTCGGCGAGGGCTGCGCGCGAGCGCGTCAGCAACGCCTCGAGATCAGCCTGCGCGCGCTCCCGCCGGGCGCCCTGTGCTCGTCCGAGGTCGCGGGCGAGGCGCTGCAGTCGCGGGCGATCGGCGCTCAGGCAGTCGGCGAAGGATTGCCGTTCGCCGGCGTGGGCGGAAAGCGTGTCTATGGTTTTCAATATCGGGGTTGCCGGACAATAAGCGCGTCCGACGCCGGAAGAGGGAAATCGTTCCGGACGAGCCGGCGAGGACGGCCTTTCCGGTGGCGAGGCGGGATTATGCCAGAACGCGGCGGGGCCGCCGCATGGCGTGGGGTGCCGCCTGGAACGAGGGGCGGGACCTGCCGCCCCGCGCCGTCGGCGGCGGGATCAGCCGCGCAGGCCGATGATCATGCTCATCGCGAGCGCCAGGACGACCAGCAATGCCATCCACGCGATGATGCCGGCCATCAGCACGAAAGTGCCCATGACCCGGGCCTTGCTCTTGTCCTCAAGCCTGAACAGTGGATAGACGCCGTGGTAGATCAGCGCCGCCGAGGCAACCCACGCGACCGCGACGACGAGTGCGTTGAACCACGTGATCGGGACGAATAGCGCGAGCGCCGAAATCCACAGCGGCGTCGGCGCGACGGCCGCGAGCAGAAACGCGTTCTGGTAGGTCGGCGTCGCATCGACAACGTCCCCCATCTGCTGGATGATCGACGCCATCAGCGCGACCATCGCCAGCTCGGCGAGAAAGAACGCAACGGCCGCGGCGAGCGCTTCGCCAACCGTGATCGCCGGCACCAGCTCCGGAAACACGCCTCCCGGCATGACCAGCAACGCATACAGCAGCATTACCGGGGGGACC
Source organism: Aromatoleum bremense (assembly GCF_017894365.1). Taxonomy (NCBI): domain Bacteria; kingdom Pseudomonadati; phylum Pseudomonadota; class Betaproteobacteria; order Rhodocyclales; family Rhodocyclaceae; genus Aromatoleum; species Aromatoleum bremense. The sequence goes on from NZ_CP059467.1 coordinate 1,256,107, forward strand.
AGCGACATCGGTATAACGAACGTCGTGAAAAGCTTCCTCACGCTGGGGTGGATCTCGATCAGGTACTGCCAGCCCTCCCGGTACGAATAGAACATTTTCGGAAGATTGTGCGTGTTCATCGTCGACCTCCTCGGTTCGCGTGACGAGACTGCAGTTCGACCGTCCGGGGCTGCGAAAAGTCCCGCCTTGTTTTCATTGTAGACAACCGCGAAAATCCGGACCTGCCTACGCCTGCCGCCGCGGGACTGTTGCCACGGGACTTGCCGACAACGGAATCGCTCGGTACCTTGCGTCGCTTGCGCGCTGTCCTCGCGTGCCGCCCGGCCGACTTCCCCCGCTCCCCCATGTCCCGACTCGAAGGCTTTCCGCCGGTCGCCGCTCCCGGCGCCCACACCCTGATCCTCGGCAGCATGCCGGGCGCCGCCTCGCTGGCGGCGCTCGAGTATTACGCGCACCGCCGCAATCTCTTCTGGCCGATCCTCGACGAAGTGCTCGGCATCGATCCGGCGCTGCCTTATGCGGAGCGCACGCAGCGCCTGGCCGACGCGGGCTACGCGCTGTGGGACGTGCTCGGCGCGTGCCGCCGGCACGGCAGCCTCGATTCGAACATCGAGAACGACTCGATCGAGGTGAATGATTTCGCGACCTTCTTCGCCACGCACTCGTCGATCGATCGGGTGTTCTGCAACGGCATGACGGCAGAACAATGCTTCCGCCGCCATGTCCTGCCGGGGCTCGGAGCGCGCTTCGAATTCGATGTTCGGCGGCTGCCGTCGACGAGCCCGGCGAATGCCTCGATCCCATATGCGGCGAAGCTCGCGGCGTGGCGGGAGATCGCCCGATGAGCGGCGGCGGGGAACGCAGGGTCGCCGTCATCGGCGGCGGGCCGGCAGGATTGATGGCCGCCGAAATGCTTTCGTTGCAGGGTCATGCCATCGACGTCTTCGATGCAATGCCTTCGCTCGGGCGCAAGTTTCTCCTCGCCGGCATCGGCGGTCTGAATCTGACCCATTCGGAAGCGCCCGACGCCTTTGCCTCGCGTTACCGCGAACGGAGGCCCGAATTCGAGCGGCTGCTCGCGACGTTCGGCGCGGCCGCGCTGCGCGATTGGGCACACGGGCTGGGCATCGAGACTTTCGTCGGCAGTTCCGGGCGCGTGTTTCCAGTCGAAATGAAAGCTGCGCCGCTGCTGCGCGCGTGGCTGCACCGGCTGCGCGGGGCGGGGGTGCGATTTCACGTGCGCCACCGCTGGATGGGCTGGCAGTCAGGCGACGCCCTGCCGACGCACGGACTGCGCTTCGCGACCCCCGCCGGCGAGCGCCTCGTCGACGCCGACGCGGTCGTGCTCGCGCTCGGCGGCGCGAGCTGGGCGAGACTCGGCTCGGACGGCGCCTGGGTGCCGTGGCTGGGCGGGCGCAACGTCACGGTCGCCACGCTGAAAGCCACGAACTGTGGCTTCGACGTCGCCGCGCAAGATTCCCGTCGCGGCGCGGCCGGCACGGGCTGGAGCGAGCATTTCCGCGCTCGTTTCGCCGGCCAGCCGCTGAAATCCGTCGCGCTGAGCTTCACCGACTCGCAGGGCGAGACGCACCACCGTGCCGGCGAATGCATGGTGTCGGCGACCGGCCTCGAAGGCAGCCTGATCTACGCGCTGTCGGCGCCGCTGCGCGACACGCTCGCGGCGACCGGCATCGTCGAACTGTCGATCGATCTCGCGCCCGGCCGCACGCTCGAACGTCTCACCGAAGAGCTGTCGCGACCGCGCGGCGCGCGTTCGATGTCGAGCCACCTGCAGAGCAAGGCGGGGATTACCGGCGTCAAGGCCGGGCTGCTGCGCGAGTGCGTGGCTCCGGATGCGTTCGCATCGCCCGCCCGGCTTGCCGCCGCGATCCATGCGCTGCCGCTCAGGCTGGTGGCTCCTCGCCCGCTCGACGAAGCGATCAGCACCGCGGGCGGCGTGGTGTTCGAGGAACTCGACGAAGGCCTGATGATCCGCCAGCTCCCGGGGGTCTTCTGCTGCGGCGAGATGCTCGACTGGGAGGCGCCGACCGGCGGCTACCTGCTGACCGGCTGCTTTGCGACGGGTCGCGCCGCAGGCCTGGGCGCAAGCGCGTGGCTGGCGAGCGCGACGCGAAAGTAGGGTGTTCCGCGTTCAGCCGCGCCAAACGTTGAACGCGGTGTAGCCGACCCACGCCATCAGCAGCGACCCTGCGACATGGACAAGCGTGTGCAGCGCGAGCCAGCCCCATTCGCCGCGCTGCATCAGATGCAGGCCTTCGGCGGAGAACGTCGAAAAAGTCGTCAGCCCGCCAAGGAAGCCGGTCGTCAGCAGCAGCCTGAGCGCCGGCGGCATCTCGGGCACCGCGTGGATCCACGCCAGCGTGCCGCCCATCAGCAAGCCGCCGAGCAGGTTCGCCGCGAGCGTGCCGAACGGGATGGTCAGGAACATCGGATTCAGCAGCAATCCGAGCCCCCAGCGCAGCCAGGCGCCAACCGCCGCGCCGGCACCGACCGCGGCGAACGCCGACACCGTCACCGGCGACGTCATCGCCCGCACCCGCCCCACATGGCCTCTTCGCCCGTCGGGATGTACGTCCGGAAAATCGGAATCGGGTCGATCGGCTTACCAGCCATGACATTCCTGTGCGTGCATGAGCGCCGGCATTCTACCGGACGCGAGCGGCGCAACGCTCTGCCATCCGCCGCGGCAATTCGATTTCAACCGGGTGCGGCGGTAGAATCGCCGGCTTCCGGGCATTGCACCCATTCTTCGAGACTTCATCCCGTGTCCGACACTCCGAAATCCGGCACCACCGCAGCGCCTGCGAGCAACTTCATCCGCAACCTCATCGACGAGGACAACCGGGGCGGAAAATGGGGCGGCCGCGTCGAGACGCGCTTTCCGCCCGAACCGAACGGCTATCTGCACTACGGCCACGCCAAGTCGATCTGCCTGAACTTCGGCCTCGCGCAGAGCTACGGCGGCGCCTGCCATCTGCGCTTCGATGACACCAATCCCGAAAAGGAAGAGCAGGAATACGTCGATTCGATCATCGAGGCGGTGCATTGGCTCGGCTTCGACTGGGGCGAACACCTGTATTTCGCCTCGGACTATTTCGATCGCATGTATGCGTGCGCCGAATACCTGATCACTTCCGGCCACGCCTACGTCGAATCGCTGTCGGCCGAGGAGATGCGCGCGTATCGCGGTACGCTGACCGAAGCCGGGCGCGAGAGTCCGTACCGCAGCCGCAGCGTCGAGGAGAACCTCGACCTCTTCCGCCGCATGCGCGCCGGCGAGTTCGCCGACGGGCAGCACATCCTGCGCGCGAAGGTCAACATGGCCTCGCCGAACCTGAATCTGCGCGACCCGGCGATCTACCGCATTCGCCGCGCGACTCACCACCGCACCGGCGACGCCTGGTGCATCTACCCGATGTACACCTTCGCGCATCCGATCGAGGACGCGATCGAAGGCATCACGCATTCGCTGTGCACGCTCGAGTTCGAGGACCAGCGCCCGTTCTACGACTGGCTGCTCGACGCGCTCGCGACCGGCGGCTTCTTCCCGCGGCCGCTGCCGCAGCAGATCGAATTCGCGCGGCTGAACCTGACCTACGTCGTGCTCTCGAAGCGCAAGCTGATCCAGCTCGTCGATGAACACCATGTCGACGGCTGGGACGACCCGCGCCTGCCGACGCTCGTCGGCGCGCGCCGCCGCGGCTTCACGGCGGCGGGCTTCCGTCTCTTCGCCGAGCGCATCGGCGTGACGAAGTCGGATACGTGGATCGACCTCAGCGTGCTCGAGGAATGCATGCGCGAGGACCTCAACCTCGCCGCCGAGCGCCGCGTCGCGGTGCTCGACCCGCTGCGGCTCGTCATCACGAACTACCCGCCCGGGCACAGCGAGCAGTGCGAGGCGCCGAACCATCCGCTCAAACCCGAACTGGGCAAGCGGCCGATGCCGTTCTCGGGCGAGCTGTGGATCGAGCGCGAGGACTTCATGGAAACCCCGGCCAAGGGCTTCCACCGCCTCTACCCCGGCAACATGGCGCGGCTGCGTTACGGCTACGTCGTCAGATGCACCGGCTGCGAGAAGGATGCCGACGGCAACGTCACCGCGGTGCTGTGCGAGTATCTGCCCGACACGAAGTCCGGCACGCCGGGCGCCGACAGCGTCAAGGTCAAGGGCAACCTGCACTGGGTGTCCGTCGCGCACGCGTACGAAGCCCAAGTGCGGCTCTACGACCGGCTGTTCGCCCATCCCTACCCCGGCAACCGGCGCGAGGGCGATCCGGAGGATTTCGAGCGCAGCTACATCGACGACCTCAACGACACCTCGAAGCTGACGATCCACGCGCGGCTCGAACCGGCCCTCGCAAACGCCCGGCCGGAAGACCACTTCCAGTTCGAGCGCCACGGCTACTTCGTCGCCGACCGCATCGACTCGACCGCCGGAGCACCGGTCTTCAACCGCACCGTGACGCTGAAGGATTCGTGGAGCAAGACCAAAGGATAAGCGGTCTGGTCCGGGAGCGGCTCCGCACGGCCGCCGGGGCGTCCGGCCGCCGCAGCCCGCGCCGCGGTTGCGCCGCCGCGGGCATCGGCGGATCATCTGCGAAAAATGCCGATTGAAAGCCGATGACTCCCCTCTTTCGCCGCGTCCGCGCGGTTGTCGTCACCCTCCTCGTCCTTGCCCTCGTCGCCACCGCCATCTGGTGGTTCACCCGCCCTAAACCGGTCCCGGTGCTGCTCGTCGAAGTCGGGCATGGCGTCGTCGAGGCGACGCTGTCGAATACGCGCGCCGGCGAGATCGAGGCCTGCCAGCGCACCAAGCTGTCGACGATCATCGGCGGGCGCATCGATTTTCTCGGCGTCGAGGAAGGCGACCGGGTCGAAGCCGGGCAGGTACTGATGCGGCTGTGGAACGCCGACCAGGACGCCCGGCTGGCGGTCAACCGCGCGCAACTCGAGACAGCGCGCAAACGCGTGCAGGAAGCCTGCACGCAAGCCGACAATGCCGAACGCGAAGCGGCCCGCCAGACGGAGCTCTTCCAGCGCAATTTCATTTCGGCGTCGCGCGAGGAGCAGGCCCGCACCGAAGCCCGGGCGCGCCGGGCCGCCTGCGAAACCGCGCGCGCCGACACACGCACCGCCGAAGCGCAGATCGAGGCGACCGCCACCGACCGCCAGCGCACCGTGCTGATCGCGCCGTTTGCCGGCACGGTCGCGAAGATCACCGGCGAGCTCGGCGAATATTCGACCCCGTCGCCGCCGGGCGTGCCGACGCCGCCGGCGATCGACCTCATCGACGACAGCTGCCTGTACGTCAAGGCGCCAATGGACGAGATCGACGCGCCGAAAATCCATCCCGGCCAGCGCGCCCGCGTGACCCTCGACGCGCTGCCGGGAAAGGTGTTCGACGCGACGGTCAAGCGCATCGCGCCCTACATCACCGCCGTCGAGAAGCAGGCGCGCACGGTGGATGTCGACCTCGACTTTGTCCGGTCGGGCGAAGCGCGCGGCCTGCTCGTCGGCTACAGCGCCGATGCCGAGATCGTGCTCGAGGTGCGCGAGAACGTGCTGCGCATCCCCACCGCGACGCTGCAGGAAGGCAATCAGGTGCTGCTTTATCGCGAATCGGACGGCACGCTCGAAGCGCGCGAGATCAAGCCCGGGGTGGCGAACTGGGACTACACCGAAGTGGTCGACGGGCTCGCCGCCGGAGATCGCATCGTCAGCTCGCTCGAACGCGAGGGCATCGAGCCCGGCGCGCGGGTCGAGCCGGAAAACGACGGACGCGCGGCGCGCTGAAATGCCCATGGCGCAGATCGAGCTCTCCAGCATCGAACGCGTATTCAAGCTCGGCGACAGCGAAGTCCATGCGCTGCACGCCGTGACGGTCGCGATCGAGGCCGGCGAATACGTCGCCGTGATGGGCCCGTCGGGTTCGGGCAAGTCCACGCTGCTGAACCTGCTCGGCCTGCTCGACCGACCGAACGCCGGCACCTACCGGCTCGAAGGGCGCGACGTGACGACGCTCACCGCCGACGAGCAGGCCGAAGTCCGCCGCAACCGCATCGGCTTCGTGTTCCAGAGCTTCCACCTCGTGCCGCGGCTCACCGCCGCCGAGAACATCGCGCTGCCGCTGATGCTCGCCGGCGTGCCGCCCGCCGAGCGCGGCCCGCGCGTCGCCGAGGCGCTGAAGAACTTCGGTCTCGACACGCGCGCCGGCCACCGCCCCGACGAACTGTCCGGCGGCCAGCGTCAGCGCGTTGCAATCGCGCGCGCGACGATCATGCGCCCGGCGATGATCCTCGCCGACGAGCCGACCGGCAACCTCGACCGCGCGACCGGCCAGGACGTCACCGCATTGCTCGAGGACCTCAACGCCTCGGGCGTGACGCTGATCGTCGTCACGCACGACCCGGTGATGGGTGGGCGGGCGCGGCGCCGGCTGATGATGGAAGACGGCGCACTCGTCGCTGACCTGCATGCGGACGCCGCTTCACCCGCCTGAATGACGCCCGCCGACACCCTGCGCTTCGCGACGCGCGCGGCCACCGGCTACCCGCTGCGCACCGCGCTGATGATCCTCGCGATGTCGATCGGCGTCGCCGCGGTCGTGGTGCTGACGGCGCTCGGCGACGGCGCGCGCCGTTACGTCGTCAACGAGTTTTCCGCGCTCGGCAGCAACCTCATCATCGTGTTGCCCGGGCGTTCGGAAACTGGCGGCGTCGGCCTCGGCAGCCTGTTCACGAGCACGCCGCGCGATCTCACGGTGCGCGACGCGGCGGCGCTGCTGCGCGCGCCCGACGTGCAGCGCATCACCCCGCTGACACTCGGCAATTCCGAAATCGCGTACGGCGGACGGCTGCGCGAAGTGCTCGTGCTCGGCACCAGCGCGGACTACCTCGGTATCCGCGGCTACCGCATGGCGCTGGGGCGCTTCCTGCCGCGCGAGGATCTCGAACGCGCGTCGTCCGTCGCGGTGCTCGGCGCGACGCTGCGCGACGAGCTCTTCGGCATCGAGCCCGCGGTCGGCCGCATGATCCGCGTCGGCGACCGGCGGCTGCGGGTCATCGGCGTGCTGGAGAAGTCCGGCCAAGGGCTGGGCATGAACACCGACGAGCTGGTCGTCGTGCCGGTCGCGACGGCGCAGGCGATGTTCAACACCAACACCCTGTTCCGCGTGATGGTCGAAGCCCGCAGCCGCGACGCGCTCGCCTCGGCCCAGCGTCAGGTCGAAGACATCATGCGTACGCGCCGCGACGGCGAACTCGACATCACCGTGATCACGCAGGATGCGGTGCTCGGCACCTTCGACCGCATCCTCGGCGCGCTGACGTTCGCGGTCGCCGGTATCGCCGCGATCAGCCTGGCGGTCGCCGGTATCCTCGTGATGAACGTGATGCTGGTCGCGGTCACGCAGCGCACCGCGGAGATCGGCCTGCTGAAGGCGCTCGGCGCGACCGGTCGCAATATCCGGCTTGCTTTTCTCGCCGAAGCGGCGCTGCTGTCACTCGCCGGTGCGCTCGCCGGCCTCGCGCTCGGGCACCTCGGCGCGTGGGGGCTGCGGCTCGCGTTCCCGGTGCTGCCGGCCTGGCCGCCGGACTGGGCCGTGTATGCCGGGCTCGGCACGGCAATCGTGACCGGCGTCCTGTTCGGCGTGATGCCGGCGCGCCGCGCCGCGCGCCTCGACCCGGTGCAGGCGCTGGCGAAGCGATGAGCCTCGCCGACTTCCTCCAGCTCGCGCTGCGCTCGCTCGTCGCCCACCGGCTGCGCAGCTTCCTGACGCTGCTCGGCATCGGCGTCGGCATCGCCGCGGTGATCCTGCTGACCTCGATCGGCGAAGGCCTGCACCAGTTCGTGCTCAAGGAATTCACGCAGTTCGGCACCAACATCATCCAGGTCACGCCGGGCCGGCAGGGCGCGCGCGGTGGCCCGCCCGGGCTGCCGAGCACGACGCGCGAGCTCACGCTCGACGACGCCGCCGCGATCGCGCGCCTGCCGCTCGTCACCGGCATGACGCCGATCGTGTACGGCAACTCGGAGGTATCCGCGGCCGGGCGGGTGCGGCGCACCAGCATCTACGGCGTCGGCGCCGAGATGGACCAGCTCTTCTCGATGCGGGTCGGCATCGGCCGCTTCCTGCCGCCGGACGATCCGACCGGCGCGCGCGCCTTCGTCGTGCTCGGCGCGAAGCTCAAGCGCGAGCTGTTCGGCAATGCGAACGCGCTCGGCGAACGGCTGCGCATCGGCGGCGAGCGCTACCGCGTCATCGGCGTCATGGCGGAGAAAGGCCAGTTCCTCGGCGTCGATCTCGACGACACCGCCTACATTCCGACGGCGCGCGCGCTCGCACTGTACAACCGCGAAGGGCTGATGGAGATCAACGTCACCTACGCGGAGACGACGCCGGCTGCGGCCGTGGCGGAGGCGATCCGCACGCTGCTGGCCGCGCGCCACGGCCAGGACGACGTAACGCTGACGACGCAGGAAGACATGCTCGCGCGGCTGTCGAACATCCTCGGCATTCTCACTGCAGCGGTCGGCGCGCTCGGCGGCATCTCGCTCGCCGTCGGCGGTGTCGGCATCGTCACGATCATGACGATCGCGGTCACCGAGCGCACGAACGAGATCGGCCTGCTCGTCGCGCTCGGCGCGCGGCGCGCGACGATACTCGGCCTCTTCCTCGGCGAAGCGGTCGCGCTGGCCGCGATCGGCGGCGCGCTCGGCCTCCTCGCCGGAGCCGGGCTCGCGCAGCTCGTCGGGCTGCTCGTACCGGCGCTGCCAGTGCGCACACCGTGGCATTTCGTCGTCGTCGCCGAAGTGCTCGCGATCGCCATCGGCCTGCTCGCCGGCGTGCTGCCGGCGCGCAAGGCAGCGCGGCTCGATCCGGTCGAAGCGCTGCGGGCCGAATAGAAACAGCGCAACGGCTGAAGCGCAGGCGAAGCGCTTGTCCCCGGCAGTTTCATTGCGGCAGATCAAACGTCTGCGATCAGCCGCAGCGACCGCCTGCCACGACGGCTAGAGTGAATCGACGGATTCACTCTTCGCGCAACTGCAACATGGAGGTTGTCATGTGTTTCTTCGACTCGCCGGTCGGCCGCTGCGAGGCCGTCCGGGAACTGGTGCTGCTGGACGAGACCCAGCAGGAATGTGCGTGCGAGCACAGTTGCCCGCCCGGCTTCGACTGCCCACTGAAAGGCATCTTCACCGAACAATCCGGCGTCACCGATCCGGCAAGCCTGCCCTGCCGGCGGGCGCCGCCGCCCCGCGGCCCGAAAGTCCGCAGCACCCGGCTCGGCGACGAGGCGCAGCCGCGTTCAGAAGCGTTCGTCTTCTCGTAAAAAACGCCACTGCCCGAGCGGCAGGTCGCCGAGCTTGACGCGCCCGATGCGCACGCGCTTGAGGCCGACGACCTTCAGTCCGACCAGTTCGCACATCCGCCGGATCTGGCGCTTGCGGCCTTCGCGCAGCACGAAGCGAAGCTGATCCTCGTTGAGCCACTCGACCTTCGCCGGACGCAGCGTCCGGCCGTCGAGTTCGAGACCGTGATTGAGCAGCGCGAGGCCGCGTTCGTCCAGTCTGCCTTCGACTCGCACCAGGTATTCCTTCTCGACCTTCGAATCGTCGCCGATCAGCTGGCGCGCGATCCGTCCGTCCTGCGTCAGCACCAAGAGGCCGGTCGAGTCGATGTCGAGCCGCCCCGCAGGCGCGATCCCTTTCAGGTGCGAGGGATGGAAGCGCTGCGCATCGGCGCGGTCGAACTGGTTGTCCGGCCCGATCAGCGACACCGCCGGCTCGAAGCCCGGCTCGGGCTGGCCGGACACGTAGCCGACCGGCTTGTGCAGCAGGATCGTGACCTGCTCCATCTGACGGCGCTTCGCCTGCGCGGCGAGCGTAATCTCGGCGTTCGGGTCGATGCGGATGCCCAGCTCGCTGACCCGCTGCCCGTCGACGAACACCCAGCCACGCTCGATGATCTCGTCGGCCTCGCGACGCGAACACAGGCCGCGTTCGGACATGATTTTCGACAGCCGCACGCCTTCCGGCGCGTCGGTCTGCGCCGGCGAGGGAACGGACGGCGCGACGGGCCGGGGACGTACGGCGTCGGGAGCCCGTGACTGCGGGCGGTCCGAAGCGCGCCCGGCAGCGGGAGCATTCGCGGTCCTGCGAGCGGGAGCATCATTCGTGGTCCTGCGAGCGGGACCTTTACCGGTCGCGGAACGGGGAGGGTGAGGGGGATTCTTGCGCGGCCCCCCGGGCTTGCGATCGGAGTCTTTCGATGGGGCAGCCTGGCGCTCGGGAGGCTTTCCCGTGCCACGGCGATCGGCCGATGGCAGGAAGCGCGTGCGCAACCCGGATTTTCTCGCGGGCACGTCGTCGCCTGCGGCCACCGCATCGGAGGCCGCAGGCGGCTTGACGCCGAGGGTCATGCGGCGGGTGCCGGTTGCGGCCTCGTCGCGGGCGACGCTGCGGGAAGGCTTCGTTGTCGTGTCGTCCGTCTCGGCGGCGGGCCGGCCGGTATCTCCGGCGGTGGGGGAGCGTTTCATGGAAACCTGCAATCAGAAAAAGTCGGCCGCGCGGGGCCGGTGCCGAATCATACGCGCGGCGGCGGCTGCGGTCTGTCTTCCCGCGGCGATTCTTCGCCGGGTTCGTCGAACACGGTCCAGTCGCGCCCATTGCACGCCGGGGGAAAGTTCCGCTCGCGCTCCCCGTGGAGGTGGAGGTAGGCCTTCGCGAGGAAGTGCGCGCTGATCGGTGCGGTCAGAAAAAGGAATAGCGCGATGAGCAGTTCGTGCGCCGACACTTCGCCGTTGCGCACGATGACATGGATCATCGATGCGAGCAGCACGCCGCCGACACCGGCTGTCGTCGCCTTGGTCGGGGCATGCAGGCGGGTCATCAGGCCGGGCAGCTTGACGAGGCCGATCGAGCCCACCAGCGTGAAGCCGCTGCCGGCGACGATCAGCAGCGATACGATCAGTTCGCCCAGGGTTTCCATCATTCGATGACGTCGCCGCGCAGCAGGAAACGGCAGTACGCGATCGTCGAGATGACGCCGAACATCGCGAACAGCAGCGCAGCCTCGAAGTAGGTGCTCGTCGTCTGGCGGATCCCGTACAGGATGATCAGCGCGATCAGGTTCGTGACGATCGTGTCCGCTGCGAGCAGGCGATCGACAACCGTCGGGCCCGTCGCGAGCCGCCACAGGTTCAGCAGCAGCGCGATCGAGATCGCGGCGAAACCGAATGCGAGCGCGTATCCGATCATTCGAATATCTCCTTCAGCGGCACCTCGTAGCGTTCCTTCAGGACCCGCACCATCGCATCCGGATCCGGCGCATCGAGGCAATGCACAAGCAGGCTGCGGCGGTCGGCGGAGAGATCGCAGCTCACCGTTCCGGGCGTCAGCGTGATCGTGCCGGCAAAAACCGCGATCGCTTCCGGCCATTCCAGATCGAGAGGCACGACGATCCAGCACGGTTTGAGACGCGCGGCCGGGCGGAACAGGATCAATCGCGCGACGGCCACGTTGGCGACGAGGATATCGCGGAACACCCCGAGCAGATACGCGAAAACCTTGCCGCAGGCGCGCATATGCGGGCGCTGCGGCCAGAAGCTGCGGGTCGCGTGCGCAATGACGACGCCGAGCACCAGCCCGGCGAGCAGGCCGCCGACGGTGAAGCGGTTCTGCAGCAGCAGCCACAGCACCGCGAGCAGCAGCGCGAGGCGCGGATGCGGCAGCCAACCGGCAGGCGGGCGGCGGGAATGGTCGCCGGTCATTCGTTACCTCCCTCGGCCCCGAGAACCGCATCGATGTAGCCGGCCGGGGCGAACAGCTGTGCGGCGGTCGCATCGAGGTAACGTGTGACCGGGCCGGCAAACACCGCCATCGCGGCATTGACGGCGAGCAACAGTCCGGCTGCCGCGATCGTCAGCGCCGGGCGCGTCAGCTGCCGCGCGTCGAGCCGGCCGGGAAACGACGCACTCTTCCAGAACAGCGAGCTGCCGCCACGCGCGAAGCCGACGATCGCCAGCAGCGACGTCGACAGTATCAGGCTCCAGATCCAGTTCCGGTTGAAGGCGTCGCGCGCGGCGTCGAGAATCAGCAGCTTGCCGATGAAACCGGACATCGGCGGCAGCCCCGCCATCGCGATCGCCCCGAGCAGGAACAGCGCGCCGACGAGACCCGACTGCGCGAACGCCGGCGCCGCGGCGAGGGCGTCGCCGTGGCCCGGGCGGCGCTCCGCGACAAGATCGGCGACGAGGAACAGCGCGCCGGCGGCAAGGGTCGAGTGCAGCAGGTAGTACAGCGCCGCGGACAAGGCTGGCGGTGTGAACAGCGCGACCGCGATCAGCAGCGTGCCCATCGAACCGAGCACCGCAAAGCTGACCATCGCAGCGAGCCGGCGGGCAGCGAACATACCGAACATGCCGAGCAGCAGCGTCAGCATCGCCGCCGGCATCAGCCATGGCGCCGCAAGCCACGCCGCGTCGCCCGCCCCTTCGCCGAACGCGAGCGTGAACAGGCGGATGATCGCGTAGGCACCGACCTTGGTCAGGACCGCAAACAGCGCCGCGACCGGTGCCGGGGCATTCGCATATGTACCCGGCAGCCAGAAGTGCAGCGGCACCAGCGCTCCCTTGACGGCGAAGACCAGCAGCAGCAGCAGCGCCCCGCTGCGCAGCAGGGCCTGGTCGGCCGCCGCGACGCCGGGCACCTTGACGGCGAGATCGGCCATGTTCAGCGTGCCGGTGACGGCATACAGCAGTCCGACGGCGAACAGGAACAGCGCCGACGCTGCAAGATTGACGACGACGTACTGGACGCCGGCGGCCACCCGCCGCGCGCCGCCGCCGTGCACCATCAGGCCGTAGGATGCGATCAGCAGCACTTCGAAGAACACGAAGAGGTTGAAGAAATCGCCGGTCAGGAAGGCGCCGTTCAGCCCCATCAGCTGGAACTGGAGCAGTGCGTGGAAATGCCTGCCGCGCGTATCCCAGCCATTCACCGCGTACAGCAGCACCGCGAGGGCGAGCACCGCAGTGAGCAGCAGCATCAGTGCCGACAGGCGGTCGAGTACCAGCACGATGCCGAACGGCGCCGGCCAGCCGCCGAGGGCGTAGGTGCGGATGCTGCCGTCGCTCGCCAACCCCAGGAGCGCGATGGCGAGCAGCAACAGCGCGACCGCCGAGGCGATCGAAGCCGTCCGCGCCAGCGCGATGTCGCGACGCATCGTCAGCGCGATCACCGCCGCGATGACGGCCGGCAGCACGATCGGCAGGATGACTTCGTGCGTCATCAACTGCACCCTCCGTCGCCATTCCCGCCCGGCTCGTCGTCGACGCGGTCGCTGCCGCTTTCGACATAGGCGCGTGCCGCCATGACGACCACCACCGCGGTCATGCCGAACGAGATGACGATCGCGGTCAGCACCAGCGCCTGCGGCAGCGGGTCGGTGTAATCGCCGCCCGCGCGGATCACCGGCGGCAGGTCGACAGCGAGGCGGCCGGCGGCGAAGAGAAACACGTTGACCGCGTACGACAGCAACGCGAGCCCGAGCACGACCGGGAAGCTGCGAGCGCGCAGCAGCAGATAAACGCCTGCCGCGGTGAGCATGCCGACTGCGGTTGCGACGAGGAATTCCATCCTAGGCCTCCTGCCTCCGCGCGTCGGGAAGCCCTGGCGCCGGCGGTGCGTGCCCGGGTGCAGACTGGGGGTCGCGCCTGTCGATACGGCCGAAAGTCGCCAGCATCAGCATCACGGCGCCGACAACGGTCAGGAACACGCCGGCATCGAAGGCCATCGCGCTCGAGAATTCGACGACGCCGAGCAGCGGCGCCGCAACATGGCCGAAAGTGCTCGTCAGGAACGGATGGCCGACGACCCAGGCACCGACTCCGGTCGCCGCCGCGACCAGCACGCCGGCACCGATGACAACGTGGTGATCCGGGCCGAGCCGCTGTTCCGCCCACGCTGCACCGCCGGCGATGTACTGCATGATCAGCGCGATCGCGACGATCAGGCCGGCGACAAAACCGCCTCCCGGGGCGTGGTGACCGCGCAGGAAGATGTAGGCGGCGACGACCAGCGCGAGCGGCAGCATGACCCGCGCGACGACGGCCAGCATCAGCGGCCGGCGGTCCCGCGCGGGCGACGGCAGCGCCTCCTCCAGGCGGGCCGTCCTGACGAACAGGCGCTGCGCACCATCGAGCAACGCGAAAACCGTCAGCGCAGCGATGCCGAGGACGATGATTTCGCCGAACGTGTCGAAGCCGCGGAAATCGATGAGGATCACATTGACGACGTTCGCGCCGCCGCCTTCGGGAAGCGCGCGCTCGAGGTAATAACCCGACAAGGTCTCGAAGTCTCTTGTCATCACCGCCCACGCTGCACCGCCGCTGCCGAGCCCGGCGAGCACCGCCAGCGCCGCGTCGCGCAGCCGCCGCCCCCGACCGCTCTCGGCGGGAGTCGTCTTCGGCAGCACGTTCAGCGCAAGCAGCATCAGGATCACCGTGACGACTTCGACGGTGATCTGCGTCAGCGCGAGATCCGGGGCCGACAGGTAGAGGAAGGCGAAAGCGACGATGAGCCCGATCACTCCCACGCTCACCAGCGCCAGCACCCGCTGGCGGTGGAGCACGAGCACGGCCGCGCAACAGCCGGCGAGCAGCAGCCACGCGACGATCGCGACCGGGGTCGCCGGCAGCGTCTCGCGCATGCCCGGAGCATGGCTGCCGCTGAAGAAGCCGACGTTGCCGACGAACACCGCGCTGCCGACGAGGAACGCGAGGTAACGCCGCAGCGACCCGTTGTGCACGTCCACCGTCACCTGCCGACAGAACGCGACGATGCCGGTGATCGCCGCGTCGAACATCGTCTTGGCTTGCGGATGCGGCACGGCCTGCCACGCCTCCCGCAGCCGGCCGTGGCGCGACAGCAGGAAAAGACCGGCGGCCAGCGCGAAAACCGACATCGCGAGCGCGGGCGTTGCGCCATGCCACAGCGCAAGCTCGTACTCGGGCAGCGGCCCGCCGACGACCGCCGCCGCCGCCGTCGCGACCAGCGGTCCCGCGAGCGCTGCCGGAAACAGCCCGATCAGCACGGCGATCGCGACGAGCACCAGCGGTGGCAGCCACAACCCGGCCGACGGGTCCTTCAGGCTCTTGGCATAGCGCTCATGCCGTCGCGCGAAGAACACGTGCACGAGGTAGCGGAACGAATACGCGACCGAAAACATCGCCGCCACCGTCGCGACAAGCGGCACCACCCAGCCCTGCCCCGCCCATTGCGCCCGCGCGGCAGCATCGAGCATCATCTCCTTCGACAGGAAGCCGTTGAGCAACGGCACCCCGGCCATCGACGCTGCGGCGAGCGCCGCCAGCGTCGCCGTCACCGGCATCAGCGCCGCGAGCCCGCCCAGTTGGCGGATGTCGCGCGAGCCGACTTCGTGGTCGACGATGCCGGCGGTCATGAACAGGGCGGCCTTGAATGCCGCGTGGTTGAGGATGTGGAACACGCCGGCGACCGCCGCGAGCGGCGTGCCGAAGCCGAACAGCATCACCACCAGGCCGAGATGGCTGATCGTCGAGAATGCGAGCAACGCCTTGAGTTCGTCCTCGAACAGCGCGACGACGGCACCGATCAGCATCGTCGCGAGGCCGGTCGTCGCGACCACGTAGAACCACGCGTCGGTGCCGGAGAGTACCGGCCACAGCCGCGCCAGCAGGAACACGCCGGCTTTCACCATCGTCGCCGAATGCAGGTAGGCCGATACCGGGGTCGGCGCGGCCATCGCATGCGGCAGCCAGAAATGGAACGGGAACTGCGCCGATTTCGTGAAGCAGCCCCCAAGGATCAGCAGCAGCGCCGGCAGGTAATGCGGCGACGCCTGGATCAGGTCGCGCTGCTGCAGGATCACGGTCAGATCGAAGGATCCGGCGATGTCGCCGAGGATCAGCATGCCCGCGATCATCGACAGCCCGCCGGCGGCGGTCACCGCAAGCGCCATTCGCGCCCCTTGCCGGGCCTCGGGCAGGTGCCTCGAATAACCGATCAGCAGGAACGACGACAGGCTCGTCAGCTCCCAGAAGATCAGCAGCAGCAGGACATTGTCCGACAGCACGATGCCGAGCATCGCGCCTTGGAAGAGCAGGAGGCAGGCATGGAAGCGGCTGCCCGAGTCCCGTTTCGGCAGATAGAAACGGGTGTAGGCGATGATCAGCAGGCCGATGCCGAGGATCAGCACGGCGAAGAGGAAACCGAGCCCGTCGAGAAACAGGTTCGCGTTCAGGCCGAGTCCGGGAAGCCAAACCCACCCGGCCTGCACGACGTCGCCATCGAACACGGCAGGCGCGTGCGACAGCAGCAGCACGAAAGCCAGCAGGCTCACCGAGAAGGCCGCGAGCGCGGAGGCGGTGCTGCCGGCGCGTCCGAGCAGCGCCGGCAGCACCGCACCGGCGAATGGCAGCATCACGATCAGGGCAAGGCTCATGCCGGCTATCCTCCCCGACCTTCGGCAGGCCTCTAGCCGGCGCAGCGGCTGCGACGCGAAGACGGCTGGTCGTCCCCTTCCCCGGCCGCCGCTGCCGGTGGACGCATCCTCCGCCGCCGGCCGTCGATGCCTTGCACGACGGAAATAATCGCCATCACAGCAGCTGGAATGCCAGCACTGCCACCAGAGTCGGCGGCAGGGCCGTGACCAGCAGGCCCAGCGGGTTGATCGCCTCGTCGTCGAAATTGCCGCGCAGGATCGCGAAGCCCGCCGGGTTCGGCGCGTTCGCGATCACCGTCAGGCCGCCGCCGGTGACCGCCCCGGCCACCAACGAATACCGGAACGCTTCGTCCGTGCCTTCGACGAGCGAACCGAGATAGGTCAGCGCGGCGTTGTCGGTGATGGCGGTGAGCGCGGTGGCGCCGAAAAAGAGCGCCGTCGCATCCATGCCGGCAAGCACGTCCTGCAGCCACCACTGCTGCAGCGCCCCGAGCGTCACCAGCCCGGCGAGGAAGAAGCCGACCATCAGGCCTTCGCGCAGCATCAGGCGGTCGTGATAGTGCCGGTAGCCTTCGGCCACCCCGAGGAACAGCAGGAACAGGCCGACGAACACGATCGGGTGATGGGCGAAATAGACGATGCCGACGAGAAACGCGACGTGCGCGATGATCAGCGCCCAGGGCACGGTGCGATCCTTGCTCCGCGCATCGACCTTCAGCGCCTTCAGCTCCCGCGTGAACAGGAAGGTCGCGATGCCGGCGTTGACGAACACCGCGAGCGCTGCTTTCCAGCCGAAATGGCCGAGCATGTACCACATGTCCCAGTTCCACTTCCCCGCCACCATCAGCACCGGTGGCGCGGCGAAATGCGTCAGCGTGCCGCCGATCGACACGTTCACGAACAGCGCGCCGAGCGTGACGTACTTGAGCCGGTGCGAGATCCCTTTCGCGTAGAAGTTATCGCGCAGCATCAGCGCGGCCAGCGTCATCGCCGCCGGCTCGGTGATGAACGAGCCGAGCAGCGGCAGCGCCGCCAGACACACGAAATAGAACGCGACGCTGTCATTGAGCGGAATGTAACGGGCCAGAGCACGCGCGCCGATCTTGCACAGCTCGAGAATCGGCCGGCTCGCGGCAACCACCATGATGATGAACACGAACGCCGGTTCAGTGTAGTTCAGCCCTTCGAGATACGTCGTCGGGGCGCTCGCGCCGCCGGTCACGGCCATGAAAATGAGCAGCACGAACGCCCAGAAGCCGAACACGACCTCCACTTCGCCGAGCAGGTGCCAGATGCCGGCGTGATTGGGCTGGAGGTGAGCGAGATGCTCGAAGTACTTGGTCAGGAACGTGTGGGCGACCGCCACCGCGAACAAGCCGGTGCCGACCACTTCGAGCATCGAGGGATTCATTCAGGACCTTGCCATCGTCAAAAAATTGGAAGCGCCCGATTATAGGCGGTCGGGCGCCACGTTTCCGCCGCAAAAGCCGCTACTCGCCGCGCACGAGGACCAGATGCACGCGGTACGGGCCGTGCGCTCCGAGCACGATCGTCATTTCGATGTCGCCGGTGCGCGACGGACCGGAAATGAAATTCACCGCGCGCGGCAATTCGCCGATTTCGCTGCGCGCCAGCGCCCACGCCTCTTCCATCGCCGGGACGATGCGCGACATCGGGATCACCGCGACATGAGTCTCGGGCAGCAGGCTCGTCGCCGCCGGGGTGTGCGGGCCGGAACAGGTCATCAGCGTGCCGGTCTCGGCGATCGCGCAGAAACACCCAGTGACGCCGAGCAGATCCGTGTCGCCAGCGGCGCGCGTCTCCATCGCCAGGCCCGCCGCCGCCCAGTCCAGCCCGGCGAGCCCCGGCCACATGACCCCGCGGCGGCCGAGCGCGCGGGCGTCGAGATAACGGGCAACCGCGGCCGGCACGTCGGCGAGCGCTGCGACCTCGTCGATCGTGCTCGACATCCGCTCCGCCTCGCGACGGAAGCGGGCTGCGAGATCGGCGTCGAACAGCGGGCGCGGCCCGGCGCCGCGCGCGTCGCAGGCCGCTTTGACTTCGGCCCACGCCGCTTCCCGGTTACGCTCGCTGCGGCCCAGTGCGGCACGGATCCGCCCGAGGATGTCGTCACGCGCGTTCATTTTTCGCCTGCGCCGGTGGCATCCGCGAAGGACCGCGGGCGGCGCAATTGCGCCCCGGCCGCGCCGTGTTCGAGCAGCGCGCTGCGCCTCATCGCTTCGTCCTCCCCTCGTGCCGAACACGTTCGGCATACAGTTCGCGGAACGTCCGCCCTTCCGGCGCGGCCAGATCGCGGCCTGCCGTCCACTCCGGTGCGGCGCGCAGCGCCCGGATGCGGTCAGCGCCGCCGGCGAGCCGGCTCAGGTACCGCACCGCGGTCCGCGCCGCGAATCCGTACAGCGCCGGACGGCTCGCGACCCAGCCCCACAGCCGCAGCGCGAACCGTTCGCGCCACGGGCGCAGCTTCAGCTCGACCTGCTTCTCGCGCAGCTTGCGCAGCAGATCCGGCAGCGGAATCTTCACCGGACAGACCACGCCACACTGGTTGCACAGCGTCGAGGCGTGCGGCAGGTCGAGCGCGTTCCCGATGCCGGTATAGAGCGGCGTCAGCACCGAGCCCATCGGCCCCGGATAGACCCAGCCGTACGCGTGCCCGCCAACGCTCTGATACACCGGGCAGTGGTTCATGCACGCGCCGCAGCGGATGCAGCGCAGCATCGGCTCGAACTCGGTGCCGACGAGGCTCGCGCGGCCGTTGTCGACGAGAATGACGTAGAGGTGCTCGGGCCCGTCGAGATCGCCCTCGCCTTTCACTCCGGTCAGCACCGACACGTAGTTCGAGATGCGCTGCCCGGTCGCCGAGCGCGGCAAGAGCCGCATCAGCGTCGAGAAGTCCTCGAGCGTCGGGACGAGCTTCTCGATCCCGGTCACGACGACATGCACTTTCGGCAGCGTCGTCACCATGCGGCCATTGCCCTCGTTCGTCACGAGCGCGGCCGAACCGGTCTCGGCGATGAGGAAGTTCGCGCCGCTGATGCCCATTTCGGCGCTCATGAAATGCTCGCGCAGCACTTCGCGCGCCTCGCGCGCCATGCCGGCGATGTCGTCCTTTTTCGGCGTGTGGTGGGTGCGGGCGAAAAGCTCGGCGACTTCCTCCTTCGACTTGTGGAAGACCGGCGCGATGATGTGCGAGGGTGGTTCGTTGTCGTTGATCTGCAGGATGTATTCGCCCAGGTCGGTCTCGACCGGCTCGATTCCGGCAGCCGCGAGCGCCTCGTTGAGGCCGGCCTCTTCCGACAGCATCGACTTCGACTTCGCGGCTTTCGTGACGCCGTGGCGGCGGGCGATATCGACAACGAGCCGGCAGATCTCCGCCCCGTCACGCGCATACAACACCTCGGCGCCGCGGGCGCGGGCCTTGTCCTCGAAAGTCTCGAGCCACACGTCGAGATTGGCCAGCACGCGGTCGCGGATCGCGCTGGCGGCGTCCCGCAGCGCCTCGAAGTCGGCGCCGGGAGCGGCATCGTAGTCGGCCACGGCCTGCGCCCGCCCCTCGACAAAGCGGCTCTTGGCCTTGCCGAGGTTCGCCTGCAGCTGGCGGTCCGCGAGCTTGTCGCCGGCCCGCGCCTTGAAGAACATCGCCTGCGAGCGCATCAGTCTTCCCCGGCCAGCACCTCGGCGACATGCAGCACGCGCGTGCGCTCGTCGCCGCGGCGACGCAGCCTGCCCTCGATGTTCAGCATGCAGCCGAGATCCCCGAGCACCACCGCGTCGGCTCCCGTCGCCCGGATGTTGTCGCACTTGCGATCGACGACGCGCGTGGAGATGTCGCCGAACTTCACCGAGAACAGGCCGCCGAAGCCGCAGCACTCCTCGCTCGCAGCCATTTCCTTCAGCTCGACGCCCGGCATGTGCGCGAGCAGCGCGCGCGGCTGCGCCTTCACGCCTAGTTCGCGCAGCCCCGAGCAACTGTCGTGGTAGGTCACAGTGCCTTCGAAGTCGCCTGGCACGCCGCCTACGCCGAGCACGGAGACGAGAAAATCCGTCAGTTCGAACGTGCGCGCCGCCAGCGCCCGGGCACGCGCCGCGGCGGCCGGATCGTCGTCGAACAGCTGCGGATAATGGGCCCGGATCATCCCGCCGCACGACCCGGACGGAACGACCACGTAGTCGAGCCCATCGAATTCGGCGATCAGCTTCAGCGCCAGCGCGCGCGCGACGCGGGTGTCGCCGGAGTTGAAGGCCGGTTGTCCGCAGCATGTCTGGGTGGAGGGCACGACGACCTCGCAGCCCGCCGCTTCGAGCAGTCGCAGGGCGGCGAAACCGATGCGCGGGCGCATCAGATCCACCAGGCATGTCACGAACAGGCCGACGCGCATTTTCTCTTCCGTCATTCCGACAAACGCCATTTCATTTCACTAGGCGAAATTACGACGCCCGAGTAAACTGTACAAGTTAAGGAAAACCCGCAGTGACCCGCGTGACCTCTCCCCCCGAAACCAAGAATCCGATCCAGGTCGTCGAGCGCATGATGAAGCTGCTCGACGTCCTCGCCCATCACCCCGATCCCGCGCCGCTGAAGCAGATCGCACAGGAGACGGGGCTTCATCCCTCCACCGCCCACCGCATCCTCGGCGCGATGTCGCAAAGCGGTTTCGTCGAGCGGGGCGATGGCGGCACCTACCGTCTCGGCATCCGCCTGCTGGAACTGGGGAGCCTGGTAAAGTCGCGCATCTCGCTGCGCGAGACGGCGATGCCGGCGATGCTGAAGCTCCACGCGGCAACCGGCGAGAGCATCAATCTGGGCATTCGCGACGGCGACGAGATCGTCTATGTCGACCGCACGTCGAGCGGCCGCTCGGCCGTCCGCGTCGTGCATATCGTCGGCGCACGGGCCCCGCTGCACACCACTGCCACCGGCAAGCTCTTCCTCGTAGAGGACGGCCTGGAGTGCGTGCGCGAGTACGCGCGCCGCACCGGTCTGCCGGCCTCTACGCCAGGTTCCATCACCGACCCCGCCGCGCTGGAAAAGGAACTCGACAAGGTCCGCCGGCACGGCGTCGCGTTCGACCTCGACGAGGTCGAAAATGGCGTGCGCTGCATCGCTGCCGGCATCCGCGACGATTCCGGCGAACTGATCGCCGGCCTGTCGCTGTCGACCCCTTCGGAGCGCTTCAATCCCGACCGCGCCCCCCTCGTGCGCGAAGCCGCCGACGAAATCTCCCGTGCGCTCGGTTACGTCCCGAGCCGCAACTCCCACTGACGGACGGCGAGCAGCCCGGGGCGCCTAGCCGTTCCCGCCGGGGACGAGCCCCGCGACGCGCTGGGCGCCCACCGCCTCGAGCCACTTCTTGATCCGCACCGCATCCGCAGTGCGCGTGTAGCGCCCATCGGAATCCATCAGCACGATGATCACCGGCTGGTCGAGCAGCCGGGCCTGCATCACGAGGCAGCGGCCCGCCTCGCGGATGTAGCCGGTCTTCGACACGTCAATATCCCATTCGGGACTGCGGACGAGCGAATTGGTGTTGCCGAAGCGATGCATCCGGCCGCGGATCTCGACATGGTCTTCGCTGCTCGTCGAAAAGCGGCGGATCAGCGGATAGGTGGACGCCGCCGACACCATGCGGACGAGATCGCGCGGACTCGAGACATTGGCCGGATCGAGACCGGTGCTGTCGTTGAAATGCGTGTCGCCGAGCCCGACCAGCCGGGCCTTGACGTTCATCGCCTGGACGAACGCAGCGATGCCGCCCGGGTAGCTGCGGCCGAGCGCCGAAGCGGCGCGGTTTTCCGACGACATCAGCGCCAGGTGCAGCAACTGCTCGCGCGTGAGCCGGGTTCCGAGCGCGAGGCGCGACCCAGTCCCCTTGATCGTGTCGAGGTCGTCCTCGGTGATGACGATCTCTTCGGACAGGCTCTGCCCGCCGTCGAGGACCACCATCGCGGTCATCAGCTTCGTGATCGATGCGATCGGCAGTATCGAGTCGCTCTTCTTCTCGAGGATCACTTCGCCGGTCGCCTGGTTGACGACGACGAAGGCCGCAGAGCGCAGCTGCGGGTTACCCAGCCGGTCCACTTCGGGCCGGACCTGGACCGGTGCCATCGGCGCGACGAGGGCGACCAGCGAGCGGCGAGCGGACACCTTGCGCAACGTCGGCTTGCGTACCGCGGCCTTGCGCAGCGTCGTCGCCTTGGCAGTTTTTTTGCGTATCGTGTAGCGGACCGGCGCCTTTTTGGTCGCGGTCGGTTTGGCTGTCCGGACCCGCTCCTGCCCGGTCGCGGCGGCAGCGGGTTCGATCCCTCCGGTCTGCAGCAGGGCAAGACTCAGCAGGGCAACGGCAAGATGGCGGAAAGTCATGGTAGGCGAGCCGGAAAGTGCGCGGGACGACACTTTTATTTTTAATCAAATTAAGCAGATATCAAGTTTTTTTGAAGTGGATTCAAAAAAACCTCAGACACATTGTTACATCAACATGGCGAGATGGGTTGGCACTTACATAACTGACGGAAAAAAAGTTCACAGCCGCAGAAAAGCCGCCACCTCGTCCCGGCGCGCGAGGGTGTCCTGGAAGCCCATCTCCATCAGCGCGCGGGTGAAGGCGGGCTCGAACAGGAGGTAGGACAGCAGCGTCGAACCCTCGCGACGCATCGCGCCGACGCCGCGCAGCAGCGTTCGCAATGCCAGCGGCAGCGTGTCGCGATGACGGCCGGCGATCGCGTCGAGCCGTTTTGACGGCGAGATCACCAAGGTTTCGATCGGCCGCAACGCGAGGCCTGCCGCGTCGCGCTCGGCCGCGGTGAAGGCGTTCAGCGTCGTGTTGATGCGCTCCATGCGCTCCAGGTCGACGGCAAGCCCGTCGAGGAAGATGCTCGACAGCGCGTGGCCGGCGATCTGCGCGAGCGGCGGATAGTCTTCGGTGCGCTGACGCCCCTCTTCGGCGAGCCGGCCCGAACCGATCACCAGGATGCGCTCGGCCCCCATGTGGATCGCCGGGCTGATCGGGGCGAGCTGGCGCATCGAGCCGTCGCCGAAATATTCACGATTGATCTTGACCGCCGGAAACACGAACGGAATCGCGCTCGACGCGAGCAGATGCTCGATGCCGAGGCGCGTCGGCATGCCGACGCGCTGCGCGCGGCGCCACGGCAGCACTTCCGGGGCCGCTTCGAAAAATGCGAGGTTCTCGCCGGACGAGTAACCGGATGCGGCAACGCTGACCGCATGGAGATGTCCCGCCTCGATCGCGCGGCGGATCGCCGAGAAGTCGAGCACGCGCTCGAGCAGCGCGCGCAGCGGGCTGTTGTCGAGCAGCGAGCGCGGCGTCTGGCGTACCGCCCAGCCGAACATCAGCGCGCCGCCCCAGCGCAATCCGGTGCCCATCAGCGCCGCGGCGTCGGCCCGGTACACCTGCTCGACGTGGAAATTGCGCCAGATCCACGCCAGCTTGCGCACGCCGGCATTGAAGTCGGACGAAAACACCGCGAGCGCCGCGGCGTTGATGCCGCCCGCCGACGTGCCGCACAGGATCGGGAACGGATTTCCCGGCTGCCGCCCCCTGATCTTGCGGATCGCGGCGAGCACACCGACCTGGTAGGCCGCGCGTGCGCCGCCCCCCGTCAATACCAGCGCCGCCTTCCCTTCCGTCATGCGCCCCCCGCGTCGATCGCAAACATGCGGGGGAATGATGCCACGGGCGTGCGGGCGGCTGCGGCCGGCACGCCCGCAATCACGCCGCCTGCGGACTCAAGAAAACGCCGGGCCGCCCCGAGTTTTCTTGCCCCCTCGGGGGGCGGAAACGGCAAAGCCGTTTCCTGGGGGCGCTCAGGACTGGCCCTGCGCCGCCTCGACCGCCGTCAGTGCGGTCATGTTGACGATGCGGCGCACCGTCGCCGAGGGTGTCAGGATATGCACGGGCTTGGCCGCACCGAGCAGGATCGGCCCGATCGTCATGCCTTCGCCGGCCGCTGTCTTGAGCAGGTTGAAGGCGATGTTGGCGGCATCGAGCGTGGGGAAGATCAGCAGGTTGGCCGGCTCGCGCATGCGCGCGTTCGGGAAGATGCGCAGGCGCAGCTCGGCGTCGAGCGCGGCGTCGCCGTGCATCTCGCCTTCGACCTCGATCTCGGGATGGCGCTCGTGCATCAGGCGCAGCGCCGCGCGCATCTTCTCGGAGGTCGGCGAATCGGCCGAGCCGAACGACGAATGCGACAGCAGCGCGACTTTGGGCGTCAGGCCGAAGCGCGACATCTCTTCGGCTGCGAGCAGCGTCATCTCGACGATCTGTTCCGGTGACGGGTCGTAATTGACGTAGGTATCGGCGAGGAACACCGTGCGCCCGGGCAGGTTGACGACGTTCAGCGCGTAGCAGTTCTTCACGCCCGGCTTGCGGCCGATGACGCTCTCGATGAACTTCAGATGCAGCGCGTGCATGCCGTAGGTGCCGCAGATCAGGCCGTCGCCGTAGCCGTGCTTGAGCAGCAGCGAGCCGATCAGCGTGGTGCGCCGGCGCACTTCCTTCTTCGCGTAATCGACCGACACCCCGCGCCGTTCCATGATCTGGTGGAAATCGGTCCACAGCTCCTTGAAACGCGGATCGGAATCCGGGTTCACCAGCTCGAAGTCCTGCTCGGCGCGGATGCGCAGACCGAAACGCTCGACGTTGGCGACGACGATTTCCGGGCGACCGATCAGGATCGGGCGCGCGAGATTCTCGTCGACGACCGTCTGCACGGCGCGCAGCACGCGCTCGGATTCGCCCTCGGCGAAGATGATGCGCTTGGCCGTGCCGCGCGCGGCGGCGAACACCGGCTTCATGATCATGCCGGAGTGCCAGACGAAGTTGTTGAGCTGGCTGCGGTAGGCATCCCAGTCGCTGATCGGCCGCGTCGCGACGCCCGAGGCCATGCCGGCGATGGCGACAGCCGGGGCGATCTTGACGATCAGGCGCGGGTCGAACGGCCGCGGGATGATGTACTCCGGCCCGAAGCCGGACACTTTTTCGCCATAGGCCGCCGCGACGATGTCGCTCTGCTCGGCGCGCGCGAGCTCGGCGATCGCCTTGACGGCCGCGAGCTGCATCTCGTCGGTGATCGTCGTCGCGCCGACGTCGAGCGCGCCGCGGAAGATGAACGGGAAGCACAGCACGTTGTTGACCTGGTTCGGGTAATCCGAGCGGCCGGTCGCGATGATCGCGTCGTCGCGCACCGCCTTCACTTCTTCGGGCAGGATCTCCGGTGTCGGGTTCGCGAGCGCGAGAATCAACGGTTTCGCCGCCATCTTCGCGACCATCTCGCGCTTGACCACGCCGCCCGCGGACAGCCCGAGCAGCACGTCGGCACCCTCGATGACTTCGCTGAGCGTGCGCGCCGACGTCGGCTTCGCGTAGCGCGCCTTGATCGGGTCCATCAGCGTCGTGCGCCCTTCATAGACGACGCCTTCGATGTCGGTGACCCAGATGTTCTCGACCGGGATGCCGAGCTTCTCGAGCAGCCGCAGGCAGGCAAGCGCCGCGGCGCCCGCGCCGGAAGTCACGAGTTTGACGGTTTTGAGATCCTTGCCGAGCAGATGCAGGCCGTTCAGCACCGCGGCGCCGACGACGATCGCAGTGCCGTGCTGGTCGTCGTGGAACACCGGGATCTTCATCCGCTCGCGCAGCTTCGATTCGATGTAGAAGCACTCGGGAGCCTTGATGTCCTCGAGGTTGATGCCGCCGAAGGTCGGCTCGAGCGCAGCGATCATGTCGATCAGCTTGTCGGGATCACTCTCGGCGATCTCGAGGTCGAAGACGTCGATGCCGGCGAACTTCTTGAACAGCACGCCCTTGCCTTCCATCACCGGCTTGGCCGCGAGCGGGCCGATGTTGCCGAGACCAAGCACCGCGGTGCCATTAGTGACCACCCCGATCAGGTTGCTGCGCGCCGTCAGGTTCGCCGCTTCGGCCGGATCCTCGACGATCGCATCGCACGCCGCGGCGACACCGGGGGAATATGCCAGCGACAGGTCGCGCTGGTTCGACAGGACCTTGGTCGGCGTGACCGAAATCTTGCCGGGCTGCGGGTAGCGGTGATAGTCGAGAGCGGCGCTGCGAATCAGTTCATCCATTTCTGTCCCTTCCGTTATCGCGTGTTATATCGGGCATCGCCGGCGAAAGTAGGTCGCGCGGCGCTGGCTGCAGCAGGCCCCTTGGCTCGTGGCCAGGCGGATCCCTTCCCCCAGTATCGAAAGAAAACCTTTCAATCCCATTTCGGGCACCTGCCGGCCCGTGGCATAATATTAGGCTTTCGCCGACTGTGGTTAACCCTAGTAGTTTCCACAGTTCGGGAAACGGGGCGGTCACCACGACCCCTCGTCCCCGCCGGCCGCAAGGCTACAGGCTCGACCGACGGGACCGGTTCCGCTTCTGTAATCTGGAGAGCTCGTCGCCATGAATCATCGCTTTTCCGAGGCCGCCCTGGCCGCCACTCCCACCTATGTCCGTCACGAAGGCCTCAAGAAATGGGTCGCCGGCATCGCGGCCCTGACCGAGCCCGAGCAGGTCGTGTGGTGCGATGGTTCGGAGGAAGAATACGACCGCCTGTGCGCCGAAATGGTCGACGCGGGCATGCTGATCAAGCTGAACCCGGAAAAGCGCAAGAATTCCTACCTCGCCTGGTCCGACCCGTCCGACGTCGCGCGCGTCGAGGACCGCACCTACATCTGCTCGAAAGACAAGGCCGACGCCGGCCCGACGAACAACTGGGAAGACCCGGCCAAGATGCGCGAGACGCTCAACGGCCTGTTCGCCGGCTGCATGCGCGGGCGCACGATGTACGTGATCCCGTTCTCGATGGGTCCGCTCGGCTCGCCGATCGCACACATCGGCATCGAGATCTCCGACAGCCCGTACGTCGTCACGAACATGCGCACGATGACCCGCATGGGCCGCGCGGTGTTCGACGTGCTCGGCACCGATGGCGAATTCGTCCCCTGCGTGCACTCGGTCGGCGCACCGCTCGCCGAGGGCGAGCAGGACAGCCGCTGGCCGTGCAACCCCGACACCAAATACATCGTCCATTACCCCGAGACGCGCGAGATCTGGTCCTACGGCTCGGGCTACGGCGGCAATGCGCTGCTCGGCAAGAAGTGCTTCGCGCTGCGCATCGCCTCGACGATGGCGCGTGACGAAGGCTGGCTCGCCGAGCACATGCTGATCCTCGGCGTCGAGTCGCCCGAAGGCGAAAAGACCTACGTCGCCGCCGCGTTCCCGTCGGCCTGCGGCAAGACCAACTTCGCGATGCTGATCCCGCCGAAGAGCTTCGGCGGCTGGAAGATCACGACAATCGGCGACGACATCGCGTGGATCAAGCCGGGCAAAGATGGCAAGTTCTACGCGATCAACCCCGAATCCGGCTTTTTCGGCGTCGCGCCGGGCACCTCCGAGAAGACGAACTTCAACGCGATGGCGACGCTGAAGGAAAACATCATCTTCACCAACGTCGCGCTGACCGACGACGGCGACGTCTGGTGGGAAGGCATGAGCAAGGAAGCGCCCGACCACCTGATCGACTGGCAGGGCAACGACTGGACGCCCGAGATCGCGAAGGAAACCGGCCGCAAGGCGGCGCACCCGAACTCGCGCTTCACCGCGCCGGCCGCGCAATGCCCGTCGGTCGATCCTATGTGGGAAGACCCGCAGGGCGTGCCGATCTCGGCGTTCATCTTCGGCGGCCGCCGCGCGACGACCGTGCCGCTGGTGTATGAGGCGTTCAACTGGAACTTCGGCGTCTATATGGCGGCCACGCTGGGCTCCGAGACCACTGCCGCCGCGTTCGGCGCACAGGGCGTCGTGCGCCGCGATCCGTTCGCGATGCTGCCGTTCTGCGGCTACCACATGGGCGACTACTTCAACCACTGGCTGCGCATGGGCCACGTTGTCGAAGACACGCCGAAGATCTTCTGCGTGAACTGGTTCCGCATGAACGAGCGCGGCGAATTCATGTGGCCCGGCTTCGGCGAGAACATGCGCGTGCTGAAGTGGATCGTCGATCGCGTGCGCGGCCGCGTCGGCGGCAAGGAAACGGGCTTGGGCTGGATGCCGAAGTTCGAGGACATCGACTGGGCCGGCGCCGATGTCACGCGCGAGCAGTTCGAGGCCCTGACGAGCGTCGACGCCGACGCGTGGAAGAAGGAGCTCGCGCTGCACAAGGAATGGTTCGACAAGCTGCAGGACCGCCTGCCGCGCGAACTGGTGCTCAAGCGCGAACTGTTCGAACTGACGCTCGCGGTCTGACCCCCGCTGCCGGCCCCGCTCCGGCAGCCCGTGCGGGTGCAAGTCCCGCCACTTCGACCGGCTCGGCATGCCGCGGCTCTCCTAACCTCAACTGCTCGAACCGCCCGGTGCGGACCCGCATGCCGGGTGGTGTGGGAGGGGAACGGTCAGGACTCCTGACCGCCCCTATCCCGATTGCATGCCCGGCATGCCTCGCGCTCCCGCATACCCGGACGGCACTGGCAGCGTAAGGAAGAATGCGGGCAGCGGAACAGGGCGCGAGGGGAAGCCGTACGAGTTGGCCGCTTGGCGTCACAGGCGGGCGCCGCTAGGATTGGCTCCCCTTGCTCAGGAACTGCCGCGCGAACTCGTCGCGCGGCAGCGGCCGGCCGAGGAAATACCCCTGGGCCTGGTCGCAGCCGTGCGTTTTCAGATACGCCAGCGTGTCGCCGCTTTCGATGCCTTCGGCGACGACTTCCAGCCCCAGCGTGCGCCCGAGCGCGATGACGGCCTCGACGACCGCGCGGCTCGTCGAATCCTGGGTGATGCCCTGCACGAACGAGCGGTCGATCTTGAGCTTGTCGAGCGGCAGCGAACCGAGATGGACCAGACTCGAGCAGCCGGTGCCGAAGCCGTCGAGCACGACCTTGACGCCGAGCGCCCTGACCGCTGCGAGGATCTCGGCGGCATCATCCGCGTTGTCCATCACCGCGCTTTCGGTGATCTCGAGCTGCAAGGATGCCGGGTTCATGCCGCACTCGCGCAGGATGTCCGCGAGGCGCTGTGCGAAGCGCCGCTGCCGGAACTGGATCGGCGACACGTTGATCGCGATCGGCACCGGCTCCAGCCCCGCCGCGGCCCACGCGACGTGCTGGCGGCACGCTTCGGCAGTGACCCACTCGCCGACGGCGCCGATCAGGCCGGACGATTCGGCGACGGGAATGAAGAGCCCGGGACCGAGCGCCTCGCAGTCCTCGGCGCCAAAGCGAAGGAGCGCCTCGGCTCCCCTGATGGCACCGGTTCTCAGATCGATCACCGGCTGGTAATGCAGTGTGAACGTGTTTCTTGCGAGCGCCTGCTTGAGCCGCCCCTCCATCGTGGTCGACACGTCGTCGCGGTGTTCGAGGTCCGGCGCATATACGCAGTAAGCGCCGCCGCTGCAGTGCTTCGCCTGGTACATCGCCAGATCGGCGGCGCGGATCAGCGCGTCGACGGTCATGCCGTGCTGTGGAAACAGGCTGATGCCGATCGACGGTGAAACGGATACTTCAGCGTCGCGGATCACGAACGGCTGCGACACGCTTTCGACGACGTACTGCGCGATGTTCATCGCTTCCTGCGTCTGCTCGAGATAGGGCAGCAGGACGATGAACTCGTCGCCGCCGAGCCGGCCGACGATGTCTTCCTTGCGTACGCCCGCCTTCAGGCGGCACGCGACCTCCTGCAGCAGCCGGTCGCCGGCTTCGTGGCCGTAGCGGTCATTGACCGGCTTGAAGCGGTTCAGGTCGATGAACAGGAACGCACCCTGGCTGTGCTTGCGCCCGGCCGCCGCGAGCAGGTGCTCGGCATATTCGAAGATCAGCCGGCGGTTCGGCAGCGCGGTCAGCGGGTCGTGCAGCGCCGCTTCATGCGCGCGCTGTTCCGCCTGCTTGCGGTCGGTGATGTCGATGTTCATGCCGACCCATTTCTCGACCTCGCCGTCCACCCCGACGAGCGGCGCCGCCCTCACGTTGGCCCAGCGCCACTCGCGCCGGCGGTGATGCAGGCGAAGTTCCGTATCAAACACGCACCGACCGGCGACCGCCGCGCGCCATTCCACTTCGACGCGGGGGCGGTCGTCGGGATGAACCGCATCGAGCCACCCGAAACCCGCCATTTCCTCGAAGGTCTGGCCGGTGTAGGCGGACCAGGACGGCGAATGGACGACCAGGGCTCCTGCGGCATCGCCTTCCCAGACCGCCTGGGCGGTTTCCTCGACGAGCACGCGGAAACGTTCCTCGCTCTGGCGCAGCCGCTCGCTCGCGAGCTGCCGCGCGAGCGCAGTACCGGCGGCGCGCGCCAGCACCTCGAGCACCGCGACCTCCTCGTCGTCCGGCCGGTGCAGCTCGAGCCAGTACGCTCCGACGGCACCGGTGGGGATCGCACCGCCCACCGGAACCATCACCAGGCTGCGCTTCGATACCCCCTCCAGAACCGCCGGCGGCACGCGATCGTCGTCACGCACGTCGACGATCACCGCCGTCTCGCGGCGCCGGATCGCCCACTCCGTGACGCTCGCGACGAGCGGGTGGTGGCTCCGCTCCCACACCGGCCCGTTCGTCGCGCCCCTGCCGATGCAGCGGAAGCTGCCGTTGTCGAGTTCGACCGTGATGCCGTCCGCACCGGCGAGCTCCTGCGCCGCGCGCAGCAGCTGGTCCAGGAGTTCGGCGCTGCTGTCCGCGCGGGAGAGCCGCTCGAGCCCTTCGGACAGGCGGCGGAAGCGGACATGCCCGGCAAACAGCGCCGCTTCGGTGCGCACCTCGTCGGTGATGTTGCTGAACACGATCGCCACTTGCCGCTCGTCCGGCTTGCCGTAGCGGAACGCATAGACGTCGAACCAGCGGTCGAGCATCCCGGCGCGCCGCTGAAAACGGATCGGCTCTCCGGTGAGCGCCACTTCGCCGTAGATTTGATACCAGTGGGCTTCATGTTCCGGCACCAGCTCGCGCATCCGGCGGCCGACCACATCGACCAGGCCGGTGTGCTGCTCGAACGCCGGATTGACCTCGATGAAGCGGTAATCGACAGCTTTTCCCTGTCCATCGAAGATCATCTCGATGATGCAGACCCCTTCGTCGATCGATTCAAAGAGCGCCCGGTAGCGCGCCTCGCTCGCCTCCTGGCGCCGGCGGGCGAGGATCTGCGGCGTGTCGTCGATCACCGTCACCAGCACGCCGCCAATGCTCCCGTCCTCGCAACGGACCGGGCTGTAGCAGTTCGTCACGTACAGCGGCAGGGTGCCGTCGCTGGACGACTCGACGACCTGCTCGGAGAGCATGACTGCCTCGCCATCGGCCCTCACCTGGCGGCACAGCGGCTCGTGGACCTGCCACGCTCCGGTCCCGCTATCCCTCGCGGGGCGCCCGAGCGCGTCGGGATGGCGCGCGCCGAGCAGCGCCCGATAGCCATCGTTATAGATCTGGACGAGATCCTCACCCCACAGCAGCGCCGCCGGAAAGCCCGCCCCGAGCACCAGCGCGACGGCGGTTTTCAGGCTCGCCGGCCACTGCGCGACGGGGCCGAGCGTTGTCCGGCCCCAGTCGATGCGGCGCACGAGATTCCCCGTTTCGCCCCCGGGGGGCAGCCACTCCGGAGACGGAGCATGCCCGTCGCTGAGGGGGTCGTCCAAAGTACACCTCGTCTGTGAATCCTGCGCGCCGCCGCCGGGCGCAGACGCTCGACGTCCCGGCCTTCCCTGGCAGTGGGAACACTTGATTCCGCTGGAGATATTCATGAAAGGACAGGAATCCGTCCCGCGCAAGCTATGAGACTGAAACGTACCCGACCGGATTCAGTGCGCAAATACCTCGAAACAATGATTTTCATGCCTGCAGGATATTCCGGAAGCACATTCCGGCCACCACGGCTGCCCTCGACGGGCCGAGGAGAAGGCAGCGGTCAGGGGTTTTGGCTGAGCAGGTCGCGCAGCGCGCCCTGGAACAGCCGCACGACGACGCTGCGGTCGAGATCCGGGTTGCGGATGCTGCGACCCGCCAGCCCTTCGAACATCGCAGCGAGCACTTCGACCATGCCGGCGATCGTCGCGTCGTCGTCGTGATGGCCGCCCGCGCGGCGCATGTCGCGCAGCATCAGCGCAAGGCTGCCGCAGCAGATGCGGTCGGCCGACCGGACGATATCGGCGACATGCGGGTTGCGGGCGGCCTCGGCGAGAATCTCGAGATTGAGCCCCGCCGCGCGCGGCTCGAGATTGCGCTCGACGCCTTCGGCGACACGCTCGACCATCGCCTCCTTCATGTTGCACGCCGCACGCAGATCCGCAGTCAGCGCCAGCATATGTTCAAGATCCTGCGCGACGATCGCCGCGATGATCGCTTCCTTGTTCTCGAAGTAGTGATAGATATGCCCGGGACTCATGCCGGCGATTTTCGAGATCTGGGCGATGCTCGCACCGTGGAAGCCCTTGCTGCGAAAGCAGTCACCCGCGGCGGCGAGAATCTGCGCGCGGCGGACTTCGGCGCGCGGCGGGTCGGGAGGGGCGGAGTCGGGGGGCATTCGCAGGGTCTCCGGAGATATTGAAGATGTATTGCATCGATCTTGCACTGCGGAAAATCCTAACATAGAATGGTCATTCTAGAATAAACATTCTATTTTTGCACCCCACCCGGACGGTGCGCACTTTCCGGCACCGGTCCAACCATTTCGAGAGGCGATTCATGGGGATCAACGGCAATCGGCTGTTCCGGCCAGTGGCCATTGCACTGGCAAGCGCCGTGCTGCTCGCTGCCTGCGGGAGCGACAAGCAACAGGGCTCGGCAGACGCCGCTGCGCCCCCCCTCCTGCCCCGACAGTGACCGTCGTCACCGTACACACCGAAGCGGTGCCGCTCGTCGTCGAGTTGCCGGGGCGCACGGCGCCTTACCTGATCGCCGAAGTGCGTCCGCAAGTCACGGGCATCATCAAACAGCGCCCATTCACCGAAGGCAGCGACGTCAAGGCGGGCCAGGTGCTGTACCAGATCGATCCCGCGACTTATCAGGCTACCTACGCCAGCGCCAAGGCGAACCTCGCACGCGCCGAGGCGAATGTTTACGCCGCGCGCCTCAAGGCCGACCGCTACGCCGACCTGGTCAGGATCAACGCCGTGAGCAAGCAGGCTTTTGACGACGCCACGGCCGCGCTGCAGCAGGGCCAGGCTGAAGTCGCGGCCGCGAAGGCGGCGATCGACAAGGCGAAAATCGACCTCGAATTCACCCGCGTCACGTCGCCGATCGCCGGGCGCATCGGCCGTTCCGCGGTCACGCCGGGCGCGCTGGTGACGGCGAACCAGAGCCAGGCCCTTGCCACGGTGCAGCAGCTCGACCCGATCTATGTCGACGTCACCCAGTCGAGCAGCGAGCTGATCCGCATGAAGCGCGATCTGGCCGAAGGCAGGCTGCAACGGGCAAGTGGCAACAGCGTGCCGGTGCGCCTGGTGCTGGAGGATGGCAGCGTCTTCGGCGCCGAAGGCAGGCTCGCGTTTTCCGAGGTCTCCGTCGATCCAGGCACCGGCAGCGTGACGCTGCGCGCGGTGTTCCCGAATCCGCACGCCGAACTGCTGCCCGGCATGTATGTGCGCGCGCGGCTCCCGCAAGGCGTCAAGAGCGACGCCGTGCTCGTGCCGCATGCGGCGCTCAGCCACGATCCGCGCGGCAACGCCCAGGTCATGGTCGTCGATGGCGAAAGCAAGGTCGAGGCGCGCAGCGTCACCGCCGAGCAGTCGCTCGGCGACAAATGGGTCGTGACCGCCGGTCTTGCCGAGGGCGACCGGGTGATCGTCGAAGGGCTGCAGCGCGTGCGCCCCGGCGCGCAGGTGCAGGTGACCGAAGCCGGCGCCGTCCCGGCAGCAGCGGCCGCAACCCCTGCCGCCGCGCAGAAGAACTGAGGACGCGACGATGGCACGTTTTTTCATCGACCGACCGATCTTCGCGTGGGTCATCGCGATCGTCATCATGCTCGCCGGCGCGCTGTCGATCCTGACGCTGCCGGTGTCGCAGTACCCGTCGATCGCCCCTCCGACGGTCGTCATCAACGCCAGCTATCCCGGTGCGTCGGCGAAAGCCGTGGAGGATTCGGTCACCCAGATCATCGAACAGAAGATGACCGGTCTCGACGGCCTGCTGTACATGAAGTCGTCGTCGGATTCATATGGCCGCGCCTCGCTGACGCTGACTTTCGACGCCGGCACGAACCCCGACATCGCGCAGGTGCAGGTGCAGAACAAGCTGCAACTAGGCTTGCCGCTGCTGCCGCAGCCGGTGCAGCAGCAAGGCGTGCAGGTCGCCAAGTCGACCGCCAACTTCCTGATGGTCGTCGGCTTCGTGTCGCAGGACGGCAGCCTCAAGCAGGACGACCTGGCCGACTTCCTCGTCTCGTCGGTGCAGGATCCGCTGTCGCGCGTCACCGGCGTCGGCGAAGTCCAGGTGTTCGGCTCCCAGTACGCGATGCGGGTGTGGCTCGACCCGGCGAAGCTGGTGAAGTTCGGCCTCACGCCAGGCGACGTCCAGGCGGCGATCCGTGCCCAGAACAACGAAGTTTCCGCCGGCCAGCTCGGTGGTACGCCCGCGGTGGAGGGACAGGGTTTTACCGCGTCGATCACGGCACAGAGCCGGCTGGAGACAGTCGGGCAGTTCGAGGACATCCTGCTGCGCAGCTCGGCCCAAGGCGGCGAAGTGCGACTCGAAGATGTCGCACGCATCGAGATCGGCGCCGAGAACTACGGCACCGTCGGCCGCTACAACGGTCAGCCCGCGGCCGCGATCGGCATCAAGCTCTCCGCCGGCGCGAACGCGCTCGACACCGCGACGGCGGTGCGGGCACAGCTCGACCGGATGGCCCCGTACTTTCCCGCCGGCGTGGAGGTGGTGGTGCCTTACGACACCACGCCTTTCGTCGCGATCTCGATCCAGGGCGTCGTCAAGACGCTGCTCGAAGCGATCGCGCTGGTGTTCCTCGTGATGTACCTGTTCCTGCAGAACATCCGCGCGACGCTGATCCCGACGATCGCGGTGCCGGTGGTGCTGCTCGGCACTTTCGGCGTGATGGCGGCGTTCGGCTTCACGATCAACACGCTGACGATGTTCGGCCTGGTGCTCGCGATCGGCCTGCTCGTCGATGACGCGATCGTCGTCGTCGAGAACGTCGAGCGCGTCATGAGCGAGGAAGGCCTGTCGCCGAAGGAGGCGACGAAGCGCTCGATGGACCAGATCACCGGTGCGCTGGTGGGCATCGGCCTCGTGCTGTCGGCAGTGTTCATCCCGATGGCGTTCTTCGGCGGCTCGACCGGCGTCATCTACCGGCAGTTCTCGATCACCGTCGCCGCGGCGATGGCGCTGTCGGTGCTGGTCGCGATCATCTTCACGCCGGCGCTGTGCGCGACGATGCTCAAGCCGGTCGAGAAAGGCCACGAGCACGGCGAAGGCGGCTGGTTTTCGGGCTTCTTCCACTGGTTCAACGGGATGTTCGCGCGCAACACGCGGCGCTACGAGTCGACGGTCGGGCGCATCCTGCACCGCAGCCTGCGCTTCCTCGCGATCTATCTGGCGATCATTGCCGTGCTCGCGCTGCTGTTCCTGCGCATGCCGACCTCGTTCCTGCCCGAGGAGGACCAGGGCGTGATGTTCAGCCAGGTCACGTTGCCGGCCGGCGCGACGCAGGATCGCACGCTGGCGGTGCTGAAGAAAGTCGAGGACCATTTCCTCGAGACCGAAAAGGACACGGTGCGCTCGATCCTCACCGTGGCCGGTTTCAGCTTCGGCGGCAGCGGGCAGAACATGGGACTCGCGTTCATCAACCTGCAGGACTGGGACGAGCGGCAAGAACCGGGAATGGACGTCAAGTCGGTGGCCGGGCGCGCGATGGGCGCGTTCGCGCAGATCCGCGAAGCGATGGTGTTCGCGTTCGTGCCGCCGGCCGTGCTCGAGCTCGGCACCGCGAGCGGCTTCAACATTTTCCTGCAGGATCGCTCCGGCCTCGGCCACGATGCGCTTCTTGGCGCGCGTAACCAGTTCCTCGGCCTCGCTGCGCAGGACAAGCGGCTCGTCGGGGTGCGGCCGAACGGCCAGGACGACATGGCCGAATTCCGCCTCGACATCGACCACGCCAAGGCCGGCGCGCTCGGCGTCTCGGTCGCGGACATCAACGAGACGCTGGCAACAGCATGGGGCGGCACGTACGTGAACGACTTCCTCGATCGCGGCCGCATCAAGAAAGTCTATCTGCAGTCCGACGCGGACGCGCGCATGAAGCCTGAAGACCTTGCCAAGTGGTACGTGCGCAACCGCCAGGGCGAGATGGTGCCGCTGTCGGCCTTCTCGACCGCGCACTGGAAATACGGTTCGCCGCGCCTGGAACGCTATAACGGCCTGCCGGCAGTCGAAATCCTCGGCCAGGCTGCGCCCGGCCTGTCGTCGGGCGACGCGATGGCTGCGGTCGAGGAGATCGTCGCGAAGCTGCCTGCCGGCATCGGCTACGAATGGACCGGCACTTCGTACGAGGAGCGGCGCTCGGGGGCGCAGGCGCCGGCGCTGTACGCGCTGTCGCTGCTGGTGGTGTTCCTGTGCCTGGCGGCGCTGTACGAGAGCTGGTCGGTGCCGTTCGCGGTGATGCTGGTGGTGCCGCTCGGCGTGCTCGGGGCGCTGCTCGCGGCGAGCGGGCGAGGCCTGTCGAACGACGTTTATTTCCAGGTCGGCCTGCTCGCGACGATCGGCCTGTCGGCGAAGAACGCGATCCTGATCGTCGAGTTCGCGAAAGCGCAGATGGAGCAGGAAGGCAAGGAGCTCGTCGCCGCGACGCTCGAAGCGGTGCGCATGCGGCTGCGCCCGATCCTGATGACTTCGCTCGCGTTCGGCCTCGGCGTGCTGCCGCTGGCGATCTCGACCGGCGCCGGCTCCGGCAGCCAGAACGCGATCGGCACCGGGGTGCTCGGCGGCACCATCGCCGCGACCGTGCTCGGCATCTTCTTCATTCCGCTGTTCTACGTCGTGATCATCCGCGCCTTCCGCAAAAAACCCGCTCCGCCCGCAACCCTCGCGCCCGTCGCGGAGGAGGCCAAGTGATGACCCGACTGCGTATCCTGACGGCCGCACTCGCCGCCGCTGTCGCGAGCGCCTGCTCGACGCTGGCGCCGGACTACCAGCGGCCGCCAGCGCCGGTCCCGGCGTCCTTCCCGCAGGCGCCGGGCATGGTTTCGGCAGCCGCTCCCGCGGCCGACGCGCTGCCGTGGCGCGATTTCTTCGCCGCGTCCGGCCTGCGCGAGCTGATCGCGCTGGCGCTCGACAACAACCGCGACCTGCGCGTGACCGCTCTCAACATCGAGCGCGCCCGCGCGCAGTACCGCATCCAGCGCGCGGACCTGTTCCCGGCGATCGGCGCGAGCGGCGGCCAGACCGCGCAGCGCCTGCCCGCGGAGCTCGTGCGGGGCAGCGCCGCCGGCAACGGCAACGGCAACGGCGATGCGACGATCAGCCGGCAGTACAGCGCGACGATCGGCTTCTCGGTATGGGAGCTGGATTTCTTCGGCCGCCTGCGCAGCCTCAACGAACAGGCGCTGGAACTGTACCTCGGCACCGAGGAGGCGCGCCGCAGCGCGCAGATCAGCCTCGTCGCGGAAGTCGCGAACGCGTGGCTGACGCTCGCCGCCGACCGCGAACGCCTCGCGCTCGCCCGCAACACGTACCGGACGCGGCAGGAGTCGTTTGAACTGACGCGGCGCAGCTTCGAGGCCGGCGCGGTGTCGGCGCTCGACCTGCGGCAGGCCGAGACGCTGCAGGAAGACGCGCGCGCCGACGCCGCCCGTTTCGCCGCGCTCGTCGCGCAGGACGAGAACGCGCTCGCGCTGCTCGCCGGCACGCGCGTTCCGCCCGAGCTGCTGCCGCCGCAGCTCGCCGACACGCTGACCGCGGTCGCCGGGCTGCCGGCCGGCGTGCCGTCCGAAGTCCTCGTGCGCCGCCCCGACATCCTCGAGGCGGAGCGCCGGCTGCGCGCGGCCAATGCCAACATCGGTGCGGCGCGGGCCGCTTTCTTCCCGTCGATCATGCTGACCGCGGCGGCCGGCAGCGCGAGCAGCACGCTCGATAGCCTGTTCTCGAGCGGCTCCGGCACGTGGAGCTTCGTGCCGCAGATCCGCATCCCGATCTTCGAGGCCGGCCGCCTGCGCGCGAACCTCGACGTCGCCGAGATCCAGCGCGACATCAACGTCGCGCAATACGAAAGGGCGATCCAGGGCGCGTTCCGCGAAGTCGCCGACGCGCTGGCCGAACGCGCGACGCTCGCCGAGCAGCTCGACGCGCGGCGCCGCCTCGTCGAAGCGACCGCCGAGAGCTTCCGGCTGTCAGAGGCGCGCTACAAGGGCGGTGTCGACAGCTACCTCGGCGTGCTCGATGCGCAGCGCACGCTATACGGCGCCGAACTCGAGCTGATCGCCGTGCGCGAGTCCGACGCAGCAAACCGCATCGCGCTGTACAAGGCGCTCGGCGGCGGCTGGCAGTAAGGCTTTTTAGCACGCGGGGACGACGCGGCACCGGCGTGGCGGCGCCCTTCCTGGCAACCTCCCGGCACGCGCCGCAGCCGGCGCGCATTGAATTGTCCGTCTGCCGCGCGGTCGAATCGCGACCGGCGGGGGTGTGCACAGGCAGCAGGCGCGGCCCCGCGGGTCACGGTCCACTGGAGGGCGTCATCATGCGCATTCGATATCCCGGCCTCCTCACCGCATTCCTGGCCGCGCTCGCGGTGGCCGGCCCGGCGCTTGCGCACCACGGCTGGAACTGGGCCGAGCCCGGCAACTCGGAGCTCACCGGCGTCGTGAAATCGGTGCGGCTCGGCAATCCGCACGGGCGCGTGACGCTCGATGTCAGCGGCGAGCAATGGGTCGCGGAAGTCGGCCAGCCGTGGCGCAACGCGCGCGCCGGACTGCGGGACGAGATGCTCGTCGAGGGCGTGCGAGTGACGATCTCGGGTCATCGCTCGGCTCGCCCCGGCGAGAAACTCATCAAGGCCGAGCGCGTGATCATCGGCGACACGACGTACGACCTGTACCCTGACCGCGACTAGGGGTGGGAATGTTCGGCGAACTGCTCGCCGCGATCGATGCCTCGGCGCTGTCGGTCCACCTGCGGCATTCAATCTGGCTCTACCCCGTCGTCAGCGCCGCCCACATCCTCGGCATCGCGCTGCTGGTCGGGGCGATCGTGCCGATGGACGCGCGGCTGATCGGCCTGTGGCCGTCGCTGCCGGTGGCGCTGTTCGCGCGCACGATCCTCCCGTTCGCAGCCGGCGGCTGCATCCTGGCGATCGGCACCGGCACGCTGCTGTTCATCGTGCAGCCCGCCGATTACGCCGCGCTGCCGGTGTTCTGGACCAAGATCGGGCTGGTGCTGGCCGGCGTCGCCAATGCGCTTGTACTGCGGCGCACCGTGGCGTGGCGGCGCGTGATCGCGGAGACGACCGGCACGACGCAGGCGCTGCGGCTTTCCGGTAGCCTGTCGCTCGCGATCTGGCTCACGACACTGTTTCTCGGCAGGCTCCTCGGTTTCCTGTGACGGATGGCGGCGCGGCAGCGCACCCTCGGGCCCTGCCGGCCGCCCCGGTCATAACAACGGCGTTCAGTCTTCGAGCAGGCTGCGCAGCATCCACGCGGTCTTTTCGTGCACTTCGAGGCGCTGCGTCAGCAGGTCGGCGGTCGGCTGGTCGTTCGCGTCATTCACGACCGGGAACAGGCTGCGCGCGGTGCGCGCGGTCGCTTCCTGCGCGGCGACGAGGCTGCGAATCATGTCGAGCGCTTTCGGCACGCCCTCGATTTCCTTGATCGAAGCGCGCTCGACGAATTCCTTGTAGGTCCCCGGCGCGGGAAACCCGAGCGCGCGGATGCGTTCGGCGATCAGGTCGAGCGCGGTCCATTGCTCGGTGTATTGCTGCATGAACATCACGTGCAGCGTGTTGAACATCGGCCCGGTGACGTTCCAGTGGAAGTTGTGCGTCATCAGGTAGAGCGTGTAGCTGTCCGCGAGCAGCGCCGACAATCCGTCCGCGATCTTCGCACGGTCGACTTCGCTCAGCCCGATGTCGATCCTTGCTACCCCTCTTTCCACCTTCTCCTGCTTCTCCTGCTTGTCCTGCTTCTTCGATGCCATAGTGTTCTCCTTGTCGAAAGCAAACGAAAACCGGTGCATTGCACCTGCAGGACTATATACGGGATGCCGCGGCAGGACACAGGACGCAGGCATTATCGCGACGCGCGCAGCAAATGACGGCATGCCGGGAGGGTCGCGCGCTCAATGGTCGAGCAGTTGCAGGCCCGGCGGCAGCGATTCACCGAACGCGCGCCACTTCTCGGCCTCCTCGAGCACGACGACTTCGCGCACCATCGCGGTCCAGCTCGGCGGCGCGTTGATCGCCGCGAGCCGCCGCGCCACCTCGTCGCGCAGCTCGGCCGGCAGGTCGCGCGAGCGGTCGCCGGTCAGGCGCGCGATCTGGGCGGCGGCGAATGCTGCCGGCTCGATGCGCTTCCAGTCGAGCGCCAGGATCGCGTCGAGCCAGCGCGTCGCGACGTCGGCCGGCACGACGTTGTGCGCGCTGCCATACAGCGGCTCGCGCGCGCCGATGCGCCCGACCGCCCACCACGCATTCTGCTTTTCCGCCGGTTTCTGCAGCCGCTCGATCAGCCATTCGCCGATCTCGATGCGATGCTCGACTTCGACGCGCTCGAGCGACGCGGCCAGGCGCGCGAGATCCTCGAGACTGCCTCGCGTCCCGACCGGCTGGCGCGCGCGGCGCGCGGCGTCGTCGGCTTCGATCTGTTCGCCCGCCGCCTGCAGCACGAGCAGCTGTTCGGGCGCCGCCAGGCCTCCTGCCGCGCGCCGCCACAGCGTCCACCATTCCGACCAGTTCTGCCGCTCCCGCACGTACTGGATGCCCTGCCCGAACAGCGTCCACAGCTGCTCGACCCGCCAGTCGTCGAGCGGATAGCCGAGCCCGGGGCGCAGGCAGTAGCCGGCGAGGTTGAGCCACAGGCGCTCGTGCTCGGCCGAGCGGCGCCGCCGGCGCACGCGCTCCCACAGCACGTCGAACAATGCGCGCAGCAGCGGCACGTCCCAGCTTTCGCGCTTGCCGAGCAGGTGGTCGAGCTGGCCGCGCAGCTGACGCACTTCCTTGCCACTGAGGTCGTGCGAGCGCGAGCCGAAGACGCGCTCGACCGCTTCGACCGCGTCGGCGAAGCGCGGCGGCAGCGCCGCGACCGTTTCCGCCTGCGCCGCGCCGTCGCCGCGCAGCTGGAACGCGAGCAGCCAGCGGCGCGCGGGCTCGGCGAGGCTGACGCAATGCATGTCGAGCGTGCCGACTTCGGTCATCGCGGCGACGATCCGCACCGGCACGTCGACGGTACCGCTGCCGGCCGACGGGATGACGGTCGCGATCGGCGGCAGGCGCACGAAGTCGTCGCCGGCGATGTCGACGAGGTCGCCAGCTTGATGCGGCGTGTCGGCGGCCGACGACACGAGGTGGAACTGCACCGGCTGGCCGAGCTTCAGTGCGAAGCTGCGCTCGGGCAGATGGACTTCGACGGCTTCTTCGGTGCCGCGCGGCAGCACGCACACGCCGCGCCGCGACGGCCCGTCGCCCTCGATGACGAGGAAGTAGCTGCGCGGCGCACCTCCACCGATGCGCGGCCCCTGCCCGGCGCGCACCAGCGCGTATGCGACGGCGCCGCGTGCGACCGCGACGTCGGGGTCGTCGTTGTGCAACAGGCGCAGCGCCTGGCCGCGCCAGCCGCCGAGCACGTGCTGCAGCCGCTCGCTCAGCGCATGGGAGCGGAACACGCCGCCATTGAGCAGCACGGTGTCGGGCACCGGCAGCTCGGGCGCCTCGGGTGCGTCCGGCCCGAGCGCGTCGCGCGACGCGGCCGCGTGCCGCTCGAGAAACGCCGCGAGGTGGCGCGTGATCGCGGGATCGGCCGGATACGGCAGGCCGAACTCGACGATGCCGGCACGCCGTCGTGCGGGCCGGGCGTCGGCGCCCGCGCGGGGCAGGAAGCCGTCGACGATGAGATGCTCGACCTCGTCGCGTGCGAGCTCGACCGAGCGCGCGCCGCCGACGAGCCGGCTGCCGGCGCCGAGCAGCGTCACCGTCGTGCGCTCGGGCGCGGCCGGGCCGAGCAGTTGCTCCTTCGCGCCGCGGCAGCGCTGCAGGAGCTGCGAGAAGCGCGCCGCGGTCAGCTTGCCGTCGGCCGCGCCGAGGCGCGCCTCGACGACGTGCGCGAGCGCGAGATCCATGTTGTCGCCGCCGAGCATCAGGTGGTCGCCGACACCGATGCGCGCGAGGCGCGGCTCACCGTCCTCGACGGCGACGCGGATCAGCGTGAAGTCGGTCGTGCCGCCGCCGACGTCGCAGACGAGGATCAGCCGCGTCGCCTCCAGTTCCGCCGCAAGGCTCTGGCGGTGGCGGAACAGCCAGTCGTAGCACGCCGCTTGCGGCTCCTCGAGGAGGCGCAGCGCCGGCAGCTGCGCGAGCCGCGCCGCTTCGAGCGTCAGCGCCCGCGCCCCTTCGTCGAACGACGCGGGCACGGTGAGTACGACCTGCTGGCGCTCCAGCGGCGCGTCCGGGAAGCGCGCGTTCCACGCCGCACGCACGTGCGCGAGGTAGCTTGCGCTCGCCGCGACCGGCGACACTTTCGCGACGTCGTCGCCGGCGCCCCACGGCAGGATCGGCGCGCTGCGGTCGACGCCGGCGTGCGACAGCCAGCTCTTCGCGCTCGCGACGAGCCGCCCCGGCACCTGCGCGCCGAGTTCGCGCGCGAGGCCGCCGACGACGACCGGCGCGACGCCGGCGACATCGGCCGCCGCCCACGGCAGCTGCAGGTCGTCCGGACTCAGCTCGCCGGGTGCCGGGTGGTAGCGCAGCGACGGCAGCAGCGGTCGCGCCGCGACTTCGCCCGGGGCGACGAGCTGATCGATCGGCAGCAGCGCGATGTGCTCGTCGCCCGGCGCCGCGTACGCGACGACGGTGTTGCTGGTCCCGAGGTCGATCCCGACGAGGTAAGGCTTCACGGCATTCAGGTCTGTCCGCCGCGCACGTCGAACGACACTTTCCAGCGCGCGCTGCCGTCCGCCGGCAGCGCTTCGAGCTCCAGCGTGCCGGCTTCGGTGACGCGCGCATGCAGTTTCACGCGCACGATCTCGCCCGCGGCGCGGCCTTCGGTCGGCAGGCTGGCCTCGATCTCCTCGAGCTCCTGCAGCTCGTCGGGCGCCCAGAAGTCGAGCAGCGTGCCGACCTCGTCCTGGCGCCGCACCGACGAACCGAAGAAGCGGAAGCGCACCGGTTCGCCGACGACCAGGCCGAACTCCTGCGCCGGCAGCTGCGCCTGCGTCCCCTCCTCCATGCCGAACGGCGCCAGGCACAGCGCCTGGATCGGCGGCTCGACGCCCGGCACCGCCGGCATCGCGGACTCGACCGCGATGTAGTACGCCTGCGCGGTGCCGCCGCGGATGCGCACGCCGCGGCCGCGGCGCACGTAGCCGTAATACGCGGCGCCGCGCGCGACCGCGAGATCGAGGTCGGCGCGTTCGAGCACGCGCACCGGCGCGGCGCCTTCGGCTTCGAGCCAGCCGTTGAGCGTCGCCAGCACGCGATCGGCGAGCAGCCCGGACTTGAACACGCCGCCGTTGAACAGCACCGCGGTCGGATGCAGGAAGCTCGCGTCGGCAGGATGAAGCGCGCCGAACCCTTCGAGCTCGGCCGTCGCGCCGAGCTGGCGGCTCAGGAACGCTGCGAGGTGGCGCGTGATCGCCGCATCCTGCGCGTACGGCAGGCCGAGCTGCGTGAGGCCGGCGCGGGCGCGCGACAGCGGCCGGTCGGTGACCTCGGCCGGCGGAAAGAAGCCGTCGAGGATCGTCGCCGTCAGCGTCTCGCGGCCCAGCTCGGTGCGGATCGAGCCGCCAATGAGCTTCGAGCCGCGGCTCGGCACGACGATCGGCACGGCGTCGACCGTCGGGTCGCCGAGCAGCGTCTCCTTCGCGCCGCGGCACGCGTGCGCGAGCGCGCGCATCTGCCACGCGTCGAGCTGCGTGCCCGCTGCCGCGAGC
Source organism: Aromatoleum bremense (assembly GCF_017894365.1). Lineage (NCBI taxonomy): Bacteria > Pseudomonadati > Pseudomonadota > Betaproteobacteria > Rhodocyclales > Rhodocyclaceae > Aromatoleum > Aromatoleum bremense. The sequence continues at coordinate 1,300,710 of NZ_CP059467.1, forward strand.
TTGCGCGCGACCGCGTACGCGAGCGCGAGGTCCATGTTGTCGCCGCCGAGCAGGATGTGATCGCCGACCGCGACGCGGTGCAGTTCGAGGTTGCCGTCGCGTTCGACGACCGCAATCAGCGACAGATCGGTCGTGCCGCCGCCGACATCGACGACGAGGATGATGTCGCCCGGCTTCGCCTCGTCGCGCCAGTGCCCTTCGCTCATCTGGATCCAGCTGTACAGCGCTGCCTGCGGTTCCTCGAGCAGCGTCATGTGGCGGTAGCCGGCGGTGGCCGCGGCTTCCGCGGTCAGCTCGCGCGCGGCCGGGTCGAACGACGCCGGGATCGTCACGGTAATGTCCTGCTCGTCGAACGGCGCGTCGGGCTGCGCGTCGTTCCACGCGTCGCGCAGATGCGCGAGGTAGCGCACCGACGCTTCGAGCGGCGAAATCCGCGCGACCTCGTCCGGCGCGTCGCCCGGCAGGATCGCCGCCTTGCGGTCGACGCCCGGATGGCACAGCCAGCTCTTCGCGCTCGACACGAGGCGGATCGGCGTGCCGGCGCCGCGCGAGCGCGCGAATTCGCCGACGACATAGTCCTGCGCGCTCGTCCACGGCAGCGTCAGGTCGCCTTCGCCGAGCTCGTTCTCGTGCGGCAGGTAGAGGAAGGACGGCAACAGCGGCAGCGCCTCGACGGCGCCGGGGCCGGTCAGCTGCGGGATCTGCAGCACCTGCTGGGCGGCGTGCTCGCCGTCGCTGCCGGCAATGTCGACGTACGACAGCGCGCAGTGGGTCGTGCCGAGGTCGATGCCGATGACGAAACGCGGCTCGCTCATAGCTCCACCTCCGCCTGCGCGATGATCGTCGCGTCATGATGCTCGGCGAGCTTCGGCAGGCGCGCGTCGGTGACGCGCCAGCCGCGGTGGCTGATCGTGCCGGTGAACGGCGGCTTGCCGACGACATTGCCGGTGAGGCGGATCGCCGCGGCGTCGAAACCGTCGGCGAGCGTCACGCGGCTGCCTTCGGCGTCGGCGCACACCGGCTCGATGCTGAAATGCTCGCGCATCACCTTGCGGCAGCCGGCGTGCACCAGCCGCGCCGCGCCGCCGACATCGGCGTCGGAATAGGCCGCGATGTCCTCCTCGACGAAATCGATGAGGCGCGCTTCCCGCTGCAGCATGCCGAGCAGCTGCAGTGCGGCCTCGTGCGGCACTTCGCGCAGCGGACGGACGTCGGGGGCCGGGGCGGCCGGGGCGGCGACGTCCGCGCCCGCGCGCAGGCGCATCACCTGCGCGGCAAAGTCGGGCTTGGAGAGGATCGCGAAGAACGCGCCGAACGCGAGCGACAGTCTGCGCATGAAAGAAGGAGGGGTCTGAGCCATGAAAAGGTCCTGTAGGTCCTGTAGTGGTCCGGCAACGGCGGGGCCGGGATCGCGCGTGCCGGCGGCGGAATGCCCGCGCGCGGCAGCGGTTCGTGCCCCGGCCGGCGGCAATGTGGTCGGCGCCGCGCCTGCGCTCCCCGTCCGGGAACGGCCCGCCGCGCCGCAATTCAATTCCGGTTGTCGCGTCATCGACCGGGCGGGCTGGCCGACGCCGGGGATGGTGCGACGCAATATAGTCGATTCTTCGACTGGCGCCCACAATGACATCGGGACCGGTCGGGCGGCCGCCAGCGTGCGGATCGTACCATCCGGGCCGGTTTCGCGCGCCAGCCGCAGCACCACCGGTGACGCGGCCCGCGCCGATCACCGCAGCAGAACGCCCCCAGGAGAACGTCCTCATGCGCTACGAACTGTATTACTGGCCGTCGATCCAGGGGCGCGGCGAATTCGTTCGCCTGCCGCTCGAAGAAGCGGGCGCCGATTATGTCGACGTCGCCCGCCTGCCCGAGGAAAACGGCATGGGCGTGGCGGCGCTGCTGCGGCTGCTCGACGGCGGGTCGCTGGAACACGTGCCGTTCGCGCCGCCGTTCCTGAAGGCCGGCGACCTCGTGATCGGGCAGACCGCGAACATCCTGCTGTATCTCGGCCCGCGGCTCGGCCTCGCGCCGAAGACCGAGGCGGGGCGGCACTGGGCGCACCAGCTGCAGCTGACGATCGCGGACCTTGTCGGCGAGGTCCACGACACGCATCACCCGATCGCGAGCAGCCTGTATTACGAGGATCAGAAGCCCGAAGCGCAGCGCCGCGCGAAGGACTTCACGAAGAACCGGCTGCCGAAGTTCCTGCGCTATTTCGAGCAGGTCCGCGCGCAGAACAGCTTTCGCAGCGGCTACCTCGTCGGCGACACGCTGTCGTACGTCGACCTGTCGCTGTTCCAGATCGTCGAGGGCCTGCGCTACGCGTTCCCGCGCGCGATGTCGCGCCTCGAACCGGGCTGCCCGGGCCTCGTCGAACTTCACGACCGCGTCGCCCGGCGCCCGCGCCTCGCCGCCTATCTCGCGTCGGATCGGCGCCTGCCGTTCAGCGAAGAGGGCATTTTCCGCCATTACCCGGAACTCGACCGCTAGGCCGGCCCCGGCAAAGGCGGGGATTTCGTCAGCGTCAGCGCGGCCCTCGCCCGGCGCCTGGAAAAGCGCGCTGCGCCATGCGCGCCTCCAGAAAACCATGAGGCGCATTTCGCGATTCGACGTACGCGGGCCTTGCGACGGCGGCCGATATTGGATTCATGAAGATCCTCGTTCTCGGCTCGTCCGCCGGCGGAGGCTTTCCCCAGTGGAACTGCAACTGCCGCAATTGCCACGGCGTGCGCCACGGCACCGTCCGTGCCCGGCCGCGCACCCAGTCTTCGATCGCGGTGAGCAGCAACGGCGACGACTGGGTGCTGTTCAACGCCTCCCCCGACCTGCTCGCGCAGATCCGCGCCAACCCCTGCCTGCAGCCCGCCCGCGCGCTGCGTGACAGCGGCATCGCCGGGGTGGTGCTCATCGACGCCCAGGTGGACCACACCACCGGGCTTTTCATGCTGCGCGAAGGCCAGCCGCTGCCGGTGTGGTGTACCGCGCAGGTGCACGAAGACCTTACCACCGGCAACCCGGTGTTCAACGTGCTTTCACACTTCTGCACGGTCGTCTGGCACCCGCTGCAGGTGGCGCCGCCGACGCCTTTCACGGTGCCCGGCGTGGCCGGCCTGCGCTTCACGCCGGTGCCGCTCGCGAGCAAGGCGCCGCCGTATTCGCCGCACCGCGACGACCCGCATCCGGGCGACAACATCGGCGTGCTCATCGAGGACGCGACCAGCGGCCGCAAGGTCTTCTACGCGCCGGGGTTCGGCGCGATGGCGCCGCACCTGGAGCCTTATCTCGCCGGTTCCGACGGCGTGCTGCTCGACGGCACGTTCTGGAGCGACGACGAGATGATCCGGCTCGGCATCTCGACACGCACCGCGCGCGAAATCGGCCACCTGCCGCAATCGGGTGCCGGCGGCATGATCGAGCTGCTGGCCCGCTACCCGCGGCCGCGCAAGATCCTGATCCACATCAACAACACCAACCCGATCCTCGACGAGGACTCGCGCGAGCGTGCCGAACTGGCGCGGCACGGCATCGAAGTCGCCGCCGACGGCATGCTGCTCGATTTCGGCCCCGCTGGAGATTTGCAATGAGAATGGACCAAACGGAAGCCTGGAGCGCGGAGGCGTTCGAAGCCCGGCTGCGCGCCTTGGGCGGGTGTTACCACATCCACCACCCGTTCCAGGTGATGATGCACCGCGGCCAGTGCACCCGCGAGCAGATCCGGGCGTGGGTCGCGAACCGCTACTACTACCAGGTCAGCATCCCGATCAAGGATGCCGCAATCCTCTCGAACTGCCCCGACCGCGACGTGCGCCGCCACTGGGTGCAGCGCATCCTCGACCACGACGGCCACGGCGGCGAGGGCAACGAGGGCGGCGGCATCGAGGCGTGGATCCGGCTCGGCGAAGCGGTCGGCCTCGCGCGCGAAGAGATCGTCTCCGAGCGCCTGGTGCTGCCCGGCGTGCGCTTCGCGGTCGATGCCTACATCAATTTCGCCCGTCGCAGCACGTGGCAGGAGGCGGCGGCTTCGTCGCTCACCGAGCTCTTTGCTCCGACGATCCATCAATCCCGCCTCGATCACTGGCCGCAGCATTACCCGTGGATCGAAGCCGAAGGCTACGCGTATTTCCGCCGCCGTCTCACCGAAGCGCCGCGCGACGTCGTCAATGGGCTGCGCATCACCCTCGCTCACTTCAACACCCGGGCGCTGCAGGAGCGGGCGCTGGAGATCCTGCGCTTCAAGCTCGACGTGCTGTGGTCGATGCTCGACGCGATGACGCTCGCGCACTGCGACGTGCAGATCGCCGGCTGGGGGCGATACACGCCGATGGCCGGCGCGCCCGTCACATCATGATTTTCATGAGGCGATTGCGGCGAAATGCCGCTGGCTGCGACGGTGCGGCTTGCAAATAATGAATCAAGGCGCGGCAGGGTGCCGCGCCATCATCGAGGAGACAGACATGACCTGGGAAACCCCCGCCTACTGCGAAATTCGCCTTGGTTTCGAAGTCACGGCCTACGTGTACGTCCGCTGAACCCGGCCGGAGCGGAGCCGGCCTGCCGGTTCCGCCCGCTCCCCAAGGACGCCTTGCCGCCATGGAAACCACCGCCCTCTGCGCCGACGCCCGCCTGCGGCTGTCGCCGCATTTCATGTTCCGCTGGGAAGCGAGCCAGGACGCCTACATCCTGCTCTACCCGGAAGGCCTCATCAAACTCAACCCTTCCGCCGGCGAAATCCTCAAGCGCTGCGACGGCGAGCGCAGCCTCGCGGCGATCGTCGCCGACCTGCAGGCCGCATTTCCCGGTCATGGCGAAGAAATCGCCGCCAGCGTCCGGGCGTTCGTCGAGCTGGCCTGTGACAAGGGCTGGCTGCGCAGCTGATGCCCGCGGGCGCGCCCCCTCGCGCGCGCGACGCGACCCCTGTCGCGCCGCTCTTTGCCGCAACCCCGCCATTCGCCACGCATCGCCTGGCGGTCGGCGACGGCCACGTGCTGCACGTCGAGGAATGTGGACGTCCCGGCGGCCTGCCGGTGGTCTTCCTGCATGGCGGCCCCGGTAGCGGCTGCACGCCGGGCCAGCGCCGCCTGTTCGACCCCGGCCGCTTTCGCGCGGTGCTTTTCGACCAGCGCGGCTGCGGCCGCAGCACGCCCGCGGGCAGCCTGCGGGCCAACACCACCGCCCACCTCGTCGCCGATATCGAACGCATCCGCCACCTCCTGGGCATCGAGCGCTGGCTGGTGTTTGGCGGCTCGTGGGGCAGCCTGCTGGCACTCGCCTACGGGCAGGCGCATCCCGACGCAGTGTCGGGCCTCGTGCTGCGCGGCATCTTCCTCGGCTCGGCCGCGGAGCTGCGCCGCTACGCGCAGGGCGTCGCCACTCCCGCACTGCGCGCCTGGCAGCGCTTCGCCCAGGCCGTGCCGCACGGCGAGCGCGACGATCTTCTCGGCGCCTACACCCGTCGCCTGCTCTCGCGCCATCCACCGACCCGCGTTGCGGCCGCCCGGCACTGGCTCGACTACGAACGTGCGCTGATGGGCGAGGCGCCGCTCGTCGCCGGCCCCGACCCGCGGCAGCTCGCCAAGACGCGCATCCAGGCCCATTACCTGTCGCGGGGCTGCTTTGGCGACGCGGATCGCCTGCTGGCCGGCTGCGAACGTCTGCGGCACATCCCGGGCGCCCTCGTGCAGGGCAGCGCCGACCCGGTGTGCCCGCCGCAGGCCGCGGAACGGCTGCATCGGGCGTGGCCGCAAACCGAGCGGGTGACGGTCGAGGGGGCCGGCCACGGCGCGCTGCAGCCGGCCATCGCCGCCGCCTGCATCGCCGCGCTCGACCGCATCGCGCGTCGCGTCGCCGCTGCCTGACCGCTCTTTGGCCTGCACCGCCCGGCGTGCCCCGCTCTTCGCGCCGACAAGCGGCCCGACCGACGCCGACCCGGTACGAACACCTCGCCCTATGCAGCCGCGCTGCGCAACGGAATACAGCGCTCGGTCGTCAGCGCTCGCGATGAACGCTACCCTAGCGGAAGGCTCTGGCGACCGCAGCCAGCAGCTTCGGTCGCCAGCTCAGGGTGAGCGCGACCGCCGTCGCGACGGCCGTCAGTAGCAGGATCGCGAGGACGCTGCCGAAGGCCGCCCCGTCACGCATCACCGCCAGCGCGAAGGCAAGCACTAGGGCGGCATAGCCCACCACGCGTTGCAGGGCGCAGCGCCTCGGCGAAGCGGGCACCGCACCGGTCACGTCGCGCCAGTGGCGCGGCAGGGAGAGTGCCAGAAGCGCGAAGCCAAGGTAGCCCGCGGCGCAGGCGGCAACGAGGAGGAACCCAGCGAACTCAGCCACGACCGACCTCGGCCGCCAGAGCGCCAGCCTCCGCCGGTGCCGTCCTCCGTCCGGGCCGGCGGGCAGCACAGCCGGCGAGGAACGTGGTGAGGACCAGCACTCCATCCACGCCGGCCACCTCCCATCGACCGGCGGCGAGGGTGGCAGGCAAGTGGTCGCCGGTGGTGACGCCATTGAGCAACGCAGCCAGCGCGGCGAGCACGGCGATCGCCCACGCCTGCTCGCGCCAGGCCCGGTCCGCACGCCAGCCTGCGTGTCCGAAGGCGAGCGCCCAGGCGACGAAGAAAATCTGCATCTCGAGGAGCGCGCGCCCTGGGAGAGCCAGCGGCAGCAGCCGGTTGGCGACGAGGAACGCAAGCGTCGCGGCGATGAGGCCGACGCTGCTGCCCACCGTCAGCCCTTCGACCAGCCGCACGCCGCCCAGCCCGTGCCGGGCGTGACGAGCGCGCCGGGCTTCAAGCCAGAAAAGCAGGCCGGTGGCAATCATGAGGCAGCCGGAGAGTCCGGCGAGGAAATACAGCCCGCGCAGAATCCCGTGCTCGAACTGGATGAAATGCAAGCCGGCGATGAAGCGCTGCACGCGCATCACCGGCTGCGCCTCGTGGCGGTGGAGGACGGCACCGGTCGTGCCGTCGAAATAAACGGTGTCGAGATTCATGGTGATGTCGTCGGCAATGGAACGGCGCACTTCGACATAGGCCGCAGCGTCGCCCGGATGCCAGACGCGGACGAAATAGGGTCTTCCGCCCTGCCACTCCGCTTCCGCCGCGGCGAGCATTGCGTCGAGCGACGCGAGCGGCGCGGCCACGCCGGCGGGCGGTCTCCGCCAGCTGCCGAAGGCCTCGCGGTTGAAGGTTTCACGCGCGCCCGCCCCGACCTCGGCGTAGGCGGATTGCCAGGCGGCGGGAAAATAGACGGCAAAGAAAATGACGAGGCCGGAAAGGGTAACGACCGCGTGAAAGGGCAGCGCCAACACACCGGAGAGATTGTGCAGGTCGAGGGTGGCGCGCGGCAGCGCCCGTTCGGGGCGGAAAGTGAAGAAATCGCTGAAGACCCGGCGGTGGATGATCACTCCGGAGACCAGCAGGACCAGCATCGCCATGCCGGCAAGCCCTACCAGCCAGTAGCCGATGTCGAGCCACTTCAAGTGCAGGCGGAAGTGGAACGGAAAAAAGAAGCCGCTCGCACCGGCACTTCCGGCATCGGCAAGCAGCCGGCCGCTGGCCGCTTCCACATGACGGCGCACCGTGCCTCCGGCGCCATCCGGGTAGCGCAGCTCCATGGCAGGGGCGCGCGCGGAGGGAAGCCGTATCGTCCACTGCGGCGCGCCGGCGGCGAGTCGCTCGGCAACCGGACGCAAGTTGGCGTCGAGGGAAGGAAGCCCCGCGGGCGCCGGCGCAGCGAGCCGCGTCATCGGCATCATCCAGCGGTCGATCTCACGGTCGAAAACCGAGAGACTGCCCATCCAGAAAATGACGAACAGCAAGGCACCGAGCACCACCCCGGCCCAGGTGTGAAGCGCGGTCATCGACTGGCGGAAGGTCATGCCCATCCCAAACGATCAAGCGACGCCAAGGGGGGCGAGCCAGAGCAAGATCCCCTGGCAAAGGGCCGTGCCCCCCAGAAGCATCCCCCACACCCGCCCCTGGCGCGGTTCGGCGAAACCCCAGAGGAGCACCATGAGGTAAAGGATGAAACCCGTCATGGCGGCGACCACCACCGCTTCGCTGCGCGCGATGCCGAAAGTGAGGGGCAGCGCCCGGGCGACGAGCGCGACCACCGCGGCGGTGCAGGCGTAGCCGGCGCCCACCGCCGCCAGCACTCGCGCGGCAAGTGCGGCGTCCCTGCGCCACGTGGGTCGATTACGTCGTACCCGGGTCATGCCCTGTCCATCAGAAATCCACTTGGTAACCGACGGTGAAGGTACGGCCGCGGCCTTTGAAGTAGCGATCGTCGCGCGTGGTCGAATCGGCGCTCTGCGAGTAATAGGTCACGTAGTCTTCATTGAAGACATTCTCTACCCCGGCCGAGAGCCGACCCTCGGCCAGGCGGTAGCTTACCGACGCATCGACCAGGCTGTAGCCGTTGAAGTCCAGCTCCGGCTTGGGAAAATCGCGGTCGAAGGCGTGGCTCGCCTGCACCTGCGTGTCGAGCCGGTCGGACCACCGCGCCAGCCAGCTCAAGGTGAGCCGGTCGGGAGAAATGTTGGCACCGTCGAGGTCGGTATCCACCTTTCCGTCGCCGTCGGTGTCGGAACGGCCGTTCACCGCGGCATAGGCGACCTGCAGGCGATGGGCGTCGTTCACCTTCCAGCCGGCGCTGACTTCCACGCCGTCGATTTCGGTTTTTTCGCGGCGAACCTGGTACACCCCGCCGACATTGACGAGGCGCGAGCCCAGATCGGAATCGGACTCGAAATAGCTCAGTTCGAAGTCGACCGGCCCGCGCTTGATACGCATCCCGACCTCGCGGTTGTCGGTGACGATGGGCTGCAGGTCGAGGAAGTCCGCCACCGACTGGTTGGGCTTGTTGATCCCCCGCAGCACGCGGCCGACATCCGGCATGCCGAAACCCTCCGAATAGTTGGCGAAGAGCTGCGCCCAGTCGGTGGCCTGGAAGACGGCGCCGGTATTGAACAGCGTTTCCTCGAAGCTGGGATTGCCGCCCTGGACGGTGACCCCATTGGCCTTGTTGGTCGACCAGACGGTCTGAAAGGTGTCGACATCGAGCTTGGCGTACTCGCGGCGCACGCCGGCCTGCAGTTTCAGGCGCTTGTGAGGGCGGACCTCCGCCTGCACAAAGGGGGCGAAATTGCGGAAACGGGTCTCCGGCACCCACTCGCGGTCGGTGGCGATGAGCATCTGCCGGGTCGTATCCTGAAGGATGTCGACCCCGCCGGTCAGCATCAGGTGGTTGTCGAACAGCCCGTCGCGCTTCACGGTCAGCTTGGCGCCCAGCTTCTCCGACTCGTTCTGCGACTGGTCGAAAAGGGTGCCTGCCGGGGCAATTCTCGTATCCTGGAAGGAGGCTGCGGTGCTGCCGCCAAAGCGCGCGCGAAAGCGCTGGCTGTAGAGCTGGATGCCCAGCTCATTGTCCGCGAGGCTGGCATGGTTGTAGGCGAGACTGGTGGTGAGCACCTCGTTCTGCGGCGCGGCGCCTTGCGGCCTGCCCTTGATGGAGATCGCCGGAATGCCGGCACTGGCGTCGCCCGGCACGTTGAGGTAATCGTTGTTGCCCTCGAGCTGGAAGCGGTTCACGGTGAACGCCAGGTTCTGGTTGTCGTCCAGCCAGTAGCCGAGCTTGAGCATGAGATCGTGGCTGGTCGAATCCATGATGTCGCCCTGGGTGTTGTCCACCCCGATCGGCACGCCCCTGGCGTCGTAGAACAGGCCGCGCGTCTGCCAGGTGGCGGCAGCGAGGTAATCCCAGCTGCCGCTGCTGCCCTCGATGCGGTAATCGACCTTGTAGCCCGCCCCGTCGGATTCATAATCGGTGGGCGCGGAAAAACTGATCCCGGCGTGCTGGCGAATGGCGCCGGCGCGCGGACCGCGGGTGACGAAATTGATGATGCCGCCGGTGGCACCCAGGCCGTGCTCGGCACTGGCACCATGGATGATCTCGATGCGCTCGACCATCGAGAGGTCGATCGTGTAGCCGTCGCGCGAACTGTCGCGCAAGGGGTTGGACTGGGGCACTCCGTCGATGAGGAAGAGCGGATTGCGGCCGCGAAAGCTTTCGCCGGCATTGGAGAGCTTTTGCCGGCTCGGCGAATACGAGGGGAGCAGGTTGCTCAGCACCTGGGCCTGGTCGGTGGTCACGGCCAGCTGACGATCGATTTCCTCGCGCGTAATGATCGTGACCTTCTGCGGCGTCTCGCCCGCCACGCTGCCGGCACGCGTGGCGCTGACGGTCACCGCTTCCAGCTTCGTCGGCTCCTCGGCGAGGGCGGGACCGGCAGGTACGGCCAGAGCCGCCAGCACGGCAGCGGTCAGGACATTCAAGCCGAGGATACGTCCAGGGGGATGCTGCATCGATCACTCTCCATCTGCTCATTGGTTCGACTCAATGGCTGGCTGAGAGCGTCCTGCTCCGGGCTGGCTCGAAAGCGACGCATTCTAAGTGATATTCGTTCTCATCCGCAACGATGATGTGTCTTGAGCATCCACTCGATCCGGCTCCCGGCAGGGTTCGCCTCAAGAAAATCGCGAGCCCACTTTCACTCCTTTCTCGTATCGGTGCGCGAACCAGCCGCAAATAATGGCGGAAACCATCGAGGAAACAGGAGAGAACACCATGCCCAAGGAAACCGGCGGCCTCAGTCTGGACGGACAGGGCAAGCCGCTGTGGCTGTCGCTGGAGCTCACCTACCGCTGCCCGCTCAAATGCAGCTGGTGCAACAACCCGCTCGATTTCGAGGACTACGCCGCGAAGGAGCTGAGCACCGAGGAGTGGAAGAAGGTGCTGCGCGAATCCCGCGAGTTGGGCGCGCTGCAGCTCGGCTTCACCGGCGGCGAGCCGCTGCAGCGCCCGGACCTCGAGGAACTGGTCGCGTACGCCGACAGCCTGGGTTTCTACACCAACCTCATCACCTCCGGCATCGGCCTCGGCGAGGAGCGCCTGATCGCGCTGAAGAACGCCGGCCTGAAGCAGATCCAGCTGCCCTTGCAGGCAACCCGCGCCGACGTCACCGACGCGCTGGTCGGCGCCCGCGCCCACGCCCGCAAGCTCGAAGCGGGCCGCCTCATCAAGGCCCACGGGTTTCCGATGGTGCTCAACATGCCGGTCTTCCGCCAGAACATCGGCATGACCGGCGAAATGATCGAATGGGCGGCCGGACTCGGCATCGAGTACCTGGAATTCGCCAACATCCAGTACTACAACTGGGCGCTGATGAACCGCGACGAGCTGATGCCGACGCTCGAGCAGGTGCGCGAGGCCGAACAGGTCGTGCAGCAGTGGCGCGACAAGCTCGGCAAGAAGATGACGATCTATTTCGTCATCCCGGACTACTACGAGGGCCGCCCGAAAGCCTGCATGAACGGCTGGGGCGCGATCCACCTGACGATCGCTCCCGACGGCGTCGCGATGCCCTGCCAGGAAGCCCGCGTCATTCCCGGCCTGGAATTCGAGTCGGTGCGGGACCGGCCGCTGGCGTGGATCTGGCACGAGTCGCCGCTGTTCCGCAAATACCGCGGCCTCGACTGGCTGCCCGAACCCTGCGGTTCGTGCGCCGAAAAGGAGAAGGATTTCGGCGGCTGCCGCTGCCAGGCTTTCCTGCTGACCGGCGACGCCGGCAACACCGACCCGGCGTGCAGCCGCTCGCCGCGGCATCAGGTCGTGCAGGACGCGGTCGACGCCGTCACCAGGCCGCTGCGTTTTCGCAAACCGCTGGTGAGGCGCGCCGCCGGCGCGATGTCCACCGCGTTCCTGGAAAACTGAAATGCGCCACCCCTACGACACCGCCACCGGCACCATCGCGCTCGGCATCGCGCTCACCGCAGTCCTGGCCGCGCTCGTGCGCGTCCTCGCGGGCTGAGGCGCGGCATGGAGGCGACGCTCGACCTCGCGCTGCGCTGCGCTGGGCGCATTTTCTCGCCGGCATCATCTGGGTCGGCCACAACTATTCCAGCGTCGTGCAGCGCCCGACTTGGCGCCCGCTGACGGCCGCCGACCTCGTCGACGACCGCAGTCCGCGCTTCCAGGCGCTGCTTAATCGCGAACACGGCTTTTTCCGCTGGGCGTCGGTCGTCACCTGGTGCGCCGGCGTGCTGATGCTGTGGCAGCACGGCTGGCTCGCGGGCGCGGCCGGCCTGCAGGGCAGCCTCGCGCCGATCGGCATCGGCATGTACATCGGCACGCTGATGATGCTCAACGTCTGGTTCGTGCTGTGGCCGCACCAGAAGAAGGTGCTGGGCTTGGTGCCGGCAGGCATCGAGGAGCGCGTGCGCTGCTCGCGCATCACGCACCTGTCGTCGCGCACCAACACGATGCTCTCGATTCCGCTGCTCTTCTTCATGGCGGCGGGGAGCCACGGCGGCTTTCTGCTCGGCTGACGCGATGTCACCGTCGCCTGCGTTCAACTTCGCCGCCGGCCCCGCCCGCCTGCCCGACGCGGTGCTCGAGCGGGCGCGCGACGAACTTTTTACGCGCGGGGCGGACGGCGCCTCGGCGCTCGAACGGCCTTTCACCGGCGACGCGTTTCGCGCCACGCTCGCCCACGCCCGCGAACGCCTGGCCGAACTGCTGGCGCTGCCGTCGAACTACCGCATCCTGTTCCTCGCCGGCGGCGCCCTGCACCAGTTCTCGCTGGTGCCGATGAACCTCCTCGGCGACGCGCGTCACGCGGCCTACGCCGACTCGGGCTACTGGTCGCGCCGCGCGATGGCCGAAGGCGCTCGCTACGCCGACGTGACGCTGGCCGCCCGCCACGCCGGCCCGGTGCCGCTGGCTGCGCCGCCGCTCGGCCACTGGGCGCTGCCGGCCGGCTGCGCGTACTGCCACATCACGCCGAACGAGACCGTCGAAGGCATCGCCTACCCCGGTTTGCCGGACACCGGCGACGTGCCGCTGGTCGCCGATTGCACGTCGTGTTTCCTCACCGGTCCGGTCGATGTGTCGAGATTCGGCGTCCTCTACGCCAGCGCGCAGAAGAACATCGGCCCCGCCGGCCTCACCGTCGTGGTCATTCGCGAAGACCTGCTCGAGCGCCCCGCGCCACGGGTGCCCGCGCCGCACTGCTACCGGCTCCAGGCCGAGCACGACAGCTGCGTCAACACGCCCCCGACGTGGGCGATCCACGTTGCCGGCCTCGTTTTCGACTGGATCGCCGACGCCGGCGGCCTGGCGGCGATGGCCGCCGCGAACCGGCGCAAGGCCGAAAGGCTCTACGCGGCCATCGACGGCAGCGAAGGCTTCTACGCCGCACCGGTCGCGACCGGACATCGCTCAGGCTCCAACGTCCGCTTCCACCTCGCCGACGACCGGCTCACCGACACTTTCCTCGCCGAAGCCGAGGCGCACGGGCTCACCCACCTGCGCGGCCACCGCCAGGTCGGCGGGCTGCGCGCGAGCCTCTACAACGCGATGCCGGAAGCCGGCGCCGCAGCGCTGGCGGATTTCATCGCCGGCTTCGCGAGGCGTCACGGATGAGCCGCATCCGCCTGCGCTGGCACGACCGGCCGGGCTTGGCCGGGGGCATCGACAAGGACGGCACGCGGGCGGAGGAACTGCTGGGCCTGGGCTTCGGCAGCGTCGAATTCGGCACCGTCGCCGCGCACCTGCAAGCGCCTTTCAGCCTCGCGGCGCTGACCGCGCGCCTGGCCATCCTGCCGCCGCACCACCCCGACGGGAGCGCGATCGGCATCGGCATCGGCCTGTCGCCCGGCGCGGCGCCGGCGGACTTGCCGGCGCAGTGGCTTGCCGGCCTCCTCGGCGCGTGGCGGGTGGCGGACTACGTGAGCTTCAACCTCAGCGCGCAAGCCTGCCGGCCGCTGCTCGCCCGCGAGCACCTGCCGCTCATGGCCGCAGCGATGAAGTCGATCGCGGCCGAACGCGACCGCCTGCCGCGCCGGATCCCGCTGGCGCTCAAGTTTCCGCTCGGCACGGAAGGCGAGCCGCTGCCGGACGTCGCGGCAGCGGCGGCGCAGGCCGGCTTCGACGCGCTGACCGTGGTGCTCCCTGCCGCGGGCGGGCAGCTCTCGCGGCTGGCGCGCTTCGCCGCGCTGGCCCAGCGCATCGCAGACGGCCCGGCCCTCGTGGCGGTGGGCGGCATCCGCACCGCCGTCGATGTCTGTGCGGCCCGCGCCGCCGGCGCCGCCGGGGTGCAGGTCCATCGCGCCTTTGTCGACGCCGGGCCCGACTGCCTGCCGGCCCTCATCGGCGCGGGCGGCGGACGCCAGCGCGCGCCGGCCCTGCCGGGGATGACCGAAAAGGCCGGAACACCAGGCTGATCGTTGCGGGCGGGCGTCGGGCGGGGACGCCAGCGATAAATTCAGGCGAACCGCGGCACTTGGCCATACGGGCTTGATAGAATCGCGGGCCCAGGTATCGGCGCGCATCGAAAGCGGGTGTCATGGCGAAAACGGCCTCCATTGCTTCACCGAAAAGCACGGTGGAATTTCTTCGCACGCTGCCGCTGCAGCTTTCGGTATTTTTCCTGCTGCTGATCGGCGCCATCTGGGCCGGCATCTTCTTCGAGCTGAAGTACGCGCACGAGCGGGCGATCGCCAACACTCAGCGCGACACCGGCAATCTTGCGCGGGCCTTCGCCGAGCAGGTCAGGGCATCGGCGCGCGGCATCGATCTGTCGCTGCTCGCGCTGCGCGAAGAATGGCGGCGCAATCCGTCCGGCTTCCACGATGCGGTGCTGCACCAACAGAACTACTTCTTGCGCGACGTCAGCTTCCAGGTCGCCGTGATCGACGCCGACGGCGCACTCGCCTACAGCAATCTGGAACAGCCGGCCAAGCCGGTATCGCTGGCCGACCGGGAGCATTTCCGCGTGCATCGCGAGCGCAGGGCCGACGCGCTGTTCATCAGCAAGCCGGTGCTCGGGCGCGTGTCGAAGCGCTGGAGCATCCAGTTCACCCGGCCGATCCTCGCGCTGGACCGGAGCTTTCTCGGCGTCGTCGTGATGTCGGTGCCGCCGGAATATTTCTCGCGCTTCTACGACACCATCAGTCTCGGCGAGCACGGCACGGTGACGCTGCTGCGTTCCAGCGGCGACATCCTCGCGCGCTCCCCCGATCCGGCGCAAGGAATGGGCAAATCTCTCGCAGACCGGCCTTATCTCGGCACCGACGCGCCGGAAACCGGCAGCATCGCGTTACGGGCGCAGATCGACGGCATCGAGCGCCTCGCCAGCTGGCACCGGCTCGGCGAGTTCGGATTGGTGGTGGTGGTCTGCGAAGCGTTCGACAGCATCCTGGCGCCCTACCGCGCGCAGCGCCGCGCTTTCCTGATCAGCGGCGGCGCGCTCACCGCGCTGCTGCTCGCCTTCGGCTACAGCCTGATCGCCGGCCTGCGCCAGCGCGCCAGCGCCGTTGCGGCGCGGGCATCGATCGAGGAGCGCGACCGGTTGCTGGTGGCGGCGCTGGAAGCCGTAGGCAACGGCGTCGTGATCACCGATGCCGATGCCAGGATCGAGTGGGCCAATCCGGCCTTCGAGACGCTGACCGGCTACACGCCGGCCGAGGCACTTGGCCGGCGGCCGGCGGAACTGGTGCGCTCCGGCGTGCAGCGACCGCCGTTCTACGCCGCGATGTGGGACACCATCCTGGGCGGAAAAACCTGGCGCGGCGAGCTGGTGAACAAGCACAAGGACGGCAGCCTCTACGACGAAGAACTGGTCATCACCCCGGTGCGCGACGCCGTCGGCGCAATCAGCCACTTCGTCGGCATCAAGCAGGACGTCACCGAGCGCAAGCGGACCGAGGCGCAGATCCGCAACCTCGCGTTCTATGATCCGCTCACCGAGCTGCCCAACCGCCGGCTGCTGTTCGACCGTCTCGGCCACGCGCTGGCAGCCAGTACCCGCAGCCGGCGCTACGGTGCGCTGATGCTGCTCGACCTCGACCATTTCAAGACCCTCAACGACACGCATGGGCATGACGTCGGTGACCAGTTGCTGATCAAGGTGGCGCAGCGCCTGACGGCGTGCGTGCGGGAAAGCGACACCGTGGCGCGCCTGGGCGGTGACGAATTCGTCGTCATGCTCGAAGACCTGGATCACGAGGGGCAGGGCGCTGCAGCGCAGGCCGAGTCGGTCGCCGGGAAGATCCGCGAATCGCTCGGACGTCCCTATGCGCTGAAAGGCACCTGCGCCGGCCACTGCAATACCGCGAGCATCGGCATCGCGCTGTTCGTCGGCACCGGGTACGGCACCGACGACTTGCTCAAGCATGCCGACATCGCGCTGTACCAGGCCAAGGATGCCGGGCGCAACCAGATCCGCTTCTACGAGGGCACCATGCAGGCCGCGCCGGACAGCCGCGCGGCCGGTGAGAAATAACAGCCTCAGCCGGGCCACGCCCGGTCGATCAGCAGCGCCGCGGCGGCCGGCTCCGCCAGCAGGCCCGCGACCTGCCCGCTGCGCTGACCGAGGCGGCTGGCGATGAACGCCGCGGCGGTGGTCGCCGGCGCGTGCTTGAGCAACAGTGCCGCCTGGGCCAGCAGGACCAGCTGCATCGCGACGTGGCGCCCCCGCCACTGCATCTCGTCGGGCGAGCGCAGCAGCGCGGCCAGCTCGTTCAGCGTCCCGGCCAGCGTGGGCTCTGCGGCCACGACCGGCGACAATTCCCGCAGCAGCGCCTCGCTGCCGTCCGGCTCGCGCGCGACCGCGCGCAGCACGTCGAGGCACATCACGTTGCCGGAGCCTTCCCAGATCGAGTTCACCGGCGCCTCGCGGTACAGGCGCGCCATCGGGCCGTCCTCGACGTAGCCGTTGCCGCCCCACACCTCCATGCATTCAGCGACGAATGCGATCGCGCGCTTGCAGACCCAGAACTTCGCCGCCGGCGTGACGATGCGCCGCCACGCGCGCTCCAGCGGGTCGTCGCCCGCTTCGACCGCCTTCGCCAGGCGCATCGCCAGTATCGTCGCCGCTTCGCTTTCGAGCGCGAGATCGGCGAGCACGTTGCGCATCAGCGGCTGCGCGACCAGAACCTGCCCGAACGCCGAACGGTGGCGGGCGTGGTGGATCGCTTCGACCAGCGCGCGGCGCATCAGCGCGGCGCTGCCGAGCACGCAGTCGAGCCGGGTCTGCGCCGCCATCTCCATGATCGTCGCGATGCCGCGCCCCTCGTCGCCGACCAGCGTGCCGAAAGCGTCCTCGAACTCGACCTCGGCCGACGCGTTCGAGCGATTGCCGAGCTTGTCCTTGAGGCGCCGGATGCGCACGGCGTTGCGGCTGCCGTCGGGCAGCCAGCGCGGCACGAAGAAGCACGACGGCCCCGCGCTGGCCTGCGCCAGCACCAGATGCGCATCGCAGGTCGGCACCGAGAAGAACCATTTGTGCCCGACCAGCGCATAGTCCCGGCCGCCGGCGCCGAGCAGGCGCGCCCGCGTAGTGTTGGCGCGCAGGTCGGAGCCGCCCTGCTTCTCGGTCATGCCCATGCCGATCATCACCGAGCGTTTGCCCGCGAGCGGCACGTCCCGCCCGTCGTAGTCGCGCGAGCGGAACTTGTCACCGAGCACGCCGAACAGCGCCGGCTCCCGGCGCAGCACCGGGATCGACGCAAAAGTCATCGTCACCGGGCACAGCGAACCCGCTTCCGCCTGGCCATGCAGGAAGAACGACGCGGCCCGCGCGACGTGCGCGCCGGGGCGCGGCTCGAACCACGCCGAACTGTGCACGCCGTCGGCATACAGCATCCCGAGCAGGCGCGCCCACGCGGGGTGGAAATCGACGTCATCGACGCGCCGGCCGCAGCGATCGTACGCGACGAGCTCCGGCACGTGACGATCGGCCAGTTCCGCGAGCCGCTGCGTGTCGGCACTGCCGAGCACCTCGCCCTGTCCGCGCAGCGCCTCCGCGTGCCACCCCGCGCCTTCACGCACGACCGCCTCGCGCAGCGCGATGTCGGTGTCGAACAGGTTGCAGTCGCTCAGCACCGGTACCTGGTTGAAGACTTCATGAGTTCGCCACATGGGGCCTCCCGCCGCGACGCTTTCACCGTGCTTCAGCCTAGACATGCATGCTGCGGCCGGCAATCTCCCGGCAGTATCCCGGCTCGGCTCGCCGCGGCGCCGGCAATTTGGCGTGTTGCCGGACCCGGTTCCAGACGAGGCACCCGTCCGGAGATGTTTATGCGCATCCAGATGTTCATACAAATGCGCGCTGGAGCTGCTTTTCCAGGGCTTCTGAAGGTGTCATCTTCGTTGCACGGCTGCGCCACTTGGCACATCATTTGTTTATATTTGGCTCACAAGGTGACACCATGACTCAGACGCTCTCGCTGCAGGATCGATTGAGTGACAAGCTGAGTGGGGTCCTCGGCATGGACAGTGCAGCCGACGAGCTGACGTTGGCGCGGACCGATCGCAAGCGGCTGGGCGCGATGCTGCTTCGCACCCTGTCCGGCGAGCGTGTGCTGGAGCCCGCCGACGTCTATCGCGTGATCCCGCGCCGCACCTGGGTTCGGCGCAAGGGTGAAGGCACGCTGACTCCGGCCGAGTTCGATAGTCTGTACCGGCTGGTTCGGCTGCGATTGCTGGCCGACCTGGTCTTCGACGACCGCCAGCGCGCCCACGACTGGCTCCACACGCCGAAAACTCGTCTTGGCGGTGTCGCGCCGATGGATTTCGCGGCCGACTCCCTCGGCTTCGAGGCCGTGGAGAACTGGCTCCACGAGATTGATCAAGGGTACTTTGCGTGATCCTGTGGCGCATCAGCAACTACGCCGAGCTCTCTGGCGCCGGCGGACTGACGCACCCTGGCCGTTGGCACAACCGCGGCCGCCCGGTCGTATATCTGGCGGAAAGTGCGGCCGGTGCGTTGCTGGAGGCACTGGTCCACGTCGAGGCGACTCATCCCGGCGAGCTCCCGCGACACTACCAGCTGCTGGAGGTCGAAGTGCCCGACGGGGCCTCGATTGCCGATCCGGACTCGCCCGACGGTCTGCGGCTGGAAACTGGATGGCAGCACGAGTTCGCGGCGACCCGCCGCTGCGGAGACCGATGGCTCGCCTCCGGCACATCGCTGCTGTTGCGCGTGCCGTCCGCCGTCGTCGGGCGAACCTGCAACGTCCTGTTCAACCCGCTTCATCCCGGGGCACGGGAGTGCCGCATCGTGTCGGCATTGCGCTACCCCTTCGACGACAGGCTGCTCGGCAAACCAAAAGGTTAATGCCGCTATTGCCGGGCTGTGCCGAGGCGGCGCCACAGGTCGCGCACGACGCCGACGAACGCGGCGGTCCACGCGGCGAGCGCGGCATACAGGAAGATCGGCGGCACGAAGCCGAGGAAATCGAACCCCAGCGCGCCGGCCATCTGCTGCGTGCTCGCGGCGTACATGCCGAGCGGGAAGACCGCGCCCCAGTACAGCGGGTCGTACTTCAGCGGGAAGCGCTTGTAGATATGTCGCCACAGGCCGAGGATCAGCAGCATCGGGATCCACCACGTGCCCGTCGCCCAGTAGAAGACCGTGAACCCCTTGAGGAACGGCAGCAGCGAATGCAGGAAAGGCGCGTCGGGCGCGTTCGCGATCAGCAGCGAGCCGGCGAGCGTCGAGATCGCCATCGCGCCCATGTTGATCCAGTACGGCGGCGCGAGGTCGCCGGGCGAGAACAGGAAGAACGTGTAGCGGTAGAAGATCAGCGACATCATCCAGATGTAGAGCATGCCGCCCCACAGCCACATCGACAGCGCGAAAAAGTTTAGCTCCAGCCGGTAAGGCTGCTCGAGGTGGTTCGCGAGCAGCGCGCCGAGCACCGCGATCGACTGCGTCGCGACCACCGCGAGCAGCCAGCCGCCGCTGATGCCGCGGTCGAGCGTCGGCTTCTGCTCCTTGACGGTGAAGGCCGTGAAGATCGTGTAGGTCAGCCCGATCCACAGCGCGATCGCGACGAACCACAGCGCGAGCCCGACCGCTTCGCTGTCCGCGAGGATCAGGAACTGGCTGCCGAGGATGCCGGAGGCGGCGACGGCGGTGAAGAACCCGGGCCCGCGCAGGTGATCGACCATATCGCCGAAGAAGCGCTGCGGAAAGCGGACCATGCGCAGCACGAACAGCAGCGCGATGACGGCGTAGATGCCGACGTTGAGGACGAACAGCGCCTGCGCGAGGCGCGGCAGCGCGAGCAGGTGCGCGCCCAGCGAGATGATCCCGGTCGCCATGACCATGCCGAAGTAGGCCGGAGACATGCCTTCGAGATCCTGCAGCAGGCGCGCGCCGGCAAGCGTGCGTGCCGCCGGAACGGCGGTCATTCCTCGGTGCTCCGCGGCGACGATCCGCCACACGGGACGGACGGCATGCCGGGCGGGCGGGAAAACGCTCCCGGTGGCAGATCAAGCCCCGTGTGCCGGAACAACTTTCCGCTTGCTGGAAGCATTTCTTCTCCCGCGGCGTGCCGGATTCGGCGCAAAAAGCATATCACGCTCCGCGGCAGGCCCCGGAGGCGGATACGCGCCCCGCCGCATTGCCATGATGCGGATCAGCCATCCGGGCGATAGACTGTCTTTCGGTTTCCGGTGTTGAAGAAGACCCGACCAACGATGATGGAGTCGCCTGTGAACCGCATTGACCACTGCACAGAGGAAGCCATCCGGCGCTTCCTCATCTTGATCGGCAGCCGGTACGACACGGCAGGCGCGATCCTGTATGGCAGCCGGGCGCGCGGGACGCACCGCCCGGATAGCGATGCGGATGTCGCTGTGCTCCTTAAAGGGGAGCATCAAAGGGTGTTGACAACCACTCTGGCGATGGCGGACGTGGCCTATGACGTGCTACTTGAAACCGGCATCAACATCTCGCCGCTGCCAGTGTGGCTCGACGAATGGGAGCACCCGGAGAATTTCTCCAACCCCGCGCTGCTCCAGAACATCGCCAGAGAGGGGGTCAGGCTGTGAAGACCGAGAACTTGATGGCGAAGGCAAATAGGTTTCGTCGATTGGCTAGCCCTCGCAGCCCCGCGGCGGGCGGGCGTACCAGCGGCCCGGTTCGCCTTCGTACAGCGTGACACGCGACCAGAAATCCCAGCTGAAGCCGATGTCCTGCCGGTCGCCGGTGGTCAGCGCGCGGGCGAAGAACCAGCCGCTCGTGCTCGCGCGGCCAGCGACCACGTGGGTGCCCGGCGAGGCCGTGGCCTGCGCGCAGCTCATGCCGGAACCGCCGCGCGCGAGGACTTCGACCGTGCGGCTCGCCGACGCCGTGTTGCCGGCGCTGTCGGTTGCGCTGTAGGTGCACGCGTAGCGGCCCGGCCGGGCAGGGTCGACGCTGCTGCAATCGGCGCTGACCGTGAGCGCGCCGTCCTCGGGGTCGGTGGCCGTCGCGCCCGGATCGACGAACGCCTGCCCCTCTTCCAGCCGTAGCGGGTTCGCCCCGGCGATCGTGATGCGCGGGCCGCCGGGCTCGGCGGCGGCCGCGCGCGGATGGCGCTCGAAGAAATTCCACGCGATGTCCGGGAAACTCGGCCCGCGCCGGATCGACCACTTGCCGTCCCGCCCCTGTTCGCCGCCGATCCAGTAGTGGCCATGGTCGGTATCGGACGGGTTCGGCGTCGCCTGCGGGCCGTCGTAGAACACCGTCTCGACGACCGAGCGGCTCGCGGTGCCGCCGCCCCTCGTGAAGACGGAATGCCGGCAACCATAGTCTTCGTCGCCGAACACCGGGGTGCACGGCGTCTGCCGGGCCATCGCCGTCGCCGGCGTATCGTGCCCGGCCGCGCCGAACACCGTCAGCTGCGCGTCGCGCAGGTTGCGGCCGGCCGGCTGGACGACCGTGCAGTCGGCGTTGTTCTGCACCACCAGCAGCGGGATCGGGTAAGGGTCATCGACTTCGGCCTGCATGTCGGCGACGACGCGGCTGACCGGATGGAACGTGGCCCGCCCCGGGCACTGGCCCGACAGCGACACCGACGCCGAGTCTTCGCCGTACGGAATGCCGGCCACGCTCGCGGCCGCCGCCCAGTATTCGTTGTGCGCGACCGCCGCGACCACCGCCATCGCCGCGCCCGACGACAGGCCGGTGATGTAGCGGCGCGCCGGGTCGATGTCGAAGTGGCCCTCGACTTCGCGCGCGATGCGATGCAGGTCTTCCGGCTCGCCGCGCCCTTCGTGCTGGTGCGCGTCGAACCAGAACCCCCAGCAGTTGGTGTTGCGCAGGCCGTCGTAGCTGGTGATGCGCGGCGCGACGAGGATGAAACCGTAGCGTTCGGCCGCGGCGGCGAGTCCCCAGTCGCGCAGCACGTCTTCCTCGGTCTGCTGGCAGCCGTGCAGCGCCATGACCAGCGGCGCCGGCCCGCTCAGGCCGTCCGGGACATAGACCTTGTAGTGCCGGTCACGCGAGCCGGAATAGTCCTGTGCGCGGAACGTGAAGGATTCGGTCGTGCCGGCCACCGCCGCCGCGCCGCACAGGACCAGCAGCATCGCGGCCAGCGCATTTCGCCATACCCGTTTCACGCGCATCGACAAATCTCCCTGGGGCTCGCCGCGGAAGATCCGCCGCGATCGATCATCTCGCGCGTCCCGCCGCGCCGAAGCGACGCCGACGCTCCGGCCGCTGTGCTCCCCCTGCCCTGCGCCTTCACAGTAACGCAGCGCGCGTATTGACACTGTTTTGCGCCGCTTTTGGCACGTCGCGCAGATTACTTCGCGCCCCCCTTTCCGCTTACCTGCGAGCGGGATGCGCCGTCTCATTCAGCACGCGCAGGACGATCTCCCGGTCGATTGCGTCGAGGGCCGCTTCGAGGGCAGCGGGGTCGCGGGGGGGGGGGGTCGGGTTTCGTGTGAGGTATTGGATCATGCGGGGGGCCGTGGCATGGCCGCGGCTGGCCGCCCTCGCGATCCACTCCATCCCCGCCTTTTCGTCGGCCGGCACCCCGGTCCCGGCGATGTGGCAGCGGCCGAGCCAGTGCATGGCCTCGGGGCAATTCTGCTGGGCTGCGGCCTCGAGCCAGCGGACGGCCTCTTCGGGCAGGTTCTGCGCGAGGAACAGCAGCGCGAAGTCGCACTGCGCTTCCGCGATGCCGGCATCGGCATCGAGGATCAGCGCGCGATCGTCCGGCTCCAGGCGCAGCCGGGAGAGCGCCAGTGCATCGTCGAGCGCGACGAGCGTGCGCTCGCCGGCACCCAAGGTCTGTGTTCGCAGCAGGCCGTCCGCGACCCGGCGCCACAGCGTCCGCTTGCTGAGGCCCGAAAGCGCCGAGACGGTGTTCAGGGAGATGAAGTCCATCGTGGCTCCGACGCGGCGAGAAAGCGCGAGTTTAACTGCAGGCCCGGCCGGGCAAAACGGTTTCGCGAAACAGGAGCATCTCCGGCTGCGTCATGCCCGTCCTGCTGGCACGACCGGGTGTGCCATTCGAATGGCGTGGCACAGGTGGGGGTGTGCCACGCGCGACGGTGGCACACCCCAGGTCTGCCGGAATCCCGCTGTTTCCGGTGCCTCTCTCAGCTTGGCGCAGCCCTTGCTTTGTATGCTACAAGCGGAACTTTCCGTAGTCATCCAAGGGAGGTGCAAAATGAAAAAGGTGCAACAAGGTTTCACGCTGATCGAGCTGATGATCGTCGTCGCGATCATCGGCATTCTGGCGGCGGTGGCGCTGCCGGCGTATCAGGATTACACGGTTCGTGCCAGAGTATCCGAACTAGCCATTATGGCATCTGGCGCAAAAGCAACCGTGGGTGAAAACATCGCGAACAAGGGGGGCACGATCGACGGCACTGCTTGCAACGGTGTTGCCGTGTTCAGCACGGCAACAAAAAACACCGCATCTCTTGCCTGCGCGAACGGCACGATCACAGTGACCGGCACCGCCGACGCGAAAGCCGTGATTTTGACGTATGCTCCGTCGTCGGCGTCCGCAGGTATTACTTGGAAGTGCTCGTCAGCGGCGACAAATTACAAATACGTGCCTGCGGAATGTCGCCAAGCCGCATAATTTCAAGAAGACAAGGTCGGATTTGATTTCCTCCTGACCTAGCTCTAACCAAGAAGACCGCTAAGGCGGTCTTCTTGGTTTTCCGCCAAGATTGTCTAGCTCGGCAGTAAGTTTAGCCATAGGTTGGGAGATGATGTCAAAGTCGATAATCAGGACAGCGATCTTGACCCTGCAAAAAATCGCAGCTTTTCTTGCCTTTGCCCTTGCCTATTACTCACCAATTATTCTGGACTTGTCCGGCCAGACCACCAGCGATTCCAGGGTTCAAGCATTGCTCGGTGAGGCGTTAGCCACACCCGTAGTTCAGTGGGAACTGGTGCGAAACGCTCTCGGCCATCTTGTTCTCTTGGTGATTTGCTATGTGTTCCTCACACTACTTGCTCATCGCTTTACCCTGGCAACACACCTTTCCGCGCCAATCGCCAGACTGCTGTTCCTAGTTGTCGGTTGGATGCTGCTGGTAGCAGGCACGGCTGTTTTGTTCCCGACTTCTGACTATATATACGTTTATACCGCACTCGCACATCCGCATGTTGCGCTCGTGCTCGCCCTGTTACTTGGCACAGGAACAGCTTTCGGGCTCTGGCGGACACGAAAAACACTGCCACTTGCTGCTCCGTTAATCAGCGCATTCGTCGCGGCTGGCATCGTCGGCTGGAGCAGTTCGTTCGGCGCGAACGAAAAACTCCCTGCTAACGCGCGAAACATTATCATCATAGGCATCGATTCCTTGTCCGCTACTGCTTTCGAGGCGAACCGCCAATATCTTCCGAATTTGGCAGAACTTCTCGCGCAAGGAACTTCCTTCGAAAACGCCTACACCCCAATCGGACGCACCTTCCCAGCCTGGATGAGCATCCTGAGCGGCATGTCGCCCGCCGAACATGGCGCGGTATTTAACCTGCGCAATATAGAACATGTAAAGCGTAATGATTTGCTTACGCATGAGCCTCTTGCAAAAGGAGCTCTGCGTGGGGGATTTTTTGCGGCGGGAGGCAAAGGCGGAGAGGGCGGGCGGCCATTTCTGGCATGATGCGGTTACCAAGCCAAACATCATAACGCCCGCCCTATGCATGCTACCCAACGCAAACTGATCCTGCAACGCTGGAACGTGATTCAGCACGAACTGCTGCCCGAGTTGCAGAACGAGGTGGGGGCGCTGACGCCGAAGCTGGAGCGGGTCATCCACACCCTGGAATGGGTGCGCATCGAGGAATTCACGGCGACGACGTGGTGTGGCGTGGGGCGCCCGCCCTGTGAGCGGGCCTGGCTGGCAAACGCTTTCGTGGCGAAGGCGGTGCTGGGACTGACGACCACGGTGGGGCTGATCGAGCGCCTGATGGTCGATCGTGTGCTGCGGCGCATCTGTGGCTTCCCGCCGTGCCGGAAGCTGCCCTCCGAAGCCACCTTCTCGCGCGCCTTCGACGAGTTTGCCGAGAGGTGTCTGGCCGAACGGGTGCATGAGGCGCTCATCAAGGAACACCTCGGGGGGGCGCTGATCGGGCACCTCAGCCGCGACGGCACCGCGATCGAAGCACGCGAGCGCCCGGCCCACACCAGGGGTGCGGCGGCGACACCGGCGCCTGCGGCCCAATGGTCCCTGATGGCCGAGGAAGAAACCCCCGCGCCAACGCCCCCGGTCCCCGCGAAGAAACGCGGCCGCCCCCGGCGCGGCGAAGTCCGTGCCCCCGCCAAGGTTTCGCCCATCCAGCGCCAACGCCAGCAGAGCCTCACGCAGATGCTCGAGGACATCCCCGCGGTGTGCGACCGCGGCACCAAGTGCAATGCCCAGGGGTACAAAGTCAGCTGGAACGGCTACAAGCTGCACCTGGACACCGCCGACTGTGGCGTGCCGATTGCGGCGCTGCTGTCGTCGGCCTCGATGCACGACAGCCGCGCCGCCATTCCTTTGTCGCTGATCAGCGCGCAGCGTGTCACCAATCTCTACGACGTCATGGATGCCGCCTATTGCAGCTTCGAGTTGCATGAGCACTGCCGCAGCCTGGGCCATGTCCCATTGATTGACCACAATCCGCGCGGCGGCAAGAAAGAGGCGTTCGAGCCGGCCGACGCGATCCGTTACAACGAACGCACTGTCGCCGAGCGCAGCAATGCGCGGCTCAAGGATGAGTTCGGCGGTAACTCCGTCCGGGTCAAGGGCGGCACCAAGGTCATGGGGCACCTGATGTTCGGTGTCCTGGCGCTGTCCGCCGACCAGTTGATGCGATTGCGACAATGACACTGCGCACCGCAACGCCTGCCCTGACATCACTGCCATCAATGAGGCAGGACTCCCTGCGTCAAAAAATCGCAAAACCATGCCAATGACCTAGCCGAAAAGCCCTGCCGACGCCGCCAATGCGAAAATCGCGCTCCCGGCGAGCGAACGCCTCACTTTCACATTTCCGAAGTCGGACTTTTGCAAGAGGCTCGCATGCGCTGCAAGAGAATGGCTATCGGACGGTTTTTGCCATCGATGAAAGACGGTTTGCTAATATCGACGAATCCTTTGGCTTCGATCAAATCGTCGGCCCTAAGGCGGGGGCGCTGGATTTCTTACTACAGCGCATGAACGATACTCCCCTGACGAATTTGCTACTTCAGACGCGACTCGCCCAATGGGTCCTTCCGTTTTCTTACCTCAACACGGCATCTCATGCGAATTACAATTCACGAGGTTTCGTCGAGGAGGCTGTTGCGGGCAGCACCGAAACGAAACCGCTGTTTCTTGCAGTTCACTTCGAGTCGGCACATTTCCCCTTTAAAACCCGTCATGCCGCTCGGAAAATAGACTATTCGAATGATTTTATGGCTCGACATGTTGCAGCACTGACGGGGGTGGACGCCCAAGTGGGGCACTTGGTATCGCTGCTTGCCGCACGCGGAAGGCTTGAAAACGCCCTCGTGATCGTCCTCTCGGACCATGGCGAAGGACTGGGGGAAATCGAAGCGCAAACAACACGCGTCGGAGAACCTTACCTTGTGAGGGGATTCGGTCATGGCGGCAGCGTGCTCAGCGAGCATCAAAACCGGGTTGTTCTTGGTTTGATTCGGTTCCAGGGCGGGCAGCCCGTAGATGCCCCAGGTTTGCATCGAAACGATCTGGTTTCCCTCACGGATGTAAGAGACGTAATCGAACGTTTTGCATCCAGGGGCGAGATTCATCTCGAACCGAAGACAAACAGGTGCATCCTTTCCGAAACCGGATTGCGCTTCCGCGCCGCTGCAGACTACAAGACCTTGAACCCAGCCGAACTGGCAGCCGAAAGCGCGAACCATTACGAGATTGACGATGCCGGACGGATGCGGCTACGTGAAGACCGTCTGGCCCTCCTCGTTGCAGCGAAGGATGTGGCACTGAGGTGTACAAACAAGCTCACATATTTTTCGAACGTAGAAAATCGTCATTTTGCCTACTCGATCGATGCCAGCAGACGTTTGACAGAAATAGAGCCAGAAAAAACGGACGTCGCCCGCATCGAGGCATACCGCCAGAAGCTGGCCGATACTGCACACCCTTACTAACTTTCTCGTAAGTATGTCAGGAGGGCGTACGCGCGCGCTTCCGACTCGTCAAAGTAGCTGCAATAAATACGATCGCGTCCCTACTGGAGGACAGGCAATAAAAGTCATGTCGGCACGCGACGCCAAAAACCATTTCGGCGAGTTCCTTGACGCGGCTAGGAGGGAACCTGTCGTCGTCACCAAGAACGATCGTCCGGTCGGGATCATGATCTCCATCGAGGACGCCGCCGACATCCTGCTGCCGGAATTCCTGCTCGACAAGGATCCGGGATACGGCGGCTGGCTCTTCGGCAAGGTTTCGGCGACCCTCGCGCGCGTCGACGCGAAGGAGGCCCGCCTCCACGACCACGACGAGGCGATGGCCCGGCTGCGGGAGCGCCTGCGGGAACGCCGTCAATTGCCGATTGCTCACAGCCGAACCCCCTCACGATCGATGTTGTGCAGCAGAGTGGGATTCGAGTAGTTCTCAGGGTGCTCCCATTCATCGAGCCAGACCGGAAGTGGCGAGATGAGGATGCCTGTTTCGAGCAGAACATCGAAAGCGACATCCCCCATATCCAGCTTGGCGGTCAGGAAACGCTGATGCTCGCCGCGCAACAGCACGGCCACATCCGCATCGCTGTCCGGGCGGTGCGTACCCCGAGCACGGCTGCCATAGACGATGGCTCCGGCGACGTCATAGCGAGTGGCGATCAAGGTAAGGAAGCGGCGGACGGCTTCCTCGGTGTCATGGTCGATGCGATTCATACGAACCCCACAATGAAAGCCGGTTTTACGGCTTGGGCGACGTGTGGATCGAGAAGAAGATTCAAGGCCGCTCCCCACCCCTGAACAACGGGGCGACTTCCTCGTTGCGCGCGTCGAGGGTGTCGGGCACCTCGAACCCGCCCTTGGCTACGCCGATGCGCTTGCCTGCCGGGACGGTAGCCAGCGGCAGGAAAAGCGTCAACGGCGAGTCGGGCAGAGCGATGAAGCCATGATGCAGGTAGAAGGCCGCCGCCGCTTCATCCTTCGCATCGACCATCAAAGCGTAGGCGGCAATCTCGGAACGTGCGGCACGGTCGAGCGCATCGGCCAGCAACGCACCGCCCAGACCTTGCCCCTTGAAAGCCTGATCGACGGCCAAGCGGCCCATGCGAACCGCTGGCACGGTCGGATATCGCGGCAGCTTCTTGCCGGTGCTAGCCGGAAGATCGGCCAGCAGCAGGCTTGCTGACGCCAAGGTGTAGTAGCCCGCGATGCGCTGCCCCTCAGCCAGCGCCACGAAGCAGGCGGCCACGCGGCGGCGAACGTCCTGGGTGACTTGTTCCCGCAAGTAGCGGTCCAGCGGTTCGGAACCACTGTTGAACGTGGTACGGCCATGCGCGGCATCGAGCAGCGCGAGTTGGAACAGCGCGCTGCTCATTCAGCGCGCAACAGCTTGCTGCGACGAGCGAAGGCACGCTCCAAAGCCGGCGACGGTTGCGGCGGCGACAGCAGCGCCCGTGCAAAGCACTCCTGATCAGCCAGCGAAAGGCGGATGACTTCGGCCTGCTCGATGGCGCGTTGCGCGGCGTCCTGGACGGCAGCGACCACGAAATCGGTCATCGTGCGCCCTTGAAGTTCAGCGGCGCGCTTGAGCATCGCATGCAGATCGGTGCTGATCCGGGCTTCGAGGCGGGCGGTAGAAATGGCTGCAGGCATAGTGTTGTCCTCCTTGGGTAGTTATACGGCAAATTGCCGTACCGCCACAACCCTTAACGTACGGTTTTTCCCGTTTTCTGAGGCGACCCCTACTACATCGAAGCGGGTCCGGCAACGGCCGTTGTTCTTGACCAGATAGTTGAAAACACGCGCACTCGCATCAAACATCCCCTTTTTGGGGAGTATGATCCCCTTTATGAGGATGAATATTTCCGTCGCCGATGCACTCTTTTCCGGCCTGCAGCAGCGCCTGCTCGGGCTGCTGTTCGGCCAGCCTGACCGCTCGTTCTACGGCAACGAGCTCCTTCGCCTGACCGCCACCGGGCGGGGCGCCCTGCAGCGTGAGCTCGAAAAGCTCGTGGCGGCCGATCTTGTGACCGTCACCGCGGTCGGCAACCAGAAGCATTACCAGGCCAATCCCGCCTCCCCGGTGTTTGCCGAACTGCGCGGGATCGTCCTGAAGTCCGTGGGGCTCGCCGACGTGCTGCGGGCAGCGCTGGCCCCGCTGGCCGATCGCATCACGCTTGCCTTCGTGTTCGGATCGGTCGCCCGCGGCACCGACACGGCCGCGAGCGACATCGATCTGATGATCGTCGCCGAGGGGCTCGGCTACACCGATCTATTCGAAGGCCTGGCCGCAGCCGAGCAAACCCTCGGGCGCAAAGTGAACCCGACGCTCTACACCCCGGCCGAACTGGCCGAGAAGATCCGCACCGAAAACAACTTCGTCCTGCGGGTGCTGGAACAACCAAAAATCTTTCTGACAGGAAGCGAGCATGACCTCCCCGCTCGATAACCTCGTCCGCCTCAGCAAAGGGGGCTTGAAGGTCGAGATTCTGTAGGCTGGAAATGGTCTTTTTCTTTGGTGCGCCCTCCTCGCGGTACACGCGTCCGTTCGCCTTGCCGAAATGGACAAAGTAGCTACAATAAACACAATCACATCCCTACTGGAGGAGTTGAGCATGAAAGTCATGTCGGCGCGCGACGCCAAAAACCATTTCGGCGAGTTCCTCGACGCGGCCCGGAGGGAACCTGTCGTCGTCACCAAGAACGACCGTCCGGTCGGGATCATGATCTCCATCGAGGACGCCGCCGACACCCTGTTGCCGGAATTCCTGCTCGACAAGGATCCGGGATACGACGGCTGGCTCTTCGGCAAGGTTTCGGCGACCCTCGCGCGCGTCGACGCGAAGGAAGCCCGCCTCCACGACCATGACGAGGCGATGGCCCGGCTGCGGGAACGCAGGGCCGGCAAGACCGCGTAAGGATGGGGATCGTCTGGACGGAAGAGGCGATCGGCGACCTCGAAGAGATCCTCGCGTACTACTACGCCGAAGCCGGTCCGGCAACGGCGCAGGCGGTCCAGGAGCGCCTCGTCACCGAAATCGTGGCACTCACGACATTCCCCGAGAGGATCCGCACGAGCGGCCGCGTCCCCGGCGCCCGGGAACTTGTGGTGCGGCGCCTCCCGTACGTGGTCTTCGTCAAAGTGGTCCCCGCCGGCGTCGTGGTGCTCAACGTGGTACACACGGCGAGGAAGTTTCCAGAGTAATTACGCACGAGGGCACCTCGAACTCGCCCTTGGCTGCGCCCGCGGACTCCGCCTTCGTCCAGCTCTTGCGCCGCTCGTGAAGATGCGTATATTGACGCATAATGTCATCTTTTCTGATGATGGTGCTCGCATGAGAACGACTGTCACGATCGATGATGATCTGTACGAAAAGGCCCTGGAAGTGGCCGATCCGGCTATGGACAGGGCCGATCTCTTCCGCGAGGCGATGAAAACTTTCGTGCGAGTACAAGCCGCCAAGCGCCTTGCTGCGTTGGGGGGCACCATGCCGGAGATGCAGGATGTGCCGCGACGGCGCGGCGAGCCCTCGCAATGAAGGGTGTCCTGGTCGACACATCGGTATGGGTTGACCACTTCCGACAACGCAATGATGTTCTGGTGGACTTGCTCGATTTGGACCTGGCGCTGACGCATCCAATGGTCCTGGTCGAACTTGCCTGCGGAACACCACCCGCACCGCGAGTTCGGACACTCAGCGACATAGGGCTCCTTCAACAGACGCAACAGGCGAGTTTGCGCGAGGTGATGGACTTCATTGAACGCGAAAAACTGTATGGGCTTGGGTGCGGGCTGGTTGACATGGTTTTGTTGGCGTCAACGCTGATCACACCGGGCGCAGAGCTGTGGACACTGGACAAGCGCTTGGTCGCGCTGTCAGAACGGTTCGGCGTGATGCATCGGTCGATCTTGCAGTAGAAGCGCGACGATCAGGCGGCTCGACTCCATCCCGATCGGCCATTCAACGAGAAGATGGTGCGCTTCTATCAGGGGATTTCCGAAACACGCCTCACGCCCCCGCCAAGGCTGCCGGGCGGCCGAAGTGGAAGCCCTGGTAGAAATCGAAACCGAGCGCGCGGCAGCGGCGGGCGCGTTCGGAGGTGTCGACTTTCTCGGCGAGCAGCCGCGCCGGGTAGAGCCGCAGGCGGCGCACCAGCCGTTCGAGCGCGTCGGGATCGAGCTGCGGCACGTCGATCTTGATGATGTCGACGAGCCCGAGCAGCGGTTCACAGGCGGGCGTGATCGCGCAGAAGTCGTCGAGCGCGAGGCGATAGCCGAGGTGCTTGAGTTCGGCGCAGCGGTGCACGATCGCTTCGTCGACTTTGATCGTTTCGAGCAGTTCGAGGACGACGTCCTCTTTCGGCAGGCGTTCGACGCCGCGCCCGAGCAGGGTTTCGGCGTCGAGGTTGACGAAGGCGGCGCAACCGCCCATGACGCTGTGCACGCCGAGCCGGCCGAAAACGCGCGCGATCACCTGCGCGGTGGCGCGGGCGCCGTCGCTGACTCTTGCCTCGCCCGATCCGTCGTCGCGGAACAGCAGTTCATAGGCGATCACATTGCGCTTCTTGTTCAGGATCGGCTGACGCGCGACGAACACTTCGTTCTGGCTGCCCATGATTGTCTCCGTTGGCGTGGTTCGCGGCGGCATGTGTTGCCTCGACCGCCCTGCCCGGTGCTTTCCGGGCCATGACTGCATTCTTCCCCACTCCGGCTGAACGACTCCTGAAGGCGGCATTCAGTGCGCGTTCACTCTGAAAAAAATGACCAGACTCGATTTTTCTTCCTCGCAATAGGACGGAAACGAGAGGATGCCACCGTCCGGAGAAACCGCCCTGTCCTCGAATTGCGGGCGGATGCCGTATTGCCGCCGTCGATTCGGTATTGCATCAGGCCTGATGCAAACAGCGGGCCCGCCAGAAAACGCCTGCCTGGCACCGTTCGTAGCGCCCCTGGACGCTCGACGGCCGCGCCAGCGGAACGGTGGGCTTGCCGCAAACGTTTTATTTGTCAGGACACCATCCGGACGTTACCATCATTCAAGTCAGAGACTGGAGGCTGCCCATGACCACCTTGAACCAATCGAAAACCGAACGGATCGATGTCCGGGCGAGCGGCCCCGTCAAGCAGCTCCTGCAGGAAGCAGCGCGTGCTTGCCACAAGAACGTCAGCGAGTTCCTGCTCGATGCCGGCGTGACTGCGGCCAACCAGGCGTTGGCCGACCGTCGCCGTTTCGTTCTCAACGACGAGCAGTGGCAGGCATTCCAGCAGGCGCTGGATCGCCCGGTGCAGGCCAAACCGCGCCTGAAGAAACTGCTCACCGAACCTGGAGTGCTGCGTTGAGTGCAGCATATGAGCCGATATGCAAACTCAGTGCTGCAGACGCCGTCGAAGGTTTCGACTGTGGTCAGCCAGCACTGAATAAGTTTCTGCACCAGTACGCGCTGGTCAACCAGAAGGCCAACAGCGCGCAAACCTACGTCTGCCGCAGTGCCGGTGAGGTCGTCGGTTTCTACAGCCTCGCGGTAGGCAGCGTTGATCCCGAGTCGGCACCTGCGCGGGTGATGAAAGGCCTCGCTCGACACCCTGTCCCGGTGATGATTCTCGCGAGGCTGGCGGTGGACAAAAATCATCAGAGCAAAGGGCTGGGTCAAGCGCTGCTCAAGGATGCCCTGCAGCGCACCGCCCAGGCGGCCGACATCGCGGGCATTCGATGCTTGCTGGTGCACGCGAAGGACGACGCGGCGCGGCAGTGGTACGAGTCCTGGGAGTTCGAGCCGAGCCAGACCGACTCTTATCATTTATTCTTGATGCTCAAGGACTTGAAGGCTTTGTTAACGTGAAGACCCCCGGGGTCGAGGCTCCCGAATCAGGGATGTCGTAACAGACGCTCACCGCAAGTGCTCTCCAGAAGTACGTTCCTGTCGGTTGGCCGTAATGGAGATGCGAGATGGAAAAATCCACGGCGGAAAAACCCGAGGCAATCCCCGTTTCACTGATATTGAGCGGCGGCCTGGCGCTCGGCGCCTATCAGGCGGGCGTTCTGGAAGCGTTCGACGAGTCGGGGCTGCTCGACACCGTGGCGGCCGCGGGATCCTCGATCGGCGCACTGAACAGCGCCCTGTTCGTCGGCAATCCACCGGACAGGCGAAGCGCGCGGGGCTGCTACGGTGCGGTTTTCACGATCGACGCGACGGTTTCGTCGATGAGCCGGCGCGCGATGCTGAAGGGATGGGGCAGGCGCGGCAGGCGGTCGATGCCGAACCAGTCGGCAGCTTCGATCTCGCCGGGCTGCGGGACGATCTCGCCGCTGACGTAGTCGGCGACGAAGGCGATCATCAGCGAGTGCGGGAAAGGCCACGGCTGGCTGTCGAAATAGCGCAGGTTCGTGATCTCGACGCCGACCTCTTCGCGCACTTCGCGCTCCAGCGTCTGTTCGAGCGTTTCGCCGGGCTCGACGAAGCCGGCGAGCGCGCTGTACATGCCTTCCGGGAAATGCGGCGAGCGTGCAAGCAGCAGTTCGCGCCCGCGCCGCACCAGCCCCATCACCGCCGGCGACAGGCGCGGATAGCCCGCAAGCCCGCAATCCGGGCACACACGCGCCCGCTCCCCCTGCTTCAGCGCCGTCGCCGAACCGCAGCGGCCGCAATACCGGTGCGTGTCGTCCCACTCGATGATCTGGACCGCGCGCCCGGCGATCGTCAGCACCGTTTCGTCGATCCGCCCGAAAAGCCTTCGCAGGCCCTGCCATTCGACGTGTTCGGCCAGCTCGGGCGGCGCTTCAGCCGCAGCCGTGAAGCAGTCCCGCTCGCCGAGCCGGCCGAGATAGTGGCGGCAGCGCGCGGCGGCGACACCCAGTTCCTCCAGTTCGCCGCGGCTCGGGACGCGCGCTGACTCGCCTTCGCTGATCACGAGCAGACGGCCCGCGTTGAACACGAACCACAGGTCGCTGTCGCTCGCCTGCGGAGGTTCGGTGATTCCCGGCACAAAAGTGTCCATGCGCATTGGTTGATTCCCGCTGTTCATCATCGCTGGGCGACAGTCTCCACGCTTTGCGCGGCGGCCGGAAGTGCCGGCGCATCTTCAGGACGGCGCACGCTCGCGCGGCAGAAGCATGCCGAACGTCGTGACGCCATCGGCCGACTCGGCGCTCATCGTTCCGCCGTGCGCCTCGACGATCGCGCTAGTGATCGCGAGCCCGAGCCCCGCCCCTTCGCCGTGGCGCTGCCGGTCGGCGCTGGCACGATGGAAGCGCTCGAAGACCCGCGACAGCTGGTCGGCAGCGATCGTGTCACCGTGGTTTCGCACGCGCAGCGCGACTTGGGGGCCTTCGTCCGCGATCGTGATTTCGATCGTCCCGCCCGCATGCGCATGGCGGATCGCGTTCGACAGCAGATTCGAAATCGCGCGGCGCAGCATCAGCGCGTCGCCGCGCACCCGCGCGTCGCCGCGCACGTCCATCTTCACGCCGCGCTCCTCCGCGAGCGCTTCGTAGAACTCGACGAGGGCGCGGGCCTCGGTGGCGAGCGCGACCGTTTCGTCGGGATGCGGCAGGCGGCCGTTCTCCGCTTTCGCGATGAACAGCATGTCGCCGACCATGCGCGCGATGCGCTCGTATTCCTCGAGGTTCGACGCCAGCACGTCGCGGTATTCGTCGGCGCTGCGCGGGCGCGACAGGCACACCGCGGTCTGCGTCATCAGGTTCGAGACCGGCGTGCGCAGCTCGTGCGCGATGTCGGCGGAGAAGTCGGAAAGACGCTGGAACGCGGACTCGAGGCGGTCGAGCATGCCGTTGAGCGCTTCGACGAGCTCATGCACTTCGGTCGGCGCATCGGCCTCGGCCAGGCGCTCGCCGAGCCGCTCGGCCGACAGGCCGCCAGCGGTCGCGGTGACCCGGCGCAATGGCGCCAGGCCGTGATGCGCCGCCCACCAGCCGAGCATCGCCGCAACCGCCGCCGCGACCGAGATGCCGAGCCACAGCCCGCGGCGCATCGTGTCGAGGAATTGCGCGTGGTGCGTGATGTCGAGCCCGACCAGCGCGGTGACGCGGCTGCCCTCGCCCGCCGCGGACGGCAGCGCGAACGTCCTTTCCCTGCCGACGTAATGGCGCCCGTCCTTTTCCCAGCTCGCGACGCCCGCCGGCAGGCGCTGCCCCGCGAGCTGCGGCGCGCCGAAGTGGCCCGGATGGACGACGTAGATGATGCTGCCTTCGGCGTCGCGCAGCAGCACGCCGACCATGTCGTGGCCGACGAGCGCGTCATCGAGGCGCTGCGCAAGCGTGTCGCACGCCTCGGACGTCACGGAGGTCAGCAGGTGGTTCTCGATCAACGCGAGCTTGCCGAGCAGCTCATGGCTGTCGAGTTCGACGAAATGCGCCTCGACTGCGCGCCCGAGCACCACGCCGACGACGATCAGCAGGCTCGCCGCCAGCGCTGCGAACAGCAGCGCCAGCCGCGCCGTCAGCGACAACGGGCGCTTCACGGCGTCTGCGGCGCTTCGAGCACGTAGCCCATGCCGCGCACGGTGCGGATCAGCTTCGGCTCGAACGGGTCGTCGACTTTCGCGCGCAACCGCCGCACCGCGACTTCGATGACGTTGGTGTCGCTGTCGAAATTCATGTCCCACACCTGCGACGCGATCAGCGAACGCGGCAGCACTTCGCCCTGGCGGCGCAGCAGCAGTTCGAGCAGCGCGAACTCCTTCGACGTCAGGTCGACCTTCACGCCGGCGCGCGTCACCCGCCGACGCAGCAGGTCGAGTTCGAGGTCGCCCGCGCTGTAGATCTCCGGCTCCTTCGCCTTGCCGCGGCGCAGCAGCGTGCGCACGCGCGCCAGCAGCTCGGAAAACGCGAACGGCTTGACGAGGTAGTCGTCGGCGCCGAGCTCCAGCCCCCGCACGCGGTCCTCGACCTGGTCGCGCGCGGTCAGGAACAGCACGGGCACATCGCGCCCGCTGCGCCGCACCGTCTGCAGCACGCCCCAGCCGTCGAGCGACGGCAGCATCACGTCGAGCACCATCAGATCGTAGTCGCCGTCGAGCGCGAGATGCAGGCCGTCGAGCCCGTCGCGCGCGAGATCGACGACGAAGCCCGCCTCGGCCAGCCCCTGGCGCAGGTAATCACCGGTTTTCGGCTCGTCCTCGACGATCAGGATTTTCATTGCTCGTGTCCCCACTCTATCCGCCGCTGCGCGACCGCGAGCACATTCTGCCTTGGCACACGTCTGCACGAGCGGAGATTACAAAGATGTAATCGGCGCGTCAGCATCACGCCCACCCCCCGCTGAACCGGGTGACGAACGCGTCGGGTGGCTCGATCACCAGCGACTCGGTCTGGCCCCCGGGTGAAGCCGGCTCGGTTAGCCGAGATTCGTAGGCAACGGAGAAAAGAGTAGAAAAGCTTGCGCATCTCTAAAACGTTTCGTATTATTCGCTTCACAAACTCATACTGAAACAACTTTAGAGGGCAATATGGCAAACCTCCCGACCTTCGAAAACGTCCGCACCAGCGCCACTGCGCTGCTTTATTGCATCGCTCACACGCTAGACCTCCAGGTCCGGCAAGGCGGTGGGGCTGCTCTCCTAGGGATAGAGCCTTCCTTGCCGATGCAGGCCTGGCCGGCATATCAGGATTTCGATCTGTCCAGCATCGATAGCATGGACGGGCTCGAGACCGCCTACCGCTACGGCGCCTACGGCGAGATCGAAGGTTTCGTCGATGACGACTGCGAGGAGGGAAACCTCGGCCGGCTGAACTCGCTGCTCGAACTGGTCGACGCGAGTTATCTCATCCAGCGGAACTGGGGAGACATCGAAGACGCACACGGACCTCATGATCATGGCGCTGCGTTCCGCCAGATCGTCGAACTGGCCATGGCTCGTTATCAGCTCGATTACGCGCGGCATGTGACCCTGCCGCAGATCGCGCTGCTTGCGGATGTGAACGAGCGAAGCGTCCGAAATGCCCTCCACGCCGCCGGGGAATCCATGCTGGCAGCCACGCGGGATGAATATGGCGTCCTGGTTGTGGAAAAAACCGAAGCGCTTCGCTGGCTACGCGGTCGTCGTAACTTCAAGGAGACCGTGAGAATCGGCTCGTGGGGAAGCGACTTGCCGGGGAAGCTCGATATGGACGAAATCATGCCCTTCCTGCGAAACCGGCTCGAGGAACGGTTCTCGGTGGAGCATTTACGAGAGGTCCTTTCCCTTTCGGACGATGAAGCGGAAAACGGGGGGTTCGACAACGCCGGTAGCTCCTGCGGGTTGTCGGGTGAGCAAGTGCGCAAGTTGTTTGAGCAAGGTATCGACGAGCTCTCGCCGGATGACTGCCCCCTAATTGCGCAGATCCTGCTGATCGACAAGGCATGGCTGACGATGCAGGTAATGCGGGCGCGTTTCCCGGAAGCCATGAAGGAAATCGGACCGAGCCGGCCAACCGTTTCCGACCGTGGGATATCTCCTTTCAACGAGGAGGAAGCAACCCTCGACGTCATGTTGACTGACGCAGGCATCCGAAACGGCTACTTCGACATCGAGCGGCGATACGCCGACCGCCTTTTCCCGGCCGATTGCTTCGGCAGCCGCGGGGGCGATCAGAAGGCCGAGGAAGTGGCGCTTCATCACGATCTGAAAAATTCGCCCTACATGACCGACCTGAGAGTGAAAAGCGAAGCGCTGGTCAGTCCTCGCAAACGGTTCAGCGCTTATTTCACCGCACATTCTGCAAAGGCTGGCGACGTGCTCCGCATCAAGCGAACCGGCGAACGCACCTACGAACTCAACTATCTGGCGAAGTAAGAGGGGGATCAAATGAACAACGAATCTCAAGTCGCTCGATTCATCACCGGCCGCATCGAGGCGACCGGCAAGCTGCAGAAGGACATCGCGGAGAAGGTCGGCTTCGAGAAGCCGAACATGATCACGATGATCAAGCAGGGCAAGACCAAGCTGCCGCTCGACAAGGTCGGGCCGATGGCGAAGGCGCTCGAAGTCGATCCGGTCCACCTCCTGAAGTTGTGCATGGAGGAGTACCACCCGAACACGTGGAAAGCGATCGCGCCGCTCATCGGTGCGGCAGTGATCACCGCCGACGAACGCCGGATGCTCAACGCGCTACGCGCGTGGGCGGGCGGGCCGTTCCTCGCCGCGATGAGCGAGGAGCAAAAGCATTACTTCGAAAACTTCATGGCGTCGCTGCGCGCGCCGTCGTCGATCCAGTGAAGGAGGAAACCATCATGCGTACAAGCGAACACGCCAACATCCGCAGCCAGCAACGCGCTATCGCGCCGATGGTGATCGACCTGCTGCTGCAGTTCGGGACCGCCCAGCCCGCCGGCGACGGGGCATCGAAGGTATTCTTCGACAAAGCCGCGCGGC
Organism: Aromatoleum bremense; assembly: GCF_017894365.1. Classification (NCBI taxonomy): domain Bacteria; kingdom Pseudomonadati; phylum Pseudomonadota; class Betaproteobacteria; order Rhodocyclales; family Rhodocyclaceae; genus Aromatoleum; species Aromatoleum bremense. The sequence goes on from NZ_CP059467.1 coordinate 1,339,557, forward strand.
GCCGGGTCAAGGCGTACGCCGGATCGCTGGCCGGCCTCCTCGACGAGCACCTCGATGTGTACGCGGTGGTCGGCTCGGACAACACCGTCGTCACCGTCGCACACCGGATCGAGCGCATTCAGCGCCACTGACATAGGGAGAATACAAATGCTGATTACCCCCGCCATGCTCGACATGGAAAAAACCATCGAACTCATCGGCGCCCGCCAGGAGACTTTCTTCTACCGGGGAATGCACAAGCGACTGATAGATCATCGCGTCGTCAATGAACAACGCTGGAAGAACATAGCTGGCCCGTTGATTTATGCGGTAACCGACAAGAACGGAGTCATCCGCTACATCGGCAAATGGATCACAGCGTCGGCGCTGCATAGTCGCTGGGTTCGGCACAAGACTATTCACCACCAGGAGCGCGCCCGAAATCTCTACATTGCCGAGCTCGACGCCGGACGCGGCCCGCTCTCGGTCTGGTCGGTTTCCGTGTCGGAACTGAAGTCAAAGCTTCCGGCAAATGTTCAGAAGCGGGCGGATGAGGACGTCGCCGGTGCGCTGGAAGCTCTTTGGATACAAAGGTGGCGCTCCCAATTGTCGTGGAACCAGCGTGGCGAACCAGTACCAGCCGGGTTCGACGATGGAGATTACTGGCGCTGGTCCAAGCAGCCAGCTCAGGCCTGACAGCTCGAAGACATTTCGAGAACGTTCCAAGGGGCGGCGTGGCCGACATACCGCAGCTTCCGTCCGGGCGTGTCTCGTGCCGAGGCGTCCGCCGCGCGCCAACGAGGCGCGAGACACGCCCGGACGGGGGGCGGGCAGAAACCGGCGATGCCGAAAAGGGAAGGATCCGCCGCTACTCGATGATCCCCAGCAGCCGCGCACGATCCACCGCGTGGCGGCGGTTCGCGGCGTTGAGCTTGGCGAGGAGGTTCTTCATGTGCCATTTGATCGTCTCGGCGCCGACATCGAGCATTTTCGCGACTTCCTTGTTCGAGCGGCCGAGCGACAGCGCGCCGAGGATTTCCATCTCGCGCGCGGAGAGCTGCGCCGGGCGGTTTTTCGGGTCCGCCGTTTTGTGCCCGCTCGCTTCCGGCACCCAGCCGAAGCGGCAGCGTTCGGTCGCACGTTCGATGAACGCCGGCGTGATGCCCGCGCCCCTGGCGAGGCCGGAGCGGTCGAGGTCCGGCAGGCATTCGAGCGCCGCCGGCCAGTCGTCGGCGATGAGCCGGACGAGCCGGAAGGATTCGGCGAGGCTCAGCGCCTCGGCGAAGAGCCGCGCCGCGGCATCGTCGCCCGACCCTTCGCAGCACGCGGCAAGCAGCTTGACGGTGAGCTGGTCGCGCCCGCGCCGCAGCCGGGCGGCGATTCCACCCGCGCGCTCCAGCGCGAGCGCGGCCCCCTCGTCGTTGAAATCGAGCAGCGCGACGCGCGCGGCGGCGATCTCGCGGACCAGGCGCAGCTCCGCCTCCAGCCCATGATCCGGACGGTCCGCGCCGGCGACGATCTCGTCGATGGCGCCGAGCAGCATGCGGCACGACACCACCCGGTTGCGGATCGCGTGCTGGCGGAGCTGCTCGCCGAGGCTCGCGACGACAAGGCGCGGCTGGCCGCGCAGCTCGCCGATCGCGGCGAGGCTGTTCAGCGCATCGAACGCCTTCCCCTCGCGACCCTTCTGGTTCTCGTAACGCGCGAGCGTCAGGTAGGCGAGCATCACCGCGTCCGGCAGCGCCGCCTGCTCGATGAGATCGAGCCGGTTCGCGAGCAGCGCGCGCGCTTCGTCTTCGGCGCCGAGCTCCCAGCACGCCGCCGCGAGCCCCGCCGCCTGCATCGCCGCCGGCAGCGAGCGCCAGCCGGTGCTCGCCTCAGCGCGCTCGAGCGCGGCGCGGAAGACACCTGCCGCCTCGCTCGCCTGACCTTCGATCAGGTAGCTCAGGCCGACCGCGAACGCGCCGTACATCGCGTCGTAGAAGTTGCGCGCGCCGCGGCCCCGCCCGTCGGAAATCTGCTGGTAATAGCGCGCGCGGTCGGGGAAGCCGGTATGGATCGCGACGAACGACAAGGTATTGCAGTACAGCGGCCCGAGCTCCGGGTCGTAGCTCTCGATGCAGCCGCGCGCGCGAGTGTAGTCGTCGCAGTGGATCGCGACCGCCGAGCGCACGATGTTCGCCTGCAGCACGATCTCGGGCGTCACGCCCGGCCGCGCGAGGATCACGTCGGTCAGGCGCTCGGCGTCCTGCGGGCGGTAGCACAGCGCGCACGCCCACGCGGCCGTCAGCTGGATGCCTTCGCGCCGCGTGATCTCCTCCGGCGGCAGGCGGTCGAGCCATGCCAGGACCTCGACGATGCGCCCCTGCACGCCGAGGTGGCGCAGGCGCTTCTCGATCCAGTCCATCGCCTGCGTGCGCATGCCGGCAACGAAAGCGTGGTCGGCCGCCTGCTCGAGCATGTTGTGCGCGGCGAACCACTCGGCCGCGGTCGCGTGCAGCACTCGCAGCTCTTCGGCCGGCAGCGCTTCGAGGAGGCTGTGCAGGTACTCGATGAACAGCGGGTGCATGCGGTAGTTGTCGCCGTCGCCGCCGACCGAGGTCACGAGCCCGGTGTTCTGCTCGAGCCGTGACAGGATTTCGCCGCTGTCTGCGACGCCGCTCAGCGCCGCGCACAGCTCGGGATGCTGCGTCTTCAGGATCGACGCGCGCACGAGCATCGCGACGGCGTCCGGCTCCAGGCTTTCGAGCACGAACTGCGAGAAATAGCGCGCGATGTCGCCGGTCGCGCCCGAGAGCCCCGCGACCGTGCCCGCGACGTCGCTTTTTCGCGCCATTGCGGCCGTCGCGATCTGCAACGCCATCGGCCACCCTTCGGTGCGCTCGTGCAGCCGCGCGCAGGTCTCGATGTCGATGTCTTCGCCGAGGCGCCGGCGCAGAAAACCGATCGTGTCGTCGAGGCGCAGGCGCAGGTCCTCGGTGACGAACTGGGTATACAGGCCGTGGGCGTTCAGCTCTTCGACGGCAAACGGCGGATCGGCGCGCGAACTGGCGACGACATGGAAATTCGGCGGCGCGTTGCGGATCAGGTAATAGACGAACTCGACGGCGTGCTCGTCGGACAGCTGGTGCAGGTCATCGATGAGGACGTAGGTCGGGCGCGCGAGTTCGTGGATCTGCACGAGGACTTCGCTCGCGATCCACAGGTCGGCGCCCGACTGGCCGAGCTGGTCGAACGAACGCGCCGGCACGTCGAGCCCGACCGCGACGCGGATCGACGCCACCAGCGCCGGGATGAAGGTCGCGCTGTCGTCGCTCGCGTCGACCGTCAGCCAGGCGACGGCGGCGCCGCTCGCGAGCAGCTCGCGCCGCCACTGCACGAGCAGCGACGTCTTGCCGAAGCCCGCCAGCGACGTGATAACGACCAGCGGCTGCTCGGCCGTCTCGCGCAGGCGCTCGAGCAGGCGCGCCGGCGCGAGCGCCTGCTTGGCCGAATGCGGCGGCATCGTCTTGAGGGCAAAACGATACGGGATTGCTTCGGTGGTCTTGTTCCTCATGCAGCGTCCGTGCGTCGGTGATGCGGGAACGCCACGATAGCAGGTGGTCCCCCGGGGTCGAAGCCTCACGCGTCGGCGGGCGGCCTCGCTCCCGGCACGCTTGCCGACCCTTCCTTGCCGGTATTTTTCGCCCAGAACGCCTGCAGCGCCCGGTCGAACTCGGCAATCGCTTCGGCGGGAACCTGGCTGCCGCATTCGTAGCACGTGCCGTGCATGCGATCGAACCAGCGGCAGCCGCACTGTTCGCACGCGAGTTCCGGGGCGCCGGACGGGTTGTGGAAGATCATCGGCACGCTCCCAGGAAGGCCAGGCCGAGCGTGTCGAGGAACTCCTCGTAGCCCGCGTCCTGCAGTTCGAACTTCGTGCGCAGCACGAAGAACATGATGTTGCCCTGGCGGATCAGGCGCTTGATCGACGACAGCGTGTCGCCGTCGAGCGAGGCGTGCATCACCGTGAGCGCGACGTCGTCGGCGACGAACAGCAGGTCGACCCGCGCGTCCTGGAAGCCCGGATAAGGCTGCACGCTCGCGACCATGCCGCTGCCATCGGCCATCCAGCGCATCATCTCGACGTCGCTGCCGCTGTCGACGAGCCCCGCGACGTGCTTGCCCGGCTGGATGCCGGAGCCCGAGCGCGGCACGAAGCCGACCGACGAGCCCGGAATCATCTCGGTGAAAAGTTCGCAATGCCGGTCGAGCATCGCCTGCCATACGGGCGGTTCGGCAAAAACGCGCGACGCGGTCGCGTGCGGCGCATCCAGTTCAATCTGCATCTGAACCTCCATGCCTCATCGGGAGAATTCCCCTCATCACACTTTCTCCTCGCTCGAACATCCGTCGCGGCAGTAGCGCGCGAGGCCCGTACGGATCTCCGGCGGGATCGGGACCGATTTCATCGTTTCCAGGCAGCACACCACGAGTGTCTGCCGGGCCTTCAGCCGTATTTCGTCGCCGACGCGCCCCTGCACGTCGAGGTCGATCGCGCTGTTGCCGATCTTCGTCACCGTCAGCCCGAGCACCAGCCGGTCGCCGAGACGGCTCGGGCGGGAAAACGTGCAGTCCATCCTGGCCGTCGGGGTTCCCATCTTGCGCACCGTCACGAGTTCCGCGGAATCGACGCCGAGCCCGTCGGTGAACCAGTCCTCGACGAGGCCGTTGAGGAGGACGAAGTACTGCGGATAGAACACGATCCCGGCCGGATCGCAGTGCGCGAACCGGATCAGCTCCTCGCGCTCGAACATCGCCGATGCGGCGCACGGTTCGACGCCCGGCTGGACGTCCCGCTTCGGCGCCGCGGCAGGCCTCGCCGCCGGCCCGAACGGCAGGAAGCCGAGCAGCGTCTTCCACACCGGCGTCATCACTGCCGCCGCCGGTTTCGCACCGGCGTCCGCCAAGCGCGCCCCGCCCCGCGCGTGGCGCGCCGCCCCTTCGGGCACGATCCCTGTCGCCATCGCGTTGCCCAAAGCTGTCATGGTCTTCCTCCTTGCACGAGCCACCGGGACGACCGGGGCTGCTGAACATGGAGTGAATATAACGACGCCCCGTCGCCGCCACCCCCCCCACCCGGGAGGGGTGAAGAGTGCCTGCTCCGTCGCGCCTCAGCGACGGGGGTGCTATCCTTCGCCCCATGAGCACGATCACCTTCGATACGCACAAGTTCGTCAAGCAGCTTGAATCGGCGGGCGTTCCGGCCGCGCAAGCGGAGGCGTTCGTCAACGCCCAGCGCGACATCCTTGCCGAGGCGCTCGATTCCGCGTTGGCGACCAAAGCCGACGTAGCAGATCTCAGATCCGACTTGAAGCTGGAGGCAGCCGGTCTGCGCGGAGAACTGGGGACGATCCGCTGGATGATCGCCGCGCTCATCGCTCTGGCTGTCGCCAATTTCGCCAAGCAGTTCTTCTGACTTACTCAGAAATCAGCAAGTAGGACGACACCGTCGGCCCATATATTCATCGCAATAGATTGAAATCATTGACTTTCCAGCTTGAATTTGTCGCTTAAGTTCCTGTCTTCTGAGTAATTGTTTCTCGCACGTTCATGCGCGACTATGCATTAGCGCATTACGGCGTCTTCGTGAAGTCCGGCTTGCGCTTTTCCTGGAACGCGGTAATGCCTTCGCGCGCGGCGTGGGTGCAGGCGCTCTCGCCGAACGCGCGGTAGCCGACTTCCAGCGCCTCGTCGAGCGTGCGGGCCGAGGCCGCTTCGTGAATCGCGGATTCCATCAGGCGGATGACTTCGGCGCTCAGCACCTGGCCGTTCGCAGCTTTCGGCTCGATGCGGTCGAGCGGCGCGATGTCGATCGCACCGCTCGGAATCCCCGCCACTTTGCCCGACAGCCCTCTGACTCGCGCGACCGCTGCGCGCACCAGCCCCGGGTAGTCGGCGGCGAGTTCGTCGATGACGCCAAGTTCGAGCGCGCGGGCGGCCTTGAGGCGCTCGGCGCGGCGCAGCATGCCGTTGAACTCGCTCGACGCCTGCGGCCAACGCCGGTACGGCACGACCATCGCGCCGATGCCGTGCACGATGCCGAGCGTGACTTCGGGCAGCTGCATCCACGCGTCCTGCAGCGCGACGATGCCGTGGCAGCGGATCGCCAGTTCGAAGCCGCCGCCGAGCACCATGCCGTTGAGCGCGGCGACGACCGGCTTCTTCATGCTGTCCAGATACACCAGGAGGCGCGAGCAGTCGCGCGCGTACTGCGCGGCACCCGCCGCGTCGCCGAGCAGGCGCGGGAAGCGGCCGATGTCGGCGCCGGCGCAGAACGCCCGGTTGCCGTAGCCTGTGATGACGAAACCGGTGACTTCGGCGTCGTGTTCGTGCCGGCGGATCACCGACAGGATCTCGTCCGTCATCTCGTCGTGCAGCGCGTTCATCGCCTCGGGCCGGCGCAGCGTGATGACCTTGACGCCATCGACGTCGTCGACGAGCACGTGGCGCAGAAAGTCCTGGTACGCGGCAAACGCGCGTCGCGGCTCGGGCATTCCCGGCCGCTCCGCGCAGAAGCGTTCGACGATGCGCCCGGTCGTGTCGTCTCCGAGGTCGCGCATCAGATCGAGCGGTCCCTTGCGGAATCCGAGCGCCTGGCGGCAACCGAAATCCAGATCCGCCGGTTCGCCGATGCCGCGGTCGAGGATGTCCGCGCTCTGCGAGAACAGCACGCCGAGCAGGCGCTCGCGCACCGCCGCGGCGGTTTCGGGCGACACCGGCACCGACTTGCCGGGCGCCACCGTGAGCCAGCGATCGACCGAGCGGAAGACCGGCGCAGGTCGGTAGTGCGGGCCTTCGATCTCGGCCTGCAGCGTATTGGTCTCGGTGATGATCGGGTTGCCGTTCGCGAGGTTCAGCACGAAGAACGGGCCGGCATGGACGAACTCGGCGGCGACGCTGTCGATCTCGGCCGCGCTCGCACGCTCGAGCAGCAGCGCGGACTCGTTGCACCAGTTGTCGAAAATCCGGTCGAGCATGAAGCACACGACGTCGTCGGTGACGAGCGGCACTTTGCCGGTGCTGCAGAAGAGCCACCGCAGGTATTCGACGACTGCCGGCTCGGCCTTCTCCCAGCGCACGACTTCGACGACCGGGTTGCGCCACGCCGGGGCGAAGAAGTGCGTCACGGTGGCGCGCTCGGGGTGCCGCAGCTCGGCGAAAATCTGCGCGGCCGGCAGCGAACTGGTGTTCGACGTGATCAGTGCGTCAGGGCGCACAACCGCTTCGACGTCGGCGAAAATCCGGCGCTTCAGCGCGATGTTCTCGGTTGCCGCCTCGAGCACCCAGTCGGCATCGGCGATGTCGCCGTAATCGAGCGTGCCGGCGAGGTTCGCCGTCACCGCTCGGGCTTCGGCTTCGCTCATCTTGCCCTTCGCGACCGCCTTGGCCGCGTAATCGTGGAAGCGCTGCAGCGCGCGGTCGAGCGCCGCCTGCGAGACATCGACGAGAGTGAGCTTCAGCTCCGGCAGCGCGCTCTTGAGGTAGTAGCCGATGTCCGGCCCGATCGTGCCGGCCCCGATGACGGCGACCGCGCGCGGCATGGGGCGGGACGAGCCCGCGAGCAAGGGATTGGCGAACGGGAGTGCCATGCGTGGGTTCCTTTGGTGTCGAGTGGGTCCGTGACCGGATCGCGGCGATGCGAGCCGCTTCCAGCTTTTTGTGTATACAGTATCCCGTACTCTTCCGCGAAAACGCAACTTCAATGTATGCCGGCAATCGCTGCGGCAGATCCTCTGCTCGCTCGCGCCCGCCTGCCGTATGGCCAAACGGCTAGGCGTCGCGCCGCTATGGCGCTCGCTCGACGCCGTGGCGCAGCATGTCCACCATCGCGTCGGCGATCTCCTTCGGCGAGCGCCGGCCTTCGCGATACCAGATGTACACCCAGTTCATGCCGCTGAGCAGCAGCAGGCGCAGCAGCGTCCGGTCGGTGCCGGGCGCGAGCGGCAGCGCGTCGATGAGTTCGCGGTAGATATTTTCGTAGGCTTCGCGCACCGGGCGGATTTTCGCGAACAACCCGTGGTGGCGGATCATCGCGAGGTTGTGACCGGTGACGCGGTCGACCGGAGAGCCGGTCGCGATGCCGCCGACATGGACTTCGCAGGCCCGCATGAGGCGTTCCCACGGATCGCTGGTTTCGCCGATCGCCGCCGTCACCGCTGCCGTCAGGCGCCGGAAGCCTTCGCCGTGCACCGCCAGATAGAGCTCATCCTTCGATGAAAAATAGTGATAGACCGAGCCGGGCAGGAGCCCGACTTTGCGCGCGATGTCGCGGATCGAGCTGCGGTCGTAGCCCTGCTCCGCGAACAGCTCGGCGGCCGCATTGAGGATCACCTGGCGGCGGTCGATCGGTTGGTCGACCGCATCTCCCGCTTCCCGGGACGAGGCACCGCGGACGAGCCGTGCGGTGAGCGCGCCGCGTTCGAGCAGCCCGCGCTGCGTGTCGGTCAGCGCCGCGAGCCCTTCGCCCGAACTGCCGGCAAGCGCCCGCAGACGCTTGACCGCAGTCTCGAGGCCGTGCTTCTGCCAGATATAGCGCACACCGGACGGCGAGATCGGCAGCCCGGCCTGGCGCAGCCGCTCGGCGACCGCGGCCTGGCCGAGCGCCGGCTCATCGCGCGACAGCCGCAGGATCTCGGCTTCGACCGGGGAAGGCTGCGCGGCGCTGTGTTCGGAAACGGTCGGGGACTGAGTCATTGAAACCGGGTCACGGGAGGTCGGATTGGGACAGGATCATAGCGAGCACCGCGGCCCGATGCAGCAAATCGCGCAACTGCCGCGGTACAAGCGCCGGCCGGGAAGCGCTCGCCAAGCCCGTACCCCTCTCCGCCACGATTGCGTTGGCGCATATTCGTCCGCCTTCTCGCCTTTACACGCAAAAAAATACTGTATACAGTATTCATTCATTGGCCTCCCGGCCCCGCATTTGCCCTATAAGGTTCTGCCCATGGTTCCGTCACTCAAACCTGTCGAACGCCCCCTCGCACTCGGCGAGCAGGTGTATCACAAACTGCGTTCGCACCTGCGCAACGGCATGATCGTCGCCGGCCAGCCGCTGCAGGAAGTCCAGCTCGCCGAGCAGCTCGGCGTGTCACGCACACCGGTGCGCGAAGCGCTGCGGCGCCTGTCGAGCGAAGGCCTGCTGGTTTCCGACGGGCGCAGTTTCGTCGTCCCGGCGCTGACCCTCGACGACGTCAACGACATCTACGAGATCCGTTTCCTCGTCGAAACGGCGGCGATCCGCCGCATCGCCGCCTTCACGCAATCACCGGCGATGCGCCGCTCGATCGATGATGCACTCGCCGCGGCGGTGCGCGCGCACGAGGCGAACGACGCCGATGCCTTCCGCGAAGCCAACATCAGCTTTCGCGCCGCGTGGCTCGCGCTGGTGCCCAATCCGCGCCTCGTGCGGATCGTCGAACAGTACGCCGACCACATGCAGCGCATCCGCACGCTGACGCTCGGCGATGCGCAGATCCGCACGATCGTGCTGCGCGGGCTGAACCGCATCACCGCGGCGCTCGCCGTCGGCGATGGCGACACGGCGGCGGCGGCGATGCTCGAACATCTCGGCGAAGCCAAGCGCTCGTTCATCGCCGCGGTCGGCCTCGCCGACGAAGACCCGCAGCACCGGTAACGGGAACGCCCCAGAGGTCGGCCGCACGAACGGCGCCCGGGGACACGAAACGTACAGGAGGAGACAGACGATGCGCAGCAACCGCCACCGCACCCGCGCCCCGAAGCGCGCGCAAACATGAGCTACAAGGCCGAAATTCCGTACGGCGCGTACTGGAGCACGCCGTTCGCGCGCTGGCAGGGCAGCTTCGCGAATCTCCACAGCGTGCGCTTCGCGGCGCACGTCGCGCGCGAGGAGCTGGGCCGGCGCGCGATCGACCCCGCGCTGTTCGACTACGGCGTGCTCGGCTTCTCGGTGCCGCAACAGCATGCGTTCTACGGCCTGCCGTGGCTCACCGGCATGATTGGCGCGACCCGCGCCGGCGGCCCGACAATGATGCAGGCCTGCGCGACCGGGGTACGCACGCTGCTCGCGGCGGCGCAGGAAATCGAGTCGGACATGGCGAGCGTCGCGCTGGCGATCAACTGCGACCGCACGTCGAACGGGCCGCACCTCTATTACCCGAATCCGCGCGGGCCCGGCGGCACCGGGAGCGCCGAAGACTGGGTCATGGACAACTTCGGCTGCGACCCGCTCGGCGGCCATTCGATGCTCGCCACTGCCGAGAACGTCGCGTCCAAACATAGCGTATCGACCGCGCAGCAGCACGAACTGGTGTTGCGGCGGGAACAACAGTACGGCGACGCGCTGCGCGACGATTCGGCGTTCCTCAGGCGCTTCATGACGCTGCCTTTCGCGGTGCCGAGCGCGGACTTCCGCAAGACGGCAGCGACGCTCGACGGCGACGAAGGGACTTCCCGGTCGACGGCCGACGGGCTCGCGAAGCTGCGGCCCGTCATCGACGGCGGCAGCGTGACGTTCGGCGCGCAGACGCACCCCGCCGACGGCAACGCCGCGATCGTCGTCACGACGCCGGACAAGGCGCGCGAACTGTCGGCGGACCCGAAGATCGCGGTCCGCCTGCACGGCTTCGGCCTCGCCCGGACGGAACTTGCGTACATGCCCGAAGCGATGATCCCGGCCGCGCGCCGCGCGCTCGACCAGGCCGGACGCAGCATCGCCGACCTCGCCGCGATCAAGACCCACAACCCGTTCGCGGTGAACGACATCGTCTTCGCCCGCGAGACCGGCGCCGACCTCGCGAGGATGAACAACTACGGCTGTTCGCTCGTCTGGGGGCATCCGCAGGCGCCGATGGGCACGCGCGCGATCATCGAGCTGATCGAGGAGCTCGCGCTGCGCGGCGGCGGCTTCGGCCTCTTCACCGGCTGTGCGGCCGGCGACACGGCGATGGCGGTGGTGATCGAAGTATGTGACGCATAGGCAACGCAAGCTGCACGAGCTCCCCTGACGGGGAGCGACGAGAGGCGCAAAAGCGCCCGGACAGACGTACCCCGACCAGAGTGAAAACGTGTGTTTATAGAGGCGCAAAAAGCGCCCGTGACGAGACAACTGGAGGAGGAGTGGCATGGAGCTGTCCGAATGGATAGACCGCCACGCCGGGCTCGTGCCCGGCAAGACGGCAATCCGGTTCCCGGAGCGCGACCTGTCGTACGCGCACCTGGCGGAGCTGGTCGAGCGGCTCGCGTCGGCGCTCAACGCGTCCGGCGTGAGTCATCGCAGCTGCGTCGCGTATCTCGGCTACAACAGCCCAGAGATGCTCGCGGCGCTGTTCGCCTGTGCGCGGCTCGGCGCGCTGTTCATGCCGCTGAACTGGCGCCTGGCGGGGCCGGAGCACCGGCAGCTGCTCGCGGACTGTCCGCCGTCGGTGCTGCTCGTCGAGCCGCGCTTCGTCGCGCAGATCGACGCGTTCCGCGACGCGCTGGCGGGCGTGACGCTGGTCGCGTTCGACGCGCCGCCGCAAGGCTGGATCTCGTACGAGGCGCTGCTCGAGCGCAGCGGTGACGCGGTACCGCGCGACCCGGAAGTCGGGCCGCAGACGCCGCTGCTGATCTGCTACACGTCGGGCACGACCGGCAAGCCCAAGGGGGCGCTGCTGTCGCAGGGCGCGCTGGCGTGGAACGCCGCGAACAGCATCGACCTGCACGAGCTGACCGCCGACGACCGCATCCTGACGACGCTGCCGCTGTTCCACGTCGGCGGGCTCAACAACCAGACGACCCCGGCCCTCTACGCCGGCTGTACCGTGGTGCTGCATCCGAAGTTCGACGCCGACGCGACTTTCGACGCGATCGAGCAGGAACGCATCACGCTGACCGTGCTCGTGCCGGCGCAGCTCGAAATGATGATCGCCCGGCCGCGCTGGGAGACTGCCGACCTGTCGAGCCTGCGCATGATCACGACCGGCTCGACGATCGTCCCTGAGCGCTTGATCCGCGAAGTGCATCGGCGCGGCGTGCCGCTCGTGCAGATCTACGGCTCGACCGAGACCTGCCCGATCGCCGCGTACGTCAAGGCCGCAGACGCGCAACGCAAGGCCGGTTCGGCCGGTCGCGCAGCGCCGCACTGCAGCCTGCGCGTCGTCGGCGATGACGGTCGCGACGTGAAGCCGGGCGCGACCGGCGAAATCCTCGTGCGCGGCCCGAACGTCATGAGCGCTTACTGGAACGACCCGCAGGCGAGCGCCGCGGTGCTGGCCGACGGCTGGTTCCGCACCGGCGACATGGGCCACCAGGACAGCGACGGCTACCTCTGGGTCGACGGGCGCAAGAAGGAAATGATCATCTCCGGCGGCGAGAACATCTATCCCGCGGAGATCGAGAACCTGCTCGGCGAGTCGCCCGACATCGCCGAGGTGGCGGTCGTCGGCCGGCCCGACGAGCGCTGGGGCGAAGTCGTCGTCGCCGTCGTCGTGCCGCTCGAAGGCCGCACGCTCGACGCGGGGCACGTGCTGCAGCTGCTGGAAGGCCGCATCGCCCGCTACAAGCTGCCGAAAGAGGTGGTGTTCCTCGATGAACTGCCGCGCACCGCGCTCGGCAAGGTCAGGAAGGATGACGTGCGCCGGCTGGTCGCACGAAAAACGTTCATGGAGCAGACCTGATGACATTGAAGATCGGAATCGACGTCGGCGGCACCTTCACCGATTTCGTCGTCACGCGCGACGGAGCCGAGCCGGCGATATTCAAGTCGCTGTCGACGCCGGCCGACCCGTCGATCGCGGTCGTGAATGGGCTCGCCGACATCGCCGCGAGCATGGACCCGCCGCTGTCGCTCGAAGCCTTCGCACCGCTGATCGACACGATCGTCCACGGCACGACGGTGACGACGAACGCGACGCTCACCGGCAACGGCGCGAAATGCGGCCTCTTGACGACCGAAGGCGTGCGCGACGCGCTCGAGATGCGCCGCGGCGTGCGCGAGGAGCAATACAACAACCGCTACACGAACGTGAAGCCGCTCGTGCCGCGTTATCTGCGCGCCGGCATCCCGGGGCGGCTCGACCGCGACGGCAAGGAGGCGACGGCGCTCGACCTCGATGCAGTCGCGCAGGCGATCGAACTGTTCCGCCGCGAAGGCGTCGAGGCGGTGTCGATCTGTTTCATGAACTCGTTCGCGAACCCGGCGCACGAACAGGCCGCGGCCGAGCTCGTGCGCCGCGAGCTGCCCGACGCGTACCTGTCGGTGTCCACCGACTTGCTACCGTCGATCCGCTTCTACGAGCGCGTCAGCACGACGGCGCTCAATTCCTACGTCGGCCCGAAGCTCAACCACTACCTCGACCAGCTCGTCGGCCGGCTGAAGGGCATCGGCTTCGACGGCCTGCTCTTGATCATGCAGTCGAACGGCGGCGTGATCTCGCCGCAGCTCGCACGCGAAAAAGCGGCGCTGACGCTGCTGTCGGGGCCGGCCGGCGGACCCGGCGCGGGCCTCTTCTATGTCCGCACGCACGGCCAGAACCGCTGCATCATCACCGACATGGGCGGCACGAGCTTCGAGGCGTCGGTCGCGGTCGATACGCCGATGATCAAGAACGACGGCGAGATCGCGCGCCATAAAATCGCGCTGCCGATGCTCGACATCCACACCATCGGCGCCGGCGGCGGCTCGATCGGCTGGCTCGACGAAGGCGGCCTGCTGCGCATGGGGCCGCAGAGCGCCGGCGCCGATCCGGGACCGGCATGCTACGGCAAGGGCGGAAAACTCCCGGCGACGACCGATGCGAACGTCGTGCTCGGCTACCTCGACCCGGAGTTCTTCGCCGGCGGAAAAATGAAGCTCGACGTCGAGGCCGCGCGCGCCGCGATCGATGAGCACATCGCGACGCCGATGGGGCTCACGGTCGAGGAAGCGGCGGCCGGCATGTACCGCGTCGCGTGCAACAACATGGCGCAGGGCGTGCGCGAAGTGACGATCAAGCGCGGCTTCGACCCGCGCGAGTTCCCGTTCATCCCGGCGGGTGGCGCCGGCCCGATCCACTCGTGCCTGATCTGCGACGAACTCGAGATCCCGCTACAGATCGTGCCGCGCGAGTCCTCCGTGCTGTGCGCGTTCGGCATGCTGATGAGCGAGCTGAAGCACGACTTCGTGCGCACCTTCGTGTCGCGCCTCGACGCGCTCGACTGGCCGAAGCTCGCGCAGATCATCGGCGAGATGGCGTCCGGGGGCGCGCGCCAGCTGACCGAGGAGCGCATCCCGGACGCGCGGCGCCGCTTCGACGTCAAGCTCGACTGCCGCTACATCAAGCAGTACCACGAGGTGTCGTTCGTCGTGCCGGGGAATCTCATCGACGCGCACGACAGCGCGGGCATCGCGCGCGCGTTCCACGCCGAGCACAACCGGCTGTACGGCTACTCGCTCGAGCAGGAGGGGACGCCGGTCGAAGTCATCAACGTGCGCGTGCAGGCGATCGGCGTCACCGACAAGCCGGTCGCGCGCGAGGAACTGTGGGCGGGCGACGACGCGGCGCACGCCCTCAAGGGCCGGCGCGCCGTCTATATCCCCGAGACGAAGGCGTTCCGCGACGTGCCGGTCTATGACGGCCACCGCATGGGCCACGGCAACCGCATCGAGGGCCCCGCGATGATCGAGCAGGAAACCACCGCGATCTTCGTCAGTGCGTCGTACGACTGCGTGGTGGACGCGCTCGGCTCGTTCGCGCTGTTCAGGAAAGGCCGCGAGGACCTCGTGAAATCGTGCATCAAGGACAAGAAGGAGGCCCTGGCATGAGCGCCGTGACTATCGATCCGATCCTGCTCTCCGTCTATGCGCGGACGTTCCGCTCGATCACCGACGAGATGAGCATCTCGATGGAGCAGACCACCCGCTCGCCGATCCTGTGCGAGGCGAAGGACTACGTCACCGGGCTGTACGACGGCGACGGCAACATGCTCGAGCAGACCGAGAACCTGCCGATCCTCGCGTTCTCGTTGGCACCCGTGTGCAAGTACATCAAGGAATACTTCGGCGACGAGATCTACCCCGGCGACGTGATCTTCCATAACGACGTGTTCAGCCTCGGCAACCAGAACAACGACGTCGCGGTGTTCAAGCCGGTGTTCTTCGAAGGCCGGCTGGTCGCCTGGACCGCGGTCAAGGGCCACCAGGCCGACATCGGCGGCAACGTCGCGGGCGGCTACAACCCGAACGCAGTCGAAGTGTGGCAGGAGGCGCTGCGCATCCCACCGGTCAAGGTCGTCGAGAAGGGCAAGCTGCGCAAGGACGTGTGGAACCTGATCTTCGCCAACGTGCGGCTCGACATCGTGCAGCACGACATGAAGGCCGAGATGGGCGCCTGCACGGTCGGCGAGCGGCGGCTGCTCGAGCTCCTCGGCAAATACGGCGTGCCGAGCTACGAGGCGCACAAAGAGGCGCTGTTCGACGCGACGCGCAAGATGATGGAAGCCGAGATCGCGAAGATCCCGAACGGCAGCTACTCGGGCGAAGGCAAGGTGTTCTACGACGGCCGCCACGTCGGCTCCGAATTCACGATCCGCGTCGACATCGAGGTCAAGGACAAGGCCATCCGCTTCGACTATTCGCGCACCGACCCGCAGACCAACGGCTTCGTCAATGGCACCTTCACGTCGAGCGCGTCGGCGACGATCCTGACGCTGCTGCAGATGGTGAACCCGGACATCCCGCACAACGAAGGCATGGTGCAGCCGATCGAGATCGTGATCCCGGAAGGCACGATCCTGAACGCCGCGTACCCGAAAGCGACGACGTTCGGCAACCACCTGTGCCCACCGAACGCCGACGCGATCCAGCGCGCGCTGGCCCCGGTCATGCCGGACCGCGTCACTGCCGGCTGGAACAACCTCCTCGCGAGCCTCACGACCGGCATCGACCCGCGCAACGGCGAGAAATACGTCGATATCGGCTTCATGGGCCTCAAGGGCGGTTCCGGCGCGATGCTCGGCACCGACGGCTACGATCACATCGGCATGATCGACGCGTCCGGCGGCGTGCTCGACCAGGACTACGAGATGTTCGAGCAGCAGACGCCGCACCGCCTGATCCGCCACGAGCTCTTGACCGATTCGGCCGGCGCGGGCGAGTGGCGCGGCGGGCTCGGCGTCGAGACGATCTTCGAGATCGGCTCCGACGACACGCAGCTCGTGACGTTCGGCGACGGCGACTTCGAGCCGGCGTTCGGTCTCTTCGGCGGCGGCAGCGGCGGGCTGAACTTCATCCGCCTGCACTACCCGGACGGCACGACCGTCGTGCCGAAGAACAAGGATCTCATCACCGGCGTGCCGCGCGGCACCGTCTACCACCAGGTCGCGAGCGGCGGCGGCGGCTACGGCGACCCGCAGCGGCGCAGCCGCAAGCTGCTCGCCGAGGAGATCCGCAACGGCGTGATCTCGGCAGAGGCGGCGCGCGAGCTGTACGGCTTCGAACCCGAGGCAAGCGTGTCATGAACTTCGACCTCACCGACGAACAACGCGCGATCCAGGACACGTTCGCGCGCTTTTGCGACGAGCGCATCGCGCCGCAGGCCGCCGCGCTCGACGAGGCGCACGCGTTCCCGCGGGCGCTCTTTCGCGAGCTCGCCGAGCTCGGCTTCTTCGGCATGCGCTATCCCGAGTCCGTCGGCGGTTCGGGGCTCGCGCTGTCCGAGTTCTGCCTCGCGCTGACGGAAGTCGCGCGCGGCTCGATGTCGCTCGCCGGCGCGGTCGCGATGCAGTCGCTGATGGGGACGAAGTTCCTGCACGCGCTGGGCAACGCGGACATCGTCGAGCGTCTCTTCAAGCCGGCGCTCGCCGGCAACAAGATCGGCGCGATCTGCATGACCGAGCCGAACGCCGGCTCCGACCTGGAGTCGATCGCGACGACCGCGACCCGGGTCGATGGCGGCTATCTCATCAACGGCCAGAAGACGTGGATCACGTCCGCGCCGGTCGCGGACTTCTTCACTGTGTTCGCGCGCGCCGGGGACGAGAAAAAACTGACGATCTTCCTCGTCGAGAAGGACTTCCCCGGCATCACCGTCGGGCGCGAGATCCACAAGATGGGCGTGTGGGCGCTGCCGACGTCCGAAGTCGCGTTCGACGGCTGCTTCGTGCCGGACAGCCACCGCCTGTCGAAAGAGGAAGGCGACGGCGAAGGACATTTGAAGAAGACGCTCGCCGAGATCCGCATCATCACCGGCGCGATGGCGCTCGGCGTCGCGCGCGCGGCGCTCTTTGCTGCGGTGCGCTACGCCGGCGAGCGCCGCCAGTTCGGCAAGCCGATCAACCGCTTCCAGGCGATCCAGCTCAAGCTCGCCGACATGGCGACCGGGCTCGAAGCGGCGACCACCCTCGTCCACCGCGCCGCGTGGCTGTGTGACATGAAGCGCCCGCATCACAAGGAAGCCGCGATGGCGAAGCTGTTCGCGACCGAGACGGCCGCAAGCATCTGCGACGACGCGGCGCGCGTGCTGGCGTCGTACGGCTACGCGATGGAATACCCGGTGCAGCGGTATCTGCGCGACGTGCGCTTCACGCTGATCGGCGGCGGCACCAGTGAAATCCTGAAACTCGTCATTGCGAAGGAACTCAGCTCATGAACGATACCGGACAGCGCAGGATCAGGGTCCTGCTGGCGAAGCCCGGCCTCGACGGCCACGACCAGGGCGCGAAGATCGTCGCCCGCGCGATGATGGACGCGGGCTTCGAAGTGATCTACACGGGCCTGCGGCAGACGCCCGAGCAGGTCGGGCGAATCTCGCTCGAGGAGGACGTCGACGTCATCGCGCTCTCCAGTATGGCGGGCTCGCACCTGCCGTTCTGCCGCAAGTTGAAACCGCTGCTCGAAGAGAACGGCCTGCAGGACAAGCTGTGGCTGATCGGCGGCAACCTGCCGGCGCAGGACCACGACGCGCTGCGCGAGCTCGGCTTCAAGGGCATTTTCCCGACCGGCTCGAAGCTCGACGCGATCGTCGCTTATATCCGTGAGAACGTCCGGGAGCACGTCGCATGAACGACCGCGCGCAATCGACGCTGAAAATTGTCACGAACGAATCCGGGCTCGAAGTCAAGCCGCTCTACACCGCGGCGGACGTCGAGGAGAGCGGCGGCACGACGATGCTCGGCGAGCCGGGCGAATACCCTTTCACGCGCGGCATCCACCGCGAGATGTACCGCAAGCAGCCGTGGACGATGCGCCAGTACGCCGGCTTCGGCAATCCGCATGACACGAACCAGCGCTTCAAGTACCTGATCGCGAACGGCCAGACGGGCCTGAACGTCGCGTTCGACCTGCCGACGCAGATCGGGCTCGACTCGGACGATCCGCTCGCCTCCGGCGAGATCGGCCGCGTCGGCATGTCGGTGGACACCTTGCGCGACTTCGAGATCGCGTTCGACGGCATCGACCTCGACCGGATCACGGTGTCGATGACGATCAACGGCGCGGCCGCGATCGCGATCGCGATGTACCTCGCGATGGCCGAAAAACGCGGCTACGACGTCAAGAAGCTGCGCGGCACCGCGCAGAACGACATCCTCAAGGAGTTCATCGGCCGCGGCACATGGATCTTCCCGGTCGAGCCGTCGATCAAGCTCGTCGGCGACACGATCGAGTACTGCGCCGAGCACGCGCCGAAATACAGCCCGGTGTCGGTGTGCGGCTACCACATCCGCGAATCGGGCGCGACCCCGGCGCAGGAGATGGCCTACGCGTTCTGCATCGCGAAGGCCTACGCCGACGAAGTCATCGCGCGCGGCCTGGCGGTCGACGAGTTCGCCGGGCGGCTGTCGTACAACTTCAACATCTTCGGCAACCTGTTCGAGCAGGTGTGCAAGTTCCGCGCGGGCCGCAGCCTGTGGGCGAAGATCATGAAGGAGGAGTACAAGGCCGAAAAACCCGGCTCGATGTGGCTGCGCATGATCGCGGCCGGCGGCGGCGGCGGGCTGACCTTCGAGCAGCCGGAGCTCAACATCGTGCGCGGCGCGTACTACGCACTGATCAGCGCATTGTCCGGCACGCAGACGATGGCGCTGTGCTCGTACGACGAGGCCTACACGATCCCCACCGAGTATTCGGCACGCATCTCGCTGCGCACGATGCAGATCCTCATCGAGGAGATGGGGATGACCGAGACGGTCGACCCGCTCGGCGGCTCGTACTACGTCGAGACGATGACGAACGAGATGCGCAAGAAGATGGAAGAGATCATCGCCGAGACCGACGCGCAGGGCGGCATCGTCAAGCTCGTGTCCGAAGGGATCATCCAGGCGAAAGTCTCGGCGCAGGCGTACCAGATGCAGCGCGACATCGAGTCCGGCAAGTTCCCGAAAGTCGGCGTCAACCGCTACCGCAACGACAACGAGGAAGACCACCCGGTCGAGTTCCACCCGTACAACGAGGACGACGCGCGCGTGCAGGTGGACGGGCTGAACAAGGTGCGCGCCGAGCGCGACAGCGAGCACGTCGCGCGCACGCTCGCAGCCGTCAATGAGGCCGCCCGTGCCGGTGCGAACGTCATGCCGGCGATCGTCGCGGCGGTGAAGGCCTATGCCAGCGTCGGCGAAATCACGAAGGAACTGGTGAAGGTCTATGGCCGCTACCAGGAACCGATCCGCTTCTGAGGAATTGCGAATGACCCCAATCGAACAATATCTCGCGCCGGCCACTCTCGACGAGGCGGTCGGCATCCTGCAGCAGGGCGAAGTCACGATCCTCGCCGGCGGCACCGACGTGATGCCGCAGAGCAAGGCGGGACGGCTCGCGATCAAACGCACGCTGATGAACATCCGCCGCATCCCGGAACTGAAAGGCATCGCGCTCGACAATGACGCGATCCGCATCGGCGCGCTCACGACCATCACCGAGATCCTCAACGACCCGCTCGTCAAGGAATACCTGCCGGTGCTCGCCGAGGCCTGTGACCACTTCGCGAGCGACCAGATCCGCAACGCGGGCACGCTCGGCGGCAACATCGGCAACGCCTCGCCCGCCGGCGACACGCTGGTGCCGCTGCTCGTGCTCGATGCGGCGGTCGAGCTCGCCTCCAAAGCAGGTGGGGCGAACGGCAGCATCGCGACGCGCAGCATGCCGCTCGCCGAATTCTTCACCGGCCCGGGCCGCACGAAGCGTGCTGCAAACGAACTCCTGACCGCGGTGCGCATCCCGCTGCCGAAGCCGGGCCACGTCGCGCGCTTCTTCAAGTTCGGCACGCGCCCGGCGCTCGACATCTCGGCGATCTCGATCGGCATCGCCGGCGTGATCGCCGGCGGCGTGATCTCGGATGCGCGCGTCGCGTTCGGAGCCGTCGCGCCAACCCCGATCCGCGCGGCGCGCACCGAAGAGGCGCTCGAAGGCCGGCGCCTCGACGAGGCGACGATCGAAGCGGTCGCGAGCGCCGCGCGCGACGAGGTCAACCCGATCGACGACGTGCGCGCGACCGCGTGGTACCGCAAGGAACTGATCCACAACATGACGAAAAGGATTCTCGACCATGTCGCTCAAGCATGACATCGGCTTTACCCTGAACGGCGTGAAGAAGCGCGTCACCGTCGACGTCGGCATGACCGCGCTCGACATGCTGCGCGACGTCGTCGGGCTCACCGGCACGAAATACGGCTGCGGCGAAGGCGAATGCGGCGCATGCACGATCCAGGTCGACGGCCTGTCGATGAACTCGTGCCTGATGTTCGCGGTGGACTGCGACGGCCGCGACCTCGTCACGATCGAAGGGCTCGCCGCGGACCCGCGCGCCGACGCGCTGCGCGAAGCGTTCGTCGAGCACGGCGCGGTGCAGTGCGGCTTCTGCACGCCGGGCATGGTCGTGCAGGCCGCCCACATCCTCGCGACGCATCCCGACGCGGACGCCGAGACGATCAAGCGCGGTATCGAAGGCAACCTGTGCCGCTGCACCGGCTACAAGAAGATCGTCGACGCGATCGAATCCGCGTGCTGCGGCGGAAAATGAGGAGCGACGCGATGAATGTTGCAGAGAAGACCCATTTCATCGAGGCCGACACGCTGATCGGCAAGCGCATCCAGAAAAAGGACGCGCCCGAGAAGGCGGCCGGCAAGACGCGCTACATCCAGGACATGGTGCTGCCGGGCCAGCTGCACGCGAAGATCCTGCGCTCGGCGCGCGTGCATGCGCGCATCGTCTCGATCGACACGTCGGCGGCGAAAGCGCTGCCCGGCGTGCATGTCGTGCTGACCGCAGCGGACGTGCCGGACCAGCAGCCGATCGGCGTCGCGCGCGACCACCTGCCGCTCAAAGGCGAGCGCGTGCGCAGCCTGCGCGACGAGATCGCCGCGGTCGCCGCCGACTCCGAGGAGATCGCCGAAGCGGCGCTGAAGCTGATCCGCGTCGAATACGAGGATTTGCCGATCATCAGCGACCCGCAGGACGCGCTGAAGCCCGGCGCGCCGCTGATCCATCCGGAACCGCACGGCGCCGACGGCAAGCACCTGCATCTGAAGCCGAATGCGCCGATCGCCTTCGCCGGCAAGCCCGACAACATCGCGATGCAGTTCGACTACACGCACGGCGACATCGCGCAGGCCGAAGCCGAGTCCGACGTCGTGTTCGAGGACACGTTCAAGCTGCATTACGTGACGCACTGCTGCATGGGCGTGTCGGGCATCATCGCCGAGTTCGACGCGTCCGGGAACCTCCTGATGTACTCGAACACGCAGGTGCCGTTCCTGCACAAGCGCGAGTTCGCCGAATACCTGCACATGGACCCGAGCCGCATCCGCATCATCCAGCCGCCGATCGGCGGCGGCTTCGGCTCGAAGCTCGACATCTACCCGTTCGAAGTCATCTGCATCTTCCTCGCGCGCGCCGCGCAGCGGCCGGTGAAGATGGTGTTCTCGCGCGAAGAGGAGTTCCTCGCGTCGCCGACGCGCCAGCCGGTGCTCTTGACGCTGCGCTCCGGCTGCAAGAAGGACGGCACGCTGACGTTCCGCCAGGTCCACACGCTGCACGACAACGGCGCGTACACGTCGTGGGGTGCGACGACGCCGTTCGTCATGATGCAGACCTTCTCGTCGCTGTACCGCGTGCCCGCGTGCGACTACCACACGACCGCGGTGTACACGAACAACCCGTACGCCGGGTCGTTCCGCGGCTACGGCAACCTGCAGGCGACGTTCGCCATCGAACAGCACATGGACATGCTGGCGGAAGCGATCCAGATGGACCCGCTCGAGTTCCGGCTGAAGAACGCGCAGGACGCCGGCGAAGTCACCGGCCAGGGCATGAAGTTCAAGAGCTGCGGCTTCAAGGAATGCCTGACGACCGCGGCCGAACGCAGCCACTTCCAGGCGAAGCACCGCGACAACATCGCGCATCGCGGCGACGCCGGCCCGGTCAAGCGCGGCATCGGCATCGCGTCGATGCTGCACGTCGGCGGCGGGGCGAAGATCTACCCGTCGGACGGCTGCGGCACGATCCTGAAGCTCGACGACTTCGCCAACGTGACCTTGATCACCGGCGCGTCCGAGATCGGCCAGGGCTCGGAGACCGTGCTGTCGCAGCTCGTCTGCGAGGAGCTCGGGCTGCCGATCTCGGCAGTCACCGTCGTCAACAACGACACCGCGATCACGCCGTGGGACGTCGGCGTGCATGCGAGCCGCACTACTTTCATCGCCGGCAACTCGGCGATCGGCGCGGCGAAGAAGGCGAAGGCGAAGATCCTTGCGGCGGCGGCGAAGAAGCACGGCTGCGACGAGAGCGCACTCGACCTGCGCGGCGGCTTCGTCATCCAGGCCGACACCGGTGAGGCGGTCGTCGAGCTCGCGCGGCTGATGCGCAACCTGCACTTCTCCGACAAGGCCGAGCTCGTCATGACGACCTTCTACTACGAGCCGCCCAGCGTGCATCAGGACAAGGGCTTCAAGGGTGACGTGTCGGCCGCGTACGCGTGGGCGACGCAGGTCGTCGAAGTCGAGGTCGACACCGACACCGGCATCGTGAAAATGACGAAAGTCACCGGCGCGCACGACGTCGGCCGCGTGCTGAACCGCCTGGGGCTAGAAGGCCAGATCGAGGGCGGTGTCGTCATGGGCCAGGGTTACGCGCTGACCGAGAACCTGATCGTCGACAATGGCGTCACGCGCAACCCGAATTTCCGCGACTACAAGCTCGTCACCGCGCCGGAAATCCCCGAGATGGACATCTCGTTCATCGAGTCGATGGACGGCGAAGGCCCGCAAGGCGCGAAAGGCGTCGGCGAAGCGCCGTCAATCTGCATCGCCGCGGCCGCCGCGAACGCGATCTACAACGCGACCGGCGTGCGCATCGTCGCGCTGCCCTTCACGCCGGAAGCGGTGTATCGGGCGCTGCACGGCAAGGCCGAAAAACCGCACTTGCAAGCGTTGAAGGTGACGACGACATGAAAAGGCGCACCGTCCTCTCGATGGAGCAGGCGCTGTCGATGCCGTACGCGACGCTGCGCTTCGCCCAGCTCGGCTGGCGCGTGATCCGCCTCGAATCGACGCCCTCCGGTGGCGGCCTGCCCGGCGACCCGAACCGCTACATCGGCGCGAACGTCGTCGATGACGACCGGCGCACGTATTTCATCGCGCCCAACGTCGGCAAGGAGGCGATCGCGATCAACCTGAAGGAGCCCGACGGCCAGGCGCTGCTGCGGCGCCTCCTCGTCGAGCTCGACGTCGACGTGTTCTGCTGCAACACCGTGCCGCGCCGCTACGCGCAGCTCGGCATCGACTACGAGACGCTGAGCCGCACGAAACCCGACCTGATCTGGGCCGGCATCTCGGCGATGGGACCGGACTACCCGGACGCACCCGGCTACGACCCGGTGCTGCAGGCGATGGCGGGCTACATGGAGCTCACCGGCGACGCCGACGGCCCGCCGACGCTCGCCGGCGTGCCGATCGTCGACCTCAAGGCGGGCGACGAAGTCTTCGCCAACGTCATGCTGGCGCTGCTCGAACGCGCCGAGACGGGCAAGGGCAGCCGCATCGACGTGTCGATGCTGCAGGCCGCCGCGTCGTGGCTCATCACGACGCTGCCGCTGCTCGACTTCGATTGCCAGCCCGCGGAGATCACGCGCTGCGGCAACGCGCACCGCAAGTTCATCCCCACCAACGTCTACCCGACCGCGGACGGTTTCATCTACATGGCGATCGGCAGCGACGTGCAGTGGCGCCGGCTCACCGAGATCCCGAAGTTCGCCTCGCTCGGCGCTGCCCCGCGCGCGACGAACGAGGGGCGCCACAAGGAGCGCGACGCGATCCACCGCGACATGGCCGCGGTGACGACGCGCTTCGCGACGGCGGAGATCGCCGCGGATTTTCGCGACGCGACCATCCCGCACGCGCCGATCCACGACATTCCCGCGGTGCGCGACATGGAGGCGGTGCGCCGCCGCCTGACGACGACGCACACGCCCGGCGGCCGGCTCGTGCACATGCAGCCGATGGCCGTCGACGTCGCCGGCGCGAGCGGCGAACTATCATTTCCGGCCAAGTACGGGCAGGACACCTGCACGGTGCTGCGCGAAGCCGGCTACGCGGACGAGGCGATCGCGCGGCTGCGCGAACGGGGCATTGTCGCGGGGTGAGCGTGCCGCAACGCGCGGCACGCAGCGAAAGGCGGCTCGACTGCAGCGTGTCGAGCCGGCGCGGGCGCTGCACCGGGAGAGGCAGCCCGCGCCGTATTTCCCATGCATCCCGGAAAGCATTTTCCAGCGACAGCGAGGTAAGTCTTCCGAACCCTGAGTTCTTCACGCGCAGCAGCAATCCGGTCTTTTTGGTCCACACCGCAGGAGACAAGAAAACATGAAAATGAAAACGATGCTGATGGTCCTGTCAGGCCTTTTCCTGACAGCATCCCTGCCGGCCCACGCGCAGGTCAGAATCGGCGTGGTTTCGTCCGCGACCGGCCCGACGGCGCTGGTCGGCATTCCGCAGAAGAACACGGTGGCGCTGCTGCCGGCGAAGATCGGTGACCTGACGGTCGAGTACATCGCGCTCGACGACGCGAGCGACCCGACTGCGTCGGTGACCGCGGTCAAGAAGCTGATCTCGGAACAGAACGTCGACGCGATCATCGGGCCCTCCGGCTCGCCGAACGCGATGGGCGTGATCCAGTTCATCGCCGAGGCCGGCGTGCCGCTGCTCGCGCCGGTCGGCACCGCGGCGGTCGTCACGCCGATGGACGACAAGAAGCGATGGGTGTTCAAGACCACCCAGAACGACGACATCATCGCCAGGGCGCTGATGGAGCACATGGTCAAGAGCGGCGTGAAGACGATCGGCTTCATCGGCGTCGGCGACCCGTACGGCGAAAACTGGTACAAGGTGTTCTCCGCGCTCGCCGCGGCGAAGGGCATCCAGATCACCGCGAACGAGCGCTTCCAGCGCCAGGACGCGTCGGTCACCGGCCAGAGCCTGAAGATCCTCGGCGCGAACCCCGACGCGGTGCTCGTCGCCGCCGCCGGCGGCCCGGCGGTGCTGCCGCAGACGACGCTGCGCGACCAGGGCTACACCGGCCGGATCTACCAGACCCACGGCGCCGCGCTGCCGGACTTCCTCAAGCTCGGCGGCAAGAAGGTCGAAGGCACGATCCTCGCCGCGAGCCTGATGCTGGTGCTGCCCGAGATCGCCGACAGCAACCCGTCGAAGAAGGTCGCGACCGAGTACATCGCCGCGTACGAAAAGGCGTACGGCTCGCGGCCGGCGACCTTCGGCGCCAACGTCTATGACGCCGGCCTGCTGCTGCAGCAGGCGATCCCGCTCGCCGCGAAGACCGCGAAGCCCGGCACGAAGGAGTTCCGCGCGGCGCTGCGCGACAACCTCGAGCGGACTACCGAGCTGATCGGTACGCAGGGCGTCTACAACATGACGAAGGACGACCACAGCGGCTTCGACGAACGCGGCCGCGTGCTGATCGCGGTCAAGGACGGCGGCTGGACGCTGGCGAAATAAGCGTCATCGGGGCGGGGCGCTGCGGCGCCCGCCCGTCGCGCCCCTGCCGGTTGCGGGCCCGGTCGATGTGTTGCGCCGGGCGCGTGCTGGCGCAGAACCGCCGCTCACGGATAACCGGCGCTGCGCGTGACCTCGTCCCGCGTCATCGTCAGCCGCACCAAACCCGCCCCCCAGTCGATGTAATCCAGCGCTTCGACGGGGATCAGGACGTGCCCGCTCGCCACCCAGTTGCGCTTGTCGACGAGCAGGTAACCGACGCTCCAGTTCTCGTCGTCGATAAGGAAGTCCTCGACGGTGCCGATCGTGCCATCCATTGCCGCGATGTCGTACCCGACGACTTCGGCGCCGCTGCGCAGATGAGAGCGTTCAGCGGCCTCGATCTCGCGTTCGGCAATGGCTTCCAACTGGCGCCCCTCGTTCCCCGGCTGCAGTTGCGCCGTTCCGAGCAACATGCCGAACGGGCCGCCGGCCCGGCTGTGCGGGCCGTTCCAGTAAGGGTCATCGCGGTAATGGGCGGCATGCGTCATTTCGTAATGTCGCGAGACGGGGTGCCCGGTGTCGACGGGCGGGCTCTTCTCGATCTGCTCGCGGCTCAGGTTCGTCGGAATCGCTTCGCCGCTCCAGGCGCCCGGGCGAATCGCCCGCGGCGAGATCAGCACCTCGCGCCCGCGCAGCCAGTTCCCGGCCCTGACGACAAAATAGCGCACACCCCACCACTCGGCGTCGAAGTACACATCCTCGACGCAGCCGATCGTGCCGTCGGCGGCATCGATCGAGTAGCCCTGCAGCTTCGTAAGTCGATAGAACATCGCGGCCTCCTTTATGCCGCTGGTTGCAGCGAAAACCGCTCCGTCCGGCGGCCACGGTCTCATCATTTGCCGTGCCGGCTCGTTCAGCATCCCTTCGCGGCGCGCTGCTCGTCGCGGACGACGTCGGCAATGTCGTCTGGCACGTGTCCGCCAGCGGTGACGCAGCGGGCGCGAGGACGGCCGGAAGTGGGTGGTGAAGTTCTTTCAAGGCTCTGCAGTTCTTGCCGGACGGCCCCGGGCGGGCCGGCCCCGCCACCCATGTAGACCGTCTACGCTTTCGGTGCCTTCTCGACCTCTGCGCGCGGAATCTTCAGGCGCACTTCGCGCGTCGCCCAGTCGACCTTCGCAACGGTGTCGGTCGGCAGCCGCAGGTGGTCGCCGGACAGCCAGCGCGTGTCGATGACGATATCCGTGATCCTCCAGTCGCTGTCGTCGATGACGAAGTCCTCGACGTGCCCGGCCGGCCCGTCGGTCGCGACAAGGCGGTAGCCGATCACCTCCTCGCTGCTGCGAAGATGCGACTCGCGGGCACGCTGCTCGGCTTCCTTCAGCTCGCGCACCCGCTCGCCGGCGACCTCGCCTCGCGGTGTCGATGTCACCGACGGTCCGCCGCTGACCGGGTGCGGCGACGAACCCCACAGGTAAGGCCCGTCCCAGTAGAACGGGTAGCCGTAGTAGCGCGCGTGCGCTTCCTCGAACTGGCGTGACACCGGCATGTCCTGGTCCGCCCCCGGGCTGTTGCGCACCTGCTCGCGGGTTAGCGCGACCGCGACCTCCTGGTCGTTGCCGGCGTCACGCCGGATCGAGGACGGCGAGATCAGCACCTTGCGCCCGCCCACGCCGTCGTCGCCCGCCTCGACTTCGAGGTAGCGCACCACCCAGCGCGCGTCGTCCAGATACACGTCGCGCACCGAGCCGATCCTGCCGTCGCTGGCGACGAGATGTCGATCGAACAATTCGCCCTTCGCCCTGAGAAGCATGGCTGCCTCCTTGGATTTTGTGGTCGTAGACTGCGATCAGCAAACGGCGTTCCGCGCAGGGCGGGCATCCGGTATCTCGCAACCAGGCGCCGGTCGGGCAAGCCCGGCACGAATCCGGCCATCACCGGCCGCCGCCCCCCCTTCCGGGGGGTACGGAGACCGCGGGATGCGCCAATAATTTGTTTCCCATCCAGCACCGCCGCGAGGGCTCAGCATGGCATTGCAGGAAGCAGCGGCCGGGCAGGCCGTTTCGTTCGGCTCGCTCCGCTGCTGTTATTACCATCATCTGATGAGCGCCTGCGGCCTTGTCGCCGCGCTGCTGCTCGGCGCGATGGCGCTGCTGGTGTGCGCCGACGTCGCCCTACGCAACGTCGGCGGCGGGTCGATCGCGTGGAGCACCGAGATGACCGAGTACATCCTGATGGTCGCGACTTTCGTCGCGGCGCCGTGGCTGCTCTATCTCGGCGACCACATCCGCGTGGACGTCCTCGTCCGCGAGGTTTCGGCGCCCCTGCGGCTGCGCCTCGAACTCGGCACGGACCTGCTGTGCTTCGTCATCTGCGCGGTGCTCGCGTGGCAGGCCCTCGCCGTCGCCCGCGACGCCGCCGCGCAGGGCAGCCTCGTGTTCAAGGTGCTGGTCATTCCCGAGTGGTGGCTGAACATTCCGATGATCTTCGCGTGCACGCTGCTCGCGATCGAGTTCGCGCGCCGCTTCGTCCGCGCGCTGCCAGGCGCCGGAGGCAATTGAAGTGAAACAACCCCCACGCTCACTTTGTTCGAGGAGGGTCGGCTTTGCACAGCCGACCCGTTCGGCAGGCATGGCGCATTGCGCCGCGAAACCCCTGCCTCACCCCCCCAAGGGGGCGCAGGCCTCCCTTGGGGCGGCCCGGCGGGAGGCCTGACATGGAATGGTACTGGGCACTGCTGCTGATGCTCGGCCTGATGTTCGGGCTGATGGCGATCGGCGTTCCGGTGGCGTTCACGTTTCTCGGCGTGAACCTGGTCGGCGCGTGGGTCTTTCTCGGCGGCGAGGCGGGACTCGGCCAGCTCGTGCGTAACTCGGTCGGTTCGATCACCAGCTTCTCGCTGACGCCGATCCCACTGTTCGTGCTGATGGGCGAAGTGCTGTTCCACACCGGCCTCGCGTTCCGCGCGATCGAGGCGATCGAACGCCTGATCGCGCGTCTGCCCGGGCGCCTGTCGGTGGTGTCGGTGCTCGGTGGGACGACGTTCGCCGCGCTGTCCGGTTCGACGATCGCGAACACTGCGATGATGGGCGGCGTGATGCTGCCCGAGATGCTCAAGCGCGGCTATCACCCGACGCTGGCGATGGGGCCGATCATGGCCGTCGGCGGCATCGCGATGCTGATCCCGCCGTCGGCACTCGCCGTGATGCTTGGCAGCCTCGCAGGCATTTCGATCGCGCAGCTGCTGATTGGCGGCATCCTGCCCGGGCTCTTGATGGCCGTCTGCTTTCTCGCCTATGTCATCATCCGCTGCCGCCTCGATCCGCAACTCGCACCGATCGACGAAGCCGCGCCGGTGGCGGGCGCGTGGGCGCGCTGGAAACCGTTCGTGCGCGATGTACTGCCGCTGTTTTCGATCTTCGCCGCGGTCGTCGGCAGCATGCTCGCGGCTGGGCATCGCCGACCGAGTCGGCCGCGATCGGCGCGGTCGCGTCGGTGACCGCGACGATCTGCTACCGCGCGCTGACGCTGCGCGCGCTGCACAAGTCGCTGGTCGAAACCGCGCGGGTGTCGGTCGTGATCCTGTTCGTGCTCGTCGCCTCGACGACCTTCGCGCAGTTGCTGAGCTTCTCCGGCGCGACCAGCGGCCTGCTCGGCGTCATCAGCGAACTGCAGCTCTCGCCGCTGATGCTCGTGCTCGGCATGCTGCTGATCCTGCTCGTGCTCGGCTGCGTGATCGACCAGATCAGCATGATGATGATCACGCTGCCGTTCTTCATGCCGCTCGCGAACGCCGCCGGCATCGACCCGGTGTGGCTCGGCGTGATGATGCTGGTGTCGATGGAACTCGGACTGCTGACGCCGCCGTTCGGCCTGCTGCTGATGGTGATGCAGTCGGTCGCCCCGCCGCCGATCCAGCTGCGCCAGATCTACGCCGCCGCGACGCCGTTCGTGCTGATCGAGGTCGCCGTGCTCGGCCTCATCGTCGCCCTGCCCTGGCTCGCGGTCGGCCTGCCGCGGCTGATGCACTGACCCCGCGGCCCCTTTTCCGGCCCGGCCCGGCCCCGCCCCACCTCCTATGGAGAACGACAAGATGACTCCCACCACCCGCAAACTCGCCATCGGCGCCCTGATCGCACTGCTCGGCGGCGGTGCGCACGCCGCGGAAGTCACGCTCAAGGCGGTCAGCGCCTTCGGCCAGGACACGTTCTTCAACCAGCGCTTCAAGACCTTCGTCGAGAAGGTCAACCGCGAAGGCAAGGGCCTCGTGAAGATCCAGGTCGTCGGCGGGCCCGAATCGATCCCGCCGCTCGAAGTCGGCAACGCGGTGCGCGCCGGCGTCGTCGACTTCGCCAATACCACCGGCGTGTTCCATGCGACGCTGGTACCCGAAGCGATCGCCGGCTCGCTCGCCGAAAAACCGATCGCCGAGCTGCGCGCGAACGGCGGCCATGCGCTGCTCGACCGCATCCACCGCGAGAAGGGCAACATGGTGTGGCTCGCGCGCGTCTCCGACGGGCTGCAATACCACATCTACGCGAACAAGAAGATCAGCGCCGGCGATTTTTCGGGCTTGAAGCTGCGCAGCGTGCCGGTCTATCGCGCGTTCTTCCAGTCGCTCGGCGCGACGCCGCTGCAGGTGCCGCCGGGCGAAGTGTTCACCGCGCTCGAGCGCGGCGTCGTCGATGGCTACGGCTGGCCGTCGGTCGGGATCTTCGATCTCGGCTGGCAGGAAAAGACGAAATACCGCATCGAGCCTGGCTTCTACAACGTTGAAGTCGGCTTCTACATGAACCAGAACACCTGGAAGAAGCTCGACGACGCGCAGCGCGCATTCCTCGAAAAACAGGTCGCGTGGGTCGAGTCGCACAACGTCGACGATCTCGCCGCCGCCGACGCGGAGAAGGCGCGGCAGGCCGCGGCAAAGATCGAGAGCGTTCCGATTCCGGCCGAGCAGGTCGCGCAGTTCCGCAGCCGGGCATACGAGGCCGGCTGGAAAGGCATCGAGCAGGCGAGCCCGCAGCACGTCGCGAAACTTCGCGAGCTGTTCGGCAGCGGCCGCTGAACCGGCGAGCCCGGTTTCGAACCATGGCTGAGCGCTCGTTCAAGAAGGAAGTCGGGCAGCTGCGCATCCCCGCCGGCGAGGAGTTCCGCGGCGAAGGCATCCTCGCGGTGACGAAGGCGCTGCTGCAGTCGGGCGTCGGCTATGTAGCGGGCTACCAGGGTTCGCCGATCTCGCACCTGATGGACGTCCTTGCCGACGCGAAGGACATCCTCGACGAACTCGGCGTGCATTTCGAGGCGAGCGCGTCCGAGGCGACCGCGGCGGCGACGCTCGCGGCGTCGGTGATGTACCCGATCCGCGGCGCGGTGACGTGGAAATCGACCGTCGGCACGAACGTCGCGTCCGACGCGCTGGCGAACCTCGCGTCGGGCGGCGTCATCGGTGGCACGCTGGTCATCATCGGCGAGGACTACGGCGAAGGCTCGTCGATCATGCAGGAGCGCTCGCATGCGTTTGCGATGAAGTCGCAGATGTGGCTGCTCGACCCGCGCCCGAACCTCGAATCGATCGTGCAGGCGGTCGAGGACGGCTTCGAGCTGTCGGAAGCGAGCAACACGCCGGTGATGCTCCAGATGCGCATCCGCTCATGCCACGTGCACGGCCGCTTCATCACGCGCGAGAACCGCCGCCCGGCCTTCACGCTCGCCGAGGCGCTCGAGCATCCGAAGCGCGACGTCGGCCGCATCGTGCTGCCGCCGGCGTCCTTCACGCACGAGCACGAGAAAGTCCGCGAGCGCTGGCCGGCGGCGGTGAAGTTCATCCGCGAACGCAAGCTCAACGAGTTCTTCGACGGCGATTTTTCGGATATCGGCCTGATCCTGCAAGGCGGCCTCTACAACGGCGTGATCCGCGCGCTGCAGCTCCTCGGGCTGGCCGATTCGTTCGGCAACACGCGGATTCCGCTGTACGTGATGAACGTGACGTATCCGGTCATCGACGCCGAAGTGCTCGAATTCTGCGAGACCAGGCGTGCCGTGCTGCTGATCGAGGAAGGCCAGCCGGACTTCATCGAGCAGAACCTGCACGCGATCCTGCGCCGCGCGGGCTGTGCGACCGCGCTCGCCGGCAAGGACGTGCTGCCGATGGCCGGCGAATACACGACCGAAGTCATGCGCGACGGCATCCAGGCCTTCCTCGCCGCGCACGCGCCGCACGCCCTTGCCCCCGCGCCGACCGCAGTGGCCTCCCCGCCGCAGCCGGCCGCCGTGCCGCTGCGCTTCCACCCGAAGATCGCGGCGCTCGCGACCGTCGTGCCGGCGCGCCCTGCGGGGTTTTGCACCGGCTGCCCGGAGCGGCCGATCTTCGCCGCGATGAAGCTCGTCGAGGCCGACCTCGGCGAACACCACATCTCGTGCGACATCGGCTGCCACCTGTTCTCGATCCTGCCGCCGTTCAACCTCGGTGCGACGACGATGGGCTACGGCCTCGGCGCGGCGTCGAGCGCGGCGTTCAACGTCAAGGGCGGCAGGCGCTCGATCTCGGTGATGGGCGACGGCGGCTTCTGGCACAACGGACTGACCTCCGGAATCGGCAACGCGGTGTTCAACAAGTACGACGGCGTCATCGTCATCGTGGACAACTTCTACGCCTCGGCGACCGGCGGCCAGGACGTCCTGTCGTCGCGCGCCGACAACCCCAACCGCGCGACGAACAATCCGATCGAGGCCGCGGTGCGCGGCGTCGGCGTCAAGTGGCTGCGGGTCATCGACCGCACTTACGACGTCGCACGGCTGCGCGACGCGCTCGAAGAGGCGCTGACGACACCGGAGCCGGGCCCGAAAGTCATCATCGCCCAGTCCGAATGCATGCTGAACAGACAGCGCCGGGTGAAGCCGCTTTTCAACAGTGCGGTGAAGGCCGGAGAGCGCGTCGTCAAGGAGCGTTTCGGCGTCGATGCGGATGTCTGCAGCGGCGACCACGCCTGCATCCGCCTGTCAGGCTGCCCGTCGCTGACGTTGAAGGACAGCGGCGACCCGCTGAAAGAAGATCCGGTCGCGCACGTAGACAGCAGTTGCGTCGGCTGCGGCAACTGCGGCGAAGTCGCCGATGCGGCTGTGCTGTGCCCGTCGTTCTACCGCGCCGACATCATCCACAACCCGACGCGGCGCGACCGCCTGCTCGCGCGCGTGCGCGGCGCGGCGATCGGCTTCCTGCAACGCCGTCGCGCCGCGCGTCTCGCACGCTGCGCGCTGTGAGGAAACCATGATGAACCGCATCACTCTTCACCCCGGCACGCCGATCAGGATCGCGATCCTCGCGATGGGCGGCCAGGGCGGCGGCGTGCTCGCCGACTGGATCGTCGAGATGGCCGAGCGCGCCGGCTGGTGGGCGCAGACGAGCTCGGTGCCGGGTGTCGCGCAGCGCACCGGCGCGACCGTCTATTACCTCGAACTGCTGCCCGAGTCGGCGGCGCAAGCCGCGGGCCGGTCGCCGGTGCTCGCGATGATGCCGACGCCCGGCGACGTTGATCTCGTCGTCGCCGCCGAGCTGATGGAAGCCGGGCGGGCGATGCAGCGCGGCCTCGTGACGCCGGACCGCACGACGCTGATCACCTCGACGCACCGCAGCTACGCGGTCGCCGAGAAAGCCGCGCCGGGCAACGGCATCGCCGACCCGAACAAGGTCGTCGACGCGGGGCGTGCGGCGGCGAAGCGGCTGCTGTGCTTCGACCTGCAGCAGATGGCCGAGCGCGCCGGCAGCGTGATCTCGGCGAGCCTGTTCGGGGCGATCGCGGGCGCCAATGCGTTGCCGTTCGCGCGCACCGCGTTCGAGCAGACGATCCGCGAAGGCGGCGTCGGCGTCGAGGCGAGCCTGCGCGCCTTCGCCTTCGGCTTCGACGCGGCCGCGCAGGCTCCCGCGGACGTTGCGCCGATCGACACGTCGCGCCCGCCGCCGCAGGTGCCGGAGCGCGCGGCCAACCCGCAGGCGCAGGCGCTGCTCGACGCCGTGACACGCGACTTTCCGGCGGTCGCGCAGCCGATGCTCATCGCCGGCCTGCGCCGCCTGATCGACTTCCAGGACATCGCCTACGCTGCCGAATACCTGCGCACGCTGGGCACCTTGCGCGAGCTCGATGAACGCAGCGGCGGCGCGAACGACTGGGCGCTGACGCGCGCGGCCGCCCGGCACGTCGCGGTCGCGATGAGCTACGACGACGTGATCCGCGTCGCCGACCTCAAGACGCGCGGCAGCCGCTTTGCGCGCGTGCGCGACGAGGTCGGCGCGAAACCCGACCAGCTCGTCTACACGACTGAATTCATGCACCCGCGCCTCGAGGAAATCTGCGGCGCGTTGCCGGCCGGCCTCGGTCGCCAGCTCGAGCGCTCGAAAGCGTTCAGCAGCTTCGTCCGCCGCCATGTCGAGAAAGGCCGTCGCGTGCGGAGCGGAACGCTGATGGGGTTCCTCGCGCTGTACTGCGCGGCCGGCATGCGCCGGTTTCGCCGCGGCACCTTGCGCCATCAGGTCGAGACCGCGCATCTGCGTGACTGGCTGGCCCGCGCGACGCGCATCGCGCCTGCCGACTACGCGCTCGCCGTCGAGGTGCTCGAGTGCCGCCGGCTGATCAAGGGCTACAGCGGCACGCACGACCGCGGCGACAGACGCTTCACCCACCTGATGGACGCCGCCGACCAGCTGCTCGGCCGGGCCGACGCCGCCGCGACGCTGCACCGGCTGCGCGAGGCGGCGCTCGCCGACGAGGAAGGCCAGGCGCTCGACGCCCAGCTCGCGGGCCTTCTCCGCGGGCCTTTCACGCCGCTGGAAGAAACCCGCCGGCCGGGTTATGCCGCGGCCTGAGGCACCGCGGATCGAAAGCCGCTCGGCCACGCGCCGCCGTCATGTTCGTTGCGCACGCTGCCGCGCCCGGGGCCGAATAGAATGAAGCCCCTCGACGAATTTCCCGCTCCGCCCATGCCCCCGCCGCCATTCCCGTCCCTGTCGGCCCCCGTGTGGGCGAGCGCCTTCCGACCGTTCTACCTGCTCGGCGCGCTCTATGCACCGCTGCTGATGGCAGTCTGGGCGGGCGCGTATCTCGGCGCGTGGGGCATGCCGGTTTCGGCCACGACGCCGCTCGCGCTGTGGCACGGACACGAAATGCTCTTCGGTTTCGCCGCCGCGATCATCACCGGCATCGTGCTGACCGCCTTGCCGAGCTGGGCCGGCACGCCGGAAATCCGCGGCGGCCGGCTCGCGCTGCTGGTCGCGCTGTGGCTCGCCGGCCGGCTCGCGAGCTGGACGACGCCGTGGCTGCCGCCGCTGTCGGTCACCGTCGCCGACAGCCTGCTTTTCCCCGCGATGTTCGTCATGCTCGCGCCGCAACTGTGGCGCGCGGCAAATCCACTCTACCTGCTGCTCCTGCCAATCCTGGCCGCGCTCTTTGGCGCCAACCTCGCCTATCACGCCGGAATTGCCGGGACCGACCCGGCCCTGGCCGGCCTCGGCCTGCGCGCCGGCATCTATGCGGTGATCGTGCTGTACGTGCTGAAAGGCGGCCTCCTCACGCCGATCTTCACCGGCAACGCGCTGCGTGAGAAAGGCCGCGGCGACCAGGCGCCGTTCCATCCCGGCCTCGATGCCGCGGCAGTCGTCGTCGTGGTCGTGCTC
Source organism: Aromatoleum bremense (assembly GCF_017894365.1). Classification (NCBI taxonomy): domain Bacteria; kingdom Pseudomonadati; phylum Pseudomonadota; class Betaproteobacteria; order Rhodocyclales; family Rhodocyclaceae; genus Aromatoleum; species Aromatoleum bremense. The sequence continues at coordinate 1,375,157 of NZ_CP059467.1, forward strand.
GCCGTGCTCGATCTGGCCGCTGCGCCGGCACACTGGACCGGCGCCGCGGCATTCGCCTGCGCCTCGATCCACGCCTGGCGTGTCGCGCGCTGGCAGGGCTGGCGCGTCGCCGATGTGCCGCTCGTCCTCGTCATGCACCTCGGCTTCGCGTGGCTGATCTTCGCCTTCGCGCTGAAAGCCGCCGCGGAACTCACCGGCGTCGTCGCGGAAGCCGCGTGGCTGCACGCTTTCACCGTCGGCAGCCTCGGCATGATGATGGTCGGCCTGATGGTGCGCGTGAGCCTGCGCCACACCGGCCGCCCGCTCGCACTGCCGAACGCGATGCGCATCGCGGGCCTATTGCTGTTCGCTGCGGCCCTGGTCCGGCTCGCGGTGACAGTCCACGAACTCGGCGCGTGGGCGGTCGCGATTGCGGCGCTGCTGTGGAGCGCCGCGTTCGTGATCTACCTCGCGCGCTTCGGCACGATCCTCGCGGGCCCGAGCCTGTCGCGCGGCGGCGGCAAGCGCTAGGGCGGAGGGGGCAAGGCTCACACGCCGGGACCGCTCCGGAACGAGGCGACATCGTCGCCGGAAGATCGCGGCTCGTCCGGCGCGGGGAAAAGCGAATCGATCGGCACAAGTGTCGGGTTTCATCGAACGGATCGCCGAAAAGTGGCGGGATGCTCCCGTCACCCCCACCCCGAAAACCGGGACGAAATTCGCGAAAACAATATTTTCATCGTATTTTCAGACGTTTGGCCGCCTCTCCCAATCCACGGACCTATTGGCACACCTCGTGCTGAAGTCCAATCGAGCGCTGCACCGGCTCAGTCGAAACTTCAATGATCCGGACGAGGAGAAATGTCATGTCAAAGCTGACCATCGGGGACCTGCCGGTCACCACTAAACAGAAAGGCGAGGAAGGCGGGGCGATCCGTTCGTTGTCGCGCGAGGAACTGCACGAAATATGGGGCGGACGCTCCGTGGCGGTGACCGTCGATGGCACGAGCACCGGAACCGTGGACGACTTCGGTATCAACATGGCGATCTTCGAAGGTCGCATCAAGGGCTCGTACATCTTGTAACGGGCCCGGCCTCGCAGCGGCGGCGGGCAGTGCAGCAATCCGCCTGCCGCGCCAGCCTTGGGTCTCGTCGTTTGTCACGCCTGAACATCCGGCATGGCGGGCCTGCGTCATGCCAAAATCCAAGGATGCCGCTCTGTAATCGTCCCGCTACTGCACGGAAATGGCAGCGACACAGTCGGCGACTAGGATTGCGTGCTTCGACAGCGGAGCATGGCATGCGCGTAGCGTTGATCTCGGACGTCTATTTCCCACGAGTCAATGGCGTTTCGACGTCAATCGACACATTCCGCACCGAGCTTGCACGACAAGGGGTAGACAGCGTCCTGATCGCCCCCCGCTATGGCGCCGAACCTGACCTTGACGACGTTATCCGTTTGCCTGCCCGACCCGTGCTGCGCGATCCCGAGGATCGGCTGATGAGCTTTCGCGCGAGTCTCGCGCAAGGTGAGGCACTGCGGCGCCGCGGTGTCGATTTGCTGCATATCCAGACACCCTTCGTGGCCCACTACGCGGGCATCCGCCTTGCACGACAACTCGGCCTGCCTGCACTCGCCACCTACCACACGCTGTTCGAGGAATATCTGCACCATTACGTCCCACTGTTGCCGAGAAAGCTCACCGGGATTGTGGCCCGGGGTTTCTCGCGCGCCCAGTGCAATATGGTGGATCAGGTCATTGCCCCCTCGCAGGCGATGCAGGCGCGCCTCACTGCCTATGGGGTCCGGAGCCCCATCGAGGTCCTGCCCACGGGCATTCCGATTCAGGCATTCGCCCATGGTGAGCGCCGACGCTTCCGTCTGAAGCTGGGGATTCCCGAGGATCAGCCAGTTGCCCTATTCGTGGGGCGCGTAGCGCACGAGAAGAACATCGCATTCCTGATCGACGTCATCGAGCATGCCCGGGCGACGCTGCCTCGGCTGCTGCTGATGATTGCGGGTGAAGGGCCCGCGGAGCCGAGCTTGCGGCGCAGTGTGGAAGCCCGTGGTCTGAGCGACGCGGTCCGCTTCATCGGCTATCTCGATCGCGCCGAAGACCTGCCCGATTGCTATGCAGCGGCTGACCTGTTCGTTTTCGCTTCGCGCACCGAGACCCAGGGACTGGTCCTGCTCGAAGCCATGGCTGCCGGCTTGCCGGTGCTTGCGCTGGCCTGCATGGGGACTCGCAGCATTCTTGCGCCCGAACGCGGTGCGTGCATTGCCCCGGATGTCGTCGCAGGCTTTGCACAACAGCTCTGTCGGCTGCTTATCGACGAAGTGCAGAGGGCACGCCTTGCGAGCGAAGCACGCGTGTACGCGCGCGAGTGGTCGGACCAGACCATGGCCTCAAGGCTGGCCCTGCTCTACCGTCGCCTGATCGAAACCCGCAGTCCGAACTGAGCCGTAGCAGCGAGACGCCTCGATCTAAAGCAATGGAGATGGCGTAGCGTCGCTGGTTTCACTGCTGATTCCAGCGGGCTCGTTCTCCCCCAAGGCAAAGTGGCGCTCGCGACCAGTTCGTTCGTGTTTCAATCAGCTTCCCAAGCGTGAGGTTCCTACTCATGAAGCAGATCGGTGGTGCGACACTGGAGTTCGACCGCAGGTTGAGCATGCTCGGCGGGCGCAAGGCCTTGCGGCAAGGGCTATCTGTCGTTGCGCGGACAGGTAACAACCTGTGGCTGGCGAACGACGAGACAATCACGATAGAGCGACTCACGCTTTCGAAGGGGAGTGACAAGCACGAGCCGCGCTTCGCGGACCACCGGCAGTTTGCGCTGCACGACTATCTCAAGCTTCCGATCCCGCGTTCGGATTCCGGCGAAATCGACGAAGCCGACATCGAAGGCATCGACTTCAGTGGGGACTACCTGTGGCTGGTCGGTTCACACAGCCTGAAGCGCACGCGGCCGCGAGACGACGACTCGCCGCGACGAAGTGCCAAGCGCCTGGCAAAGCTCAGCCGGGACGGTAATCGCTTCCTGCTGGCCCGTATTCCCATCGTTGACGAGGGCGACGGCCCGGTTCCCCGAAAGAAGGTGAAGCTCGACGGGGAAATGCGCACCGCGGCAATCCTGCGCGGTGATGCGAAGGGGAACGATCTGATGGGCGCGCTGGTCGAGGACATCCATCTGCGCCCGTTCCTCAGCGTTCCAGGCAAGGACAACGGGTTCGACATCGAAGGACTGGCGGTCGTCGGCGAACGTCTGCTGCTGGGCTTGCGCGGACCGGTCCTGCGCGGATGGGCAGTGATCCTCGAAATCCTGCCGATCGAGGTCGCCGACAATCCCCGCGCCCTGAAACTGATGAAATTCGTGCCTGACAAGCAGCCCTACCTGAAACACTTTCTCCAATTGGATGGTTTGGGAATCCGCGACCTGTGCGTCCATGGCGAGGATCTGCTGATCCTGGCGGGGCCAACGATGGAACTGGATGGCCCCGTGAAGCTTTTCCGCTGGCCTGATGGCGCCAACTCCCCGCGGGAAGCTGCGGTCTGCCGCGACGACCTCGAGTTGCTCGGCGCAATTCCATATGGCCAAGGCGATGAGGCAGGCATGGACCACGCGGAAGGAATCACGCTGCTGGCGGACGACGGCGATCAGGTCCGGTCGGTACTGGTCGTCTACGACAGCGCTGCTCCCCGCCGTCAGTGGACCGAAGCGGAGACGGTCAGAGCCGACATCTTTGCATTACCGGAGCTGCATCCAACCATTGCCATCGGCGTCAAGGCCGATCCCTGAAAGACTGACCGAGTTTTTCGATCGCGTGTCGACCACAAGTCAGCGCCTGGCTCTCAATTTCCATCGCGCTGTTCCGGTTACCGCAGAACCAAGGCAAGCGGGAGCTGATCCGCTGCCCGCCGATCAGCCTTCCCGCCTCGCGCATGCGTCGTCCTACTGAAACGAGATTGCCATGTTCCGTTGATAGGGTGGGCAGGGTCAGTCATCGCAGACACCCGGGAGCGCCAATGAGGTGGAGATTCTTCGATCTGCAACGAATCATCGATGAAGTGTTCGTCGACGCCTGGCTCTATCCGTGGCAGCCGGATGCCGTTAATACCGGGACCGAAACCAATTCGAACGCATGAAAAGCCTGAATTCGATGTCGGAGACGCTATTTTGCCACTGCTGCCGCATTTACCACCCACGCGACGAGATGTGCCGCTATCTCACCCGGCACGGTTATCGGTGGCGCTGCCGGCGCTCAATCGAGGCCGCGCAGGGCAGCATCGCTGAACGTGACGCGTTCGGCAGGCAGCAAACCCAAATCAACCGTGATCTTGCGCGCCAGAGAGCAAAACGGCTATTCCTGTCCATGCAGGAAAGGCGATTATTGCTTTGAACCCACATGTGACGGGTAAATCGACGCTGTGGCTGACACCCTGTCGTGGTCGACTACGAACTCCGCCCTTCGCTCGACCGATGACAACAATTCCATAACGTCAGTCTGCTATGAAGATCGACGTGCTCCTGCCACGCAGGATCGCACGGAGTCGCCCTCTGATTGCAACCGCTTGCCAATGGAGCTTTCGATGATCGCCGCCGCTGAAAAATTCGCCAATACCAGTATCGCCAGCTTCGACACGATGACGGCCATGCTCAATGTAGCCTTCAACAGTACCGCGCATCTGACGGCGCTGAACTTTAGTACGTCGCGGTCCATGTTGCACGACGGGGCCAGCTGTGCCAGTGCGATGCTGGACGCCAGGAACACCGGAGAGATCTTCACGCACGAAACATCGCTGGGCCAATCCGTCATCGACAATGCACTCGCGTACATCCGTAGCGCGAACGAGATCGCCACCGAAGGGCACCAGGCGATCCTGCAACTCGTCGAGCCGCAGATCGCAGAGTTCAATCGGGAGATCACGAGAAACCTCGACAAGGCGGCAAAGTCCGTGCCGGCCGGATCGGAGCTCGCCTTCGCCGCAGTAATATCCGCGCTCCAGGTGGCCAAGCGTGCTACAGGGAGCGGCGAATCCGCCCAGGAAGGCTCGACGGAATCGCAGGAAGAAACTTCCCGTCCGACAAGGAAGTCGGCCTGACACAAAGTTTGGCGTAGCCGCACCCTCTGTAACAGGAGCCATCCGGAACGGGAGCTATCTGGAGCCGACCGGCTAGCATCTGACCTTCCTCTGCCCGATCCCTGCGCAACGGATGACGTTGCGCAGGGATTTTTTTCTATCCATCTCCGGGAAAGTGAAGCTGTCGCGCACCAGCTTCGGTTTCCTGACACCGTTTCTCTTGCCTTTCGCATCCTTTGCAGATGCTCCGCTTGCGCCAGCCACCACCGACAGCACTTGCACCTCGCTCGGGCGGTGACGCGAGCCCTTCGGAAGCGCCGGAAACCACAGGCGCCTGCAGGCGCCAACCGCCCCTCGCGGGAAGGCTGCTACAACATCCTTCTGTCACACTGATCAGTTAGCGTGGCCACGTGCCGATTTATCCCAATCACGATCGTTTGGTGATCTTCGATGCCGATGGCACGACCATCGACGCCTTTCATGCGGTTGAACAAAGTTTCCAGCGCCACGGCATGGCTCTCGGTCACCTCGATCGCTTCCAGAAGCGTCGCAAGCTATTTAAGTACCTTGGCGGCCTGCGCGAATTTCCGAACAATCTGCGGCGTCAGTTCGGCAAACAGAACCGCACGCGCCTGCTATCGACGCTGACCGAATTCTATCGCCACGAGGCGTGCCTGTACCCCGGAATCGACTCATTGCTGCACACGCTTCTGGCAACACCGAACGTCCGCGTCGGCGTGGTGACCCGTAACGTCACCTTTGAGCCGCAGGAAACGCTGACCTGCCTCTTCCGCCGGCACGGGATCGACACACGCGAATTTGACTTTCTCATCTGCCTCCCTTTGCGCGAGGACAAGACGCTGCACTTCAGGCGCACACGGGAACGCTATGCGATCAATCCGGCCCGTGCGTACGCGTGCGGCGACGAGTACAGCGACTACAGGGCGGCGATCGGAGCGGCCATGTGTCCCTTCGTGGTGGCCTACGGTGCCGAAGATCGGCAGCGCCTGAAGAACGTCTTCAGCATCCCGGAGGAGTGCATCATGTCCTCGCCCGAAGAATTTTGCAGCCGTCTGCTGCACACCCTGGATCTCCCGATACCAGGCATCCCGGAGAATGGATGAAGACCGTAGACCTGATCTACTTCAACACCGGAGGCGGGCATCGCGCTCCGGCCGTCGCCCTCGGCCATGTCGGGCGCTGACCGAATTGCGGGGCAGTCATCGCGCAGGTCGGTCGCCAGCCGGTCGATGACTCTTGTACCGTAGCCTTGTTCCCCCCAAGTCGGCCGATCAGGGCAGCCGGACCTGCTCCCCGTCCGGGCGATACATCAGCAGATGGCTGACCAGGCCGCCCTGGATCGACTTGATCATGGATTCCAGCGCTTTCTGCGTCGCCTCGTCGCTCGGTTCCTGATCTCCCTGCCCGCCCAGGCAGCCGACGAACACCATGTCCCAGGGTTTCCCCATGCGGCGTGATTCCTCGACCAGCTCGGCGAAGCTGTGGATTTTGTCGGTCTTCTTGTCCACGTACATCACCGGGGCGAGCGCGCCGCCCTGGCCGTTTTCGAAGCGGCGCTTCTCTTCCAGCGTCGCGCCTTCGGGCAGTTCCGCCCGGGCGAAAACGAACAGCAGCCGCTGCGGTTCGGGCTGCTGCCGCGCAGCCTCCAGGAGGCTTTCAAACCCTGAAATGACCATTTTCCTGCCCTTGCTGTGATGGAAACGAAGCGCATTCTGTCACAGCGCGCCCGGCTTGCGCGCCGCTTCCTCAGCCTGCGGCGACGGCCTTCGCGAGGGCTTCGAACGGGATCAGCACGCAGCCGTGGCGGCTGCGGTGCTGGCGCACCGGCTCGAACACCGCCAGTTCGGCCCACCCGTCCGGCCGCTCGCCGCCGGCGAGCATCGCCGCGACCCCGGCGCGCAGCGCCTCGGAGTCGGCCGCGGACAGGCCGACGCCGTGCAGACCGATCACCGACGCTGCGGCGCGGCACAGCAGGCAGCCTTTCACCTCGTGGGCGAGCGCGACGATACGCCCGTCGGCGACGCTGACTTCCATGCGCACGCGGTCGCCGCACACCGGGCTGTCGCGCATCGCCGAGCCCGACGGCGCGTCGAGCCTGCCGGCGCCGCACGCGGCCGCGGCGAGTTCCTTGATGCGCTGGTTGTAGAGGGCCTCAATCACGTGACGGGCTCCTCGACCATGCCGCTGCCGGACGCCGCGACCAGCGACGCTTCGGCCTGCGCGAGATCGCCGGGCCGGTCGACATCGACGAAGATCGCGTCGTCGTCGATCGCGATCCGCTTCACGCGGTCGGCGTTATGTTCGATGAGGCCGCGCGCGCCCTGGTCGCCGCAGATGCCCGCCATCGCGGCGAAGAACTCGCGCGGCCACAGAATCGGATTACCGCGGCGGCCGTCCTTCTCGGGCATGACGATCGACGGGGCCGCGGGGTCGAAGGCCGCGATGACGCGATCGACATGTTCGGCGGTGATCCGCGGCATGTCGCCGAGCAGCACGATCACCGCGTCGATGTCGTCCGGCAGCGCCGCGATGCCGTGGCGCAGCGAGCTCGACATGCCCTGCGCATGGTCCGGGTTATCGACGAGCGTCGCCCCGCTCGTCGCGAGCGCCGTCCCGACCGCTTCGGCTTCGTGGCCGACGACGACCGTCACCGACGCGGCGCGCGACGCGCGGGCCGCATTGACGGCGCGCAGCACCATCGGCACGCCGCCGACCTCGATCAGCAGCTTGTTGGCGGCGCCCATGCGCGACGACTGTCCGGCCGCCAGCACGAGCGCGGCGACGCGCGGGGCGCCCGGCCGGGGCGGCGGCGCTGCGGAACCTTCGCTGTCGCCGTCCTCCGCGTCTTCTCCCGCGGCGTCTTCCGCTTCGAGCGGACTGCGGATCAGGCCGCCGACGCCCAGGCGCATGATGTCCTCGCGCGTCGGGGCGAGCCCGGCGAGCAGCCGCTGCAGCACCCAATCGAGTCCGTTCGTGCGCCGCGAGCGGCCGCAGCCGGGCATGATCACGACCGGCACGCTGCCGACATGCGCCAGCACGAGCATGTTGCCCGGCTCGACCGGCATGCCGAAATGGTCGATCCGCCCGCCGGCGGCCGTGACCGCCGCGGGCGCGATGTCGTTGCGGTCCTTCGCCACCGTCGCGCCGCAGACGAGCACCAGCTCGCAGCCGGATGCGAGCGCCTGGCGCACCATCGCTTCGAGCGCCGCGCGCTCGTGCGCGCAGCGCAGCACCAGCGCGAGGCGGCTGCCGAGCGCGTCGAGGCGATGGCGCGTCGCGGCGACGGTTCCGGCGAAGATGCTTTCCTTCATGCCGGGAAGCTCGCTCATGATCAGCGCGACGCGGTGCGGCTTCAACTCGGCGACGCGCAGCAGCGGGCCGGCCGAGGCGATCTCGCGGCACGCCTCGATGAGGCTCGCCGGCACCGCGAACGGGATGATCTTGACGGTCGCGACGACCTGGCCCGGGCGTGCCACCGCGTGCTGCGGCAGCGTGCCGATCGCGACCGCCTCGTCGAGCAGGTTGAGGCGGTCGATGCGCTCGATGTCCACCTGCACGACGCCGCGCAGCGACGCGTGCAGGTTGCAGCGGCCGGTGTAGGGCGGGCGCGTCGCGGCATTCGTATCCGGCCCGGTCAGCAGCGCCGCGATCTGCGCCGCGGCGGCGTCTTCCGCGACATCGCCGGGCGCCAGGCGCGCGCCGAGGACGGTGTCGATGCCCGCCTCGCGCAGCCACGCGAGATCGGCATCGACGAGCGTGCGGCCCTTTTTCAGCGTCCTGCCGCCGGCCTTCAGGGTATGCGCGAGCATCACGCCCGCAGCCGCATCCGTGTCGAATTCACCGAAAATCATGGGGGTCTCCAGGACCGTGGCGGGTCCGTTCCGGGCGTGCTCCGGTCATCTTGCGCGATGCCTCGCCTGCACCACCTGGGCGAGGATCGCGACGGCGATCTCGGCCGGTGCGCGCCCGCCCAGATCGAGCCCGACCGGCGCATGGATGCGGGCAATCGCCTCCTCCAGCCCGGCCTCGGCGAGCCGCGCGACGCGCTTCGCGTGGGTCCGCGTGCTGCCGAGCGAACCGATGTAGAACGCGTCGCTCTGCAGCGCGACGATCAGCGCCGGATCGTCGAGCTTCGGGTCGTGCGACAGCGTGACGACGGCGGTCTGCGCGTCGATGCCGAGCCGCTCCAGCGCCTCGTCGGGCCATTCGGTCGTCACGCTGACGCCCGGCAGGCGCTGCGGCGTCGCGAACGCGCGCCGGGGGTCGACGACGATCACTTCGAAGCCGGCGATCGCGGCCATCGGCGCGAGCGCCTGCGCGATATGCACCGCGCCGACGATGACGAGCCGCGGCGCGCTGACGTGGCAGCGCGCGAACAGCGCGCCGTCGGCCGACGCCAGTGCGCCGCTGCGGTCGGCACGCAGGCGCTGGCGCGTCTCGGCGAGCTGCTCCGGCGTCAGCGCCAGCGCGCCGGAAAATCCGTCCTGGTTTTCGCTTTCGCTTTCCTCTTCGTGCACCAGTGCCTCTTCGCCGTCGGCAAGCCGCGTGACCACCGCCACCGGCCGCTTCGCGCGGCGATCGGCGAGAAGCTGCTCGAACATCGTCGCTTTCATTCGATCCGCTCCACGAGGACCTGCACCCGGCCGCCACACGCGAGGCCGACCTCCCACGCCTGCTCGTCGCTGACGCCAAACTCCAGCAGGCGCGGCGTGCCGTCGGCGATGACCTCTTTCGCTTCGCTGATGACGGCGCCCTCGATGCAGCCGCCGGACACCGAGCCCAGGAACGCCCCGCTCTCCTCGACCGCGAGATGGCTGCCTTCGGGGCGCGGCGACGAACCCCAGGTCCGCACCACGGTCGCGAGGGCGACGCCACGGCCCGCCGTACGCCAGCGCCGCAGCTGCTCGAAAAGTTCGTCGTCGGTCGCGGGCGCCGCCGGCATCGCGTCGCTCGCCCCCGAAGGGGTCGCGGCGCGCAGCCGCCGCCCGATGCCGATGACGTGCGCGTGCGCGTGCGCGTCGATCCGCTCCACGAGTTCGGCGATCCCTTCGCCGCTCGTCGCGACCGTGCGCAGCACCGGCACCGTCCAGTGTTCGTCGCGCTGCAGTCCGCCGCTCGTCTGCAGGTCGAGCATCGTGCGCGCGGCGAGCGGCGAGTCGCCCTTGTTCACGACGAGGATGTCGGCAATCTCGAGGATGCCCGCCTTGATCGCCTGCACTTCGTCGCCGAGTCCCGGCGGACACACGACGACCTTCGTGTCGGCGACGCGGCCGATCTCGACTTCGGACTGCCCGACGCCGACCGTCTCGACGACGACGACATCGAAGCCCGCGGCGTCGAACACATCGACGAGTTGCGCGGTCGTGCGCGACAGGCCGCCGAGGTGGCCGCGCGACGACAGCGAGCGGATGAAGACGCGCTCGTCGGCGCCGTGCCCGCCCATCCGCACGCGGTCGCCGAGCAGCGCGCCGCCGGTGACCGGGCTCGACGGATCGACGGCGACGACCGCAATGCGCCGGCCGCGCGCGAGCAATTCACCGAGGAGCGCATTGATCAGCGTCGATTTGCCGGCTCCCGGCGCACCGGTGATGCCGACGACGTGGGCACGGCCGCGGTGCGACGCGAGACTCGCGAGGAGTTCGGCGGCGCCGGGCCGGGCGTTTTCGATCGAGGTCAGCGCGCGCGCCAGCGCGGGACGCGACCCGCCGATGACTGCGACCGGATCGATGTCTTCGGAAAGGCTCATGGCTGCAGTGCCGTTTGTTTGACTTCCAACCATCTTGCCCGTGTGCGCGCGCTCGCGCAACCGCGCATGCGGCGTCAGTGCCGTGGAAACACGAGCCCGAAGTCCTCGACGAAATCGGACAGGCCGGCATCTTCGAGGGCTTCGAGCGTCCTCAGCATGTAAGGGTGCAGCTTGCCGCAGCGCACGAGCGGCGCGACCTGCGCGAGGCCGTCGGCGAGGAGCTCGGCGAGCGCGTCGCGGTCGGCGACAAGCAGCATCGCGACGTCGTCGCCGAACTCGCCGTCGTAGCCGCGCAATGCGACGCTCGCGCCGTCGCCGGTACCGCGCCAGACGAGCACGCTGCCGCGGCGCGCGGCGAAATCGTGCTTCGTCAGCACACCGACCGACGCGTCGGCCGCAGCGAGCCCCTCGCGGTCGAGCATCGCTTTCCAGCGCGCGCAATCCAGAATCGCATCGTTCATCTCGTCGTCCTCGGCGCCGCCCGGCGCGCGTGCGCCGGGCTCGTCGCGTCCCGTTCAGGCCGGCAGCATCGCCGTGACCTCGATCTCGACTTTCGCGCCCTTCTCGACGAAGCCGGCGACCTGCAGCGCCGTCATCACCGGGAAATGCTTGCCGATCAGCTCGCGGTACACGGCGCCGATTTCGGCCAGACGGGCGTTGTACTCGACGCTGTCCGCGAGATACCAGTTCATCCGCACGATGTGGGCCGGGCGCGCGTCGGCTGCGGCGAGGACCGCGACGATGTTGCTCAAGGCCTGGCGGACCTGGGCGACGAGATCGTCGCTGCGGAACTGCTCCTGTTCATCCCAGCCGACCTGGCCGGCGACGAACACCATGCGCCCGCTGGCGACGATGCCGTTTGAATAGCCCTTGGGACGTGCCCATCCGGGCGGTTGCAGAAATTGCATCAGTTCGGTCTCCTTCCGTTTTCGAGTGGGCAGTGCAACCGCGCCCGCTGTCTGGGTGCGGCTGCACTGCCGTTTGCGTGACGGCGCCGGCTTAGATCCGCACGCCGAGCCGGTAGCCTTCGTGGATCGCGGCGTCGAGTCCGCGCGCGATCACCGCGTCGCCAGCGCCGTGCAGCTCGTCGACCATCCACTGGAATTCGTGGAACAGGTCGTGGTTCGCCTTGCGCGGCCCGGACACGATGACAGTGTCGGCTTCGACGAAGACCTCCTCGCCTTTCGCGTTTCTCACCGTCGCGCCTTCTGCCGTCACTTTCGTCAGCACCGAAGACGTCAGCGTGCGGATGCCCAGTTCCTCGATCCAGGCCGAGTGGCGCCACTTGAACGACGGCATGACGTCGCCGGCGATGCGCTTGTCTTCCTCGACGAGCACGACTTCGTGGCCCTGCTTGCACAGCGACTCGGCCAGCGTCAGGCCGATCTTGCCGGCGCCGACCATGATCAGGCGCTTGCCCGGGGTGACCTTGCCGGTGGCGACGTCGAGCGCATCGACGAGCTGCTCATGGCCTTCAATGTGGCGATAGGCTTTCATATCGGTGCGCGAGCCGGCCGCGACGATGCAGACGTCGAACTGGTGCAGGATGCTGCGCATGAACTTCGCGTTGGCTTCGGTGTTGAAGCGCACGTCGATCTCCATCTTGCGCGCCATCGTCTCGTAGTACTTGATCACCGAGATCAGGTCGTCGGGCCGCGCCAGGTCGTTCGCGGCATACCCCGCGAGGCTGCCGCCGATGCGGTCGCCCTTCTCGAACACGGTGACGTCGTGGCCGCGGCGCTTGGCGGTGATCGCCGCTTCCATGCCGGCCGGGCCGGCGCCGATGATCATGATCTTCTTCTTCACCGCGGCCGGCGTGACGTGGTATTCGGGCTCGACTTCGTGGCCGAGCGCCGGGTTCATCGCGCAGGTGTAGGGCAGGTCGCGGAACAGGCGCGACAGGCAGTTGAGCGACCCGATGCAGCGGCGCACTTCGTCGAGCCGGTCTTCGGCCGCCTTGTGCAGCAGTTCGGGGTCGGCGAGCATCGGGCGGCACACTTCCCAGTAGTCGAACACGCCGTCGGCGATGCACTGATTGGCCATCACCGGGTCGGGCAGGCGGTTGCCGAACGTGATCAGCGTGTTCGGGAAGAGCTTCTTCGCCTTCGCCGACAGGTAGTTCCAGTGGCCGGGCGCGACGTCGCGGCCGATCGACGACTCGGGCGCTTCCTGCCAGCCGACCGTCACCGAGATCATGTCGACGCCCGAATCGACCGCCTGCTGCATCAGCTCGAAGCACTCATCCTCGCTGTTGCCGCCCCAGCGGTCCATCAGCTCGGCGCCGTTCAGGCGCACGACGAGCGGATGCTCGGGGGTGGCCTGCTTGATCGAATCGATCAGCTCGCGCATGAAGCGGCCGCGATTCTCGATCGAACCGCCGTATTCATCGGTGCGCTGGTTGGTGAAGCGCGAGTTGAAGTTCGCCAGCAGATAGCCCATGAAGCTCGTCACTTCGGTGCCGTCGAAGCCGGCGCGGATCGCGCGCTTCGCGGCGTCGGCATGCTGGCCGATGATCGCGCGGATCTGCTCCTTCGTGACTTCCCTGGGCGGGCGGAAATGCGGCAGCGTCTGCGGCACGACCGACGGCTGGATGCAGTAGCCGAGATCGATGCCGCCGTAGCGCCCGGCGTGCAGGATCTGCTGGATCGCGACCGCGCCGCCGTCGTGGATGTACTGCGCGATGGTCTCGAACTGCGGCAGGAACTTGTCGTCGAACAGCGCGACCTGGCGGAAGTAAGACTTGCCTTCGCCGAGCGGGTCGGGATACGCGCCCTGGTTCGTGATGATGCCGGCGCCGGTCGCGGCGATGACGCGCATGCGGGCGAGCTCGCGCGGGGTGATGTAGCCGTCGCGCGTGTTGTAGTTCGACACGCAGCACGCGCCGTACTTGACCATGTTCTTGGTCGGGTACTTGCCGATCTGGCCGGGTTTGAACAGGTGGGGGAGCTTGAGCTCGCCGGGTCGGGTCATGCGGGTCTCCAGTGGATTTCGTTGCTCATGAACGAAGTGTTGCGGGGATAGGGATAAAGACGGGGGGTAAAAACGGGGCTACGGGCCGCAGCGGGGCGCGCGCGGGAACTGCGCGACGCGCACCGCTCCATGCCGATTGCGTAGTGTCGTCACGCGGCGACGGCTGCGGACTTTCGTCCTGTCACCGGCGGAAGGGAGTCCATGAACGCCCTCAGGCTGTCGCCCTGCATCTCGCGGATGAGCGCGAGGACTTCGCCCAGCGACGAGGCGCACACGCACGAACAGACCGCGGGGAAGTCGCCCCTGCTGCGCGCCTCCGGCGCGGGCGCGTCGGCGGCCGCGTCCTCTTGCTCCAGTTCCTGAATGAGCGTCATCACATTGCCCAGTGCTGTCATGGCCTTTCCTCCTTCCACGAATCCACCTCGTCATCGAGGCGGCTGAATATGGATTCAATATAGCCATGCACTGTTTGCGGCACCCCCCCCATGCGGGAGGGGTTTTCGGGATGCTCAGCCGCGCGCCCTTTCGCGCGTCCGCGAAGGACATTCGCCGTACTTGTTGCGGTAGTCGGTGGCGAAATGGCCGAGGTGATGAAAGCCCCAGCGCATCGCGATGTGGGTCACGGTCTTGTCGGCCGAGCAATCGCTCCGCAGTTCGTCGTGGACCCGCTGCATGCGCACCGCTTTCAGGTAGGCCATCGGGGTCGTGTTGCGGAATTCGCGGAATCCCGCGAACAGCGCGCTGGTGCTGACCTTCGCGTACGCGGCGAGATCGCCGATCGTCAGCTCCTGGTCCGCGTGCGCCTCGATGAACTCCTCGACGCGCCGGACGTGGCGCGGCGCGATCGACTGCGGCGGGTTCAGCAGCTCGTCGCGGTAATTGTTCGGCTGCACCATCAGCAGCGTCGTCACGAGCAGGTGCTCGATCTGCGCCATCGCGAGCGACGAGCCCAGCGTCTCGGCCTCGCGCTCGAGTTCCGAGGCGAGATGCGACACGAGAACCTGCCAGCTCACGCCGCCCTGACTCGACATTTCCATGCCGAGCTTGAATTCGACCGGTTCGCGCAGCGCATGTCCGAGGTGCTGGGCACAGATGCTCTCGACGAGCGTGCGGTCGATCTTGATCATGATCTGATCGCAACCGACATATACCGTCTGCGACAGATGCTGCGTCGGCGTCACGACCGACGCGAGTTCCGGCGTGGAGCGGATCTGCTGCTTGCCGCAACAGATGTCCGCGTTGCCGGACATCGGCATCATCACCAGCACGAAATCCTTCAGGCAGCCTGCATCGATATCGACGGTCGGGCCGTAGCGCAACCGGTTCAGCGAAATGCCGCGGATCGGGGCGTGCTGCATGTAGGCATCGACATCCCTGCCCCGTCCGGAAATCTTGAGCTCATGCGGACAAAATATCTCGGCGACGCGGTCGCGCGCCTCGTCCGCATCCGTGGTCTTGAACAACGCGTAGCGGGAAAGCGGATCACGCCCCCCCAGCGTCCTCACGAGCGCGTGGGTCATCCTTCAGTCCTCCTCCTGCCTGCATTCCCTGCCTCGTTATTTTTTGTCCAGGCATGGGAATTCGAACCGGTGCGCAAGTTGGGGCGTAAGCGGTAACTGACCGGCGTTATTCCAGGGCACGTGATCGACGTGGACAATTGCCTCCAGGTTCAACAATGGAGGGATCGTTCATGGCAGGGGTGCTCAAGCGCAAATGGCGCCGGCGCAGCCGAGAGGAGTGGCAGGAGGTGTTCGCCCGCCACGGTTCGAGCGGGCTGAGCGTGGCGGCATTCTGCGCGCGCGAGTCGATCAGCGTCTCGAGCTTTCAGCGCTGGCGTGCGATCGTCGGGCCGGTGTGCGGCAAGGCCGTCGCGGTGGGGCCGGCTCGGCAAGAGGCGTTCGTCGATCTGGGAGTGCTGGGTTCGGGCGGCGCTTCGCGCTGGGAGTTGAAGCTTGACCTGGGTGACGGCGTGGTGCTGCACCTGGTGCGCGGCTGATGTTCTTTCCCGAAGGCGCGGTGCGGGTGCATCTGTACGGGCGCCCGGTCGACATGCGCAAATCCTTCGACGGCTTGTATGCGCTGGCGCGCCACGGCGTGGGACAGGATCCGTTGTCGGGGCATCTGTTCGTGTTCATCAACCGGCGCGCGACCCAGATGAAGGTGTTGTACTGGGACCGCAGCGGGTTTTGCATCTGGGCCAAGCGGCTCGAGTCGGGTCGCTTCGTGTCGGACTGGTCGCGGGCGACGAGCCGCGAGATGGACTGGACGGGGCTGAAGCTGTTGCTCGAAGGCATCGAGCCGGCACGCTTCAAAAAGCGCTTCGCGCTGCCCGCAAGTCACCGCAAACCCGCATGAATGCTGGCTTTTTTGGTAAAATGACGCCATGCCTCCGACGCCTTTGACGCAGCTGCCGACCCGTGAAGAAGCCGCCCGGTGGACGGCCGATCAGGTCGTCGAACTGGCGGGCGCGCATCTGGCGCAGCAGCGCCAGTTCGAGGTCATCAAAGGCGAATGCGAGGCGATGCGCCACCAGCTCGACTGGTTCCGGCGCCAGCTCTTCGGGGCGAAGAGCGAGAAGCGCCTCGTGGACGCCAACCCGCATCAGATGAGCCTGGGCGAGTTGCCGGTGCCCGAATCCTCGCCGCCGCCCCCCGGTCAGGACATTGCCGCCCACACCCGCCGGGCCCGCACCAGCGACTGCGCCAAGGGCGACGCATCGGCGCTGTTCTTCGACGAGGCCCGCGTGCCGGTCGAGACCATCGAGGTGCCCAACCCCGAGGCCGAGGGGCTCGCCCCCGACCAGTTCGAGGTGATCGGCGAAAAGGTCAGTCACCGCCTGGCGCAGCGCCCGGGCAGCTACGTGATCCTCAAGTACGTGCGCCCGGTGATCAAGCGCCTCGACACCCAGGCGATTTCCTGCCCGGCGGCACCCGGGGGGGTGATTCGCGGCAGCCGCGCCGATGTGAGCTTCGTCGCCGGGCTCATCACGGACAAGTTCTGCTACCACCAGCCGCTCTACCGCCAGCACCAGCGGCTCGGCGACAATGGCATCAGGGTGTCGCGCCCGTGGCTCACGCAGCTCACCCACGGGGCGCTCGCGCTGCTCGAACCGATCTTTACGGCCCAACTCGACTCGATCCGCGCGAGCCGCATCAAGGCGATGGACGAGACCCCGATCAAGGCCGGCCGTGCGGGCCCCGGCAAGATGAAGGGCGGCTACTTCTGGCCGGTCTATGGCGAACGTGACGAGATCTGTTTCGTCTATCGCGAGAGCCGCAAGGCGCAGCACATCGAGCAGATCCTGGGCACCGACCCGCCGCCCGAGGGGGCGGTGCTGCTCACCGATGGCTATGGCGCCTACGAACGCTATGCCGAGAAGTGCGGGCTCACGCACGCGCAATGCTGGGCGCACTCGAGGAGGAAGTTCTTCGACGCCCAGTCGGTCGAGCCCGAGCGCGCGGGCCGGGCGCTGGAGATGATCGGCAAGCTCTATGCGGTCGAAAAACGCATCCGCGAGGCCACGCTCGTCGGCGAGGCGTGCCGGGCGTACCGGATCGAGCATGCACAGCCCGTGGTCCACGAGTTCTTCGCCTGGGTCGATGCCCAGTTCGACACCCACGGCTTGCTGCCCAGCTCGCCGCTCACCACCGCCATGGCTTATGTGCGGGAGCGCCGGGCCGCCCTCGAGGTGTACCTGCGCGATCCTGAAGTGGCGATCGACACAAACCATCTCGAGCGGGCGTTGCGCGTGGTGCCGATGGGTCGTCGCAACTGGCTCTTTTGCTGGACCGAGGTCGGTGCCAAATACGTCGGTATCGCGCAGAGCCTGATCGCCACCTGCCGGCTGCACGACATCGATCCGTACGACTATCTGGTCGATGTGCTGCAGCGTGTCGGCCAACACCCCGCTGCCGACGTCGCGCAACTCACCCCCCGTCTGTGGAAGCAGCACTTCGCGGCCCACCCGCTGCGATCCGATCTCTTCGAAATCTCGAAGTAGGCAAGGACGCTCGTCAGTTACCGCTTACGTTGGGGCTTGCGTCTGGGCCGCTGCGTCGTGACAGACTCCGCCCGACGACTTCCGGCGTACAGAGTCCGGCCGATCGCAGCGACCGAACTTCTGTATACAGTGTACCTTCGCTCAAGACAAGGCTTATCGCCCTCCCGTCCGAGGGGGGATCGCGCCTGCCATGACAGCGGCGTCGGCGGTCGCATGCGCGCCGCATTCCACCCCGCGGCCGATGCGTGCGAGTTCGCCGAGCAGTTGCGCCTGCTCGGCGACGTGGCGCTCGATGTGCGCGATCTGCCCGGCATCGAGATGCTTGAACTTGCCGAGCAGCTTCAGGTACTCGGTCACCGGCACCGGGTCGTCGATCGAGCGGCTCAGGCGCATGCCGTGTTCGGGCTGGTACTCCCACAACACGGCGAAATTGCTCTCGACCGCCTTGCGCGCGACTTCGATGTTGCTCGCCGCGGGAAAGCGCCAGCCCGAGGTGCAGGGCGAATAGATATGCAGGTATGCGAAGCCGCGTTCGGACGCGGCGAGCGCCTTGTCGAGCTTTTCGTACAGATCCTCCATGAATGCGGTCGAGGCGGTCGCGACGTACTCGCAGCCGTGCCACATCATCAGCAGCGGCAGGTTCTTCGCGTCCTGCTTTTTGCCGCGCGACGTGCCGCTGACCGGGGTCGTCGCGGTCCACGCGCCGAAGCTCGTGCTGCCGGAGCGCTGCGCGCCGGTGTTCATGTAGCCTTCGTTGTCGACGCACACGAACAGGATCTCCTCGCCGCGTTCGGCCGCGCCCGACAGCGACTGGAAACCGACGTCGCCCGCGCCGCCGTCGCCGGCGAGCGCCAGCGCGGTGACGGCTCTCCCCTTGCGCTTGAACTGGCGGCGGATGCCGGTCAGCATCGACGCGGTATTGGTCAGCAGCGGATGGAACACCGGCACCTTGCTTCCCGCCATGCCGTTGTAGCCGACCGAACCCATGCCGGGAATGCATCCCGGCGGCGTCGCCAGCACCGTGTTCGGCCCGACGCGGCGCAGCGTGTGGCGCATGATGATCTCGGTGTTGCAGCCCTGGCAGCCGCCGAGCCCCGGCACGAACAGATCTTCGAGATCGCCCCAGCGGTTGAACAGGCGCGCGCTCGTGACGAACTTCAGCGCATCCTTCGGACAGGCTTTTACGCACGCGGGGTCACCGTTGCACTGGTCGCATTTCACGACGTGGCCGGCTTCCGCGCTGAACGCGATGCCGCCATAGACGCAGCCGGCGGTGCACAGCAGGCAGTTGACGCAGCGGTCACCGTCCCACGCGACGATGCCGTCCTCTCCTTTCGTCAGCGCGGCGGCGGGACAGTCCGCGACGCAGCGCGGGTCGCCGCACTGGCGGCACAGCGCGAGGCCGTGGGAGGCGGTCAGCGGATCGGGCACGATGCGGATGCGGGACTGGGCGTCGGCACCGTCCGTAGATTTCGCCTTTGCGCAGGCTTTCATGCATTCGCCGCAGCCGTCGCAGCGCTCCGCCTTGAAGGCGATGGTACTGGTCGCGCTCATTACGTCATCTCCACAGCGCGGACATCAGCGCGCGCGCGGTGTCCTCGGGGTTGGCGAGCAGCGCCTCGCGCCGCTCGCGAAGATCGGTCCTGCGCAGGATCAGCTCCCACATGATGCCCGGGTCGAACAGCACGTCGACGCCGAAGATGCCCTGCAGGCGAGCGTCGCGCAGCACGAGCTTGAGGTAGCCCGCGTCGTCGTGCCCGCCGCCGCGTGTAAGCACTTCCCAGTCCGCCCCCGCGTCGGCCGGCGCGTCACGTCCGACCGATAGCGCACGGCGACCGAAGAAGCTGTAGGTGTTGAGCGGGATGCCGCCCGGGTACGGCGCGGCCGCCGGGTCGCCGGCCATGCTCATGCCGGCGGTGCGGCCCTGCTCGACCGCATCCGGCAGGATGCCGCCGGCCGGCGTCGCATCATTGAAGAAGCTCGGCGTGCGGACGACGTCGCCCGCGGCCCACACGTTCGGCGCGCTCGCGCGCATGAATTCGTCGACGACGATGCCGCGCTCGAGCGCGACGCCGGACGCCGCGAGGTAGCCGGTCTCGGGCACGACGCCGGCCGCGACCAGCAGCAGCCCGGCGCTGCGTGCCTCGCCGTCGTCGAGATGCACCGCGCAGCCCGCGCCGTCGGGTTCCACCCGCGCGACGCGCCGCCCGGTCAGCACTTCGACGCCGTGCTGCCGGAACGCGCCGGCCACCAGCGCAGCGGCCTCGGCGTCGAAATAGCCCGGCAGCACCTGGCCGCGCATTTCGACGATCGTCACGCGGCAGCCGCTGCGCAAAAGGTTTTCGGCCGCGTGCATGCCGACGAGGCCCGCGCCGAGCACCACCGCATGCGTCGCCGCGCCGGCCGCATCGCGCAGCGCGAGCGCATCGTCGAGCGTGCGCAGCACGTGGAAGCGCACCGCATCCAGCCCTTCGATCGGCGGAATCGCGGGCGTTGCGCCGGTCGCGAGCAGCAGTTTTGCGTAGCCGATTTCCTTGCCGTCAGCCAACTTCAACGTCGCCCGCGCGGTGTCCACCGCGGTCGCGCGCGCCGCCTGCCGGTAGTCGACGCCGAGCGCATCGAACCAGCCGCGGCTGCGCAGCGCGAGGCGATCCTCGCGGCTCTTGCCGGACACGACGTAAGGCAGCACGGTCGGCGAATACGGCAGCACGGATTCGCGATCGAGAATCGCGACGCTGCCCGCCGCATCGTGCGCGCGGATCGCCCGCAGCGCCTCGAGGCCGGCGTGGCTCGCGCCGAGCACGAGGTAATCAAATCGCTCCAGCCCTGCTCGCTCCAGCCCTGCTCGTTCCAGCCCTGCTCGTTCCAGGCTTGCTCGTTCCAACTCGAATCGTTCCATGGGGATGTCAGTCCTGCGCGTTGAGCCAGACCGGCTGACGCGGGCACGGCCCGCTCAGCAGTCTCGCGGTTTCGGCAATCGCCCGGTCGAAGTGCGCCTGCGTCAGGTCCGCGCCGGCGAGCCCGCCGATCAGGCTCAGGCACGGAATGCGCGCGCCGCAGTGGTACAGCGCGGCGCGCGTCTCCTGATGGACCGGACCGCTGTTCCAGCCGAAGCACACCGCCCGGTCGACGACACCGACCGCACGCACTTTGTCGAGCGCGCAGACAAACGCATCAACCGGGAACGGCCGCAGCGTCTTGATCTTGATGAGGCCGACGCGCTCGCCGCGTTCGCGGGCGGCATCGACCGCGTCCTTGCCAGCACCGGCCATGCTGCCGATCGTGACGATCGCGTAGTCGGCATCGTCGAGGCGGTATTCCTCAACGAGCGGCGCGTAGCTGCGCCCGAAGCGCTGCGCCCATTCGGCGTGCGCGTCGACGATGACTTGAAGGGCGTTCTGCATGCCCTCGCAGTGTCCCTGGCGATAGCGCACGAACAGCGACGGCCCCGGCCCCGAAGAACCGCCGGTCAGCGGGTCGACGCCCATCGGGCGGTCGGGGTCGAGCGCAACGTGCCAATTGACGTCCGGCGTGCCGAGGAAGTCGTCCACTTCCTCCTGGTCGGGCAGCTCGATGCGCACGATGCCGTTCGACAGGTAGTTGCCGTCGTGATTGACGTTGACCGGCAGCATCACCGAGCGGTCCTCGGCGATCCGGTAGGCCATGACGATCGTGTCGAGCACTTCCTGCACCGTCTCGCAGAACAGCTGCACCCAGCCGACTTCGCGCACCGTCATCGCGTCCTGCTGGCCGCCCCACACGCACTGCGGCGAGATGCCGTCGCGATTGACGATCGACATGACGATCGGCAGGCGCAGGTTCGGCGTGCGGAAATACGGCTCGAACATGAACGCCAGCCCCTGCCCGCAGCTCGCCGTATAGGTGCGCGCGCCCGCGAGTGCGGCGCCGTGCAGCACCGACAGCACGCTGTGCTCGCCTTCGGCCTCGACGAGCTCGGCGTCGAGCACGCCGTCGGCGACGAACTGCGCGACGTACTCGGCGAGCGAGGACTGCGGCGTGATCGGATACACCGCCACCATGTCGGGGCGCGACAGTACCACGCCCCACGCAGCGGCCTCGTTGCCGTCGCAGACGAGCACTTTGGGCCGGGTTTTCTCGACAACCTCGTACATTTCAATCCTCTTCGTCGATCATCGCGATCGCGCCGTGCGGACACTCCTGCGCGCAGATGCCGCAGCCCTTGCAGGTGGCGAGGTTCATGTCGAACCAGCCGGCGCGCTCGACGACGCACTGCACCGGGCAGTACAGCCAGCACACCGCGCATTTCACGCATTTCCTCCGATCGACGACCGGGCGCTGCGAGCGCCAGTCGCCGGGCAGCATGCGGCTGTAATCGGTCGCGATCGGACACAGGTTGTCGGGAATCGCGCCCGGATCGAACAGCGGGACAGACTGCTTCTTCATGCCGCTTCCTTCCTGTCGATGCGGTGCACGACGGTGCGCGCATGCCCCAGCGCGAGCGCGCGCCGGTTCTGCACGAGGCCGGCGTCGCGAAAACTCGTCTCGACGAGCGCCTGGTCGAGCGCTTCGAGCGACACCAGGCCGGTCACGCGCGCGAACGCGCCGAGCATCACGGTGTTCGTGATCGGCCGCCCGAACACTTCGCGGGCGATCGCGACCGCGTCGCACAGCGCGACGGTCGCGATCGCCGGCGGGATTTTCAGTTCGCCGAGCGTGCGCCGGCTCGCCTGAACGAGCACGCCGCCTGCGCTCAGGCCGGCGAAGATGTCGACGACCCGCGGCAGCGACGAGTCGATGCACACGACGCAGTTCGGGGCGTAGATGTTCGTCATCGCCCGCATCGGGCGCTCCGAGATGCGCAGGTAGGCCGCGACCGGCGCGCCGCGCCGCTCGAAGCCGAACTGCGGAATCGCGACCACGTGCCGCCCTTCGGCCACCACCGCCTTCGCGAGGATTCCCGCGGCGAGCACCGTCCCCTGCCCGCCGCGCCCGTGCAATCGCACTTCAAACATGCCGTCTCCCGGTTCGATCCGTTTTCGTTTCAGGCCGGCGCGAGCGCCAGCACCCGCAACGGGCTGCCCGAGCCGCCGACCAGCTTCAGCGGCGAGGCGACAAGCACCGCGCCGGTGGCGGGGAGCTGGTCGAGATTGCACAGGCTGGCGAGCCCGAACTTGCCGTTGCCCTGCATGATGTTGTGCGTCCAGAACGGCGGATCGAACAGGAAGGCCTGGCCGGCGTCGGTGCCGACGGTCTCGACGCCGACGCCGAGCACGTCGCGTTCGAGCGCCAGCAGCTCGGTGGCGTCGCGGTCGAAGCCGGGCGAATGCGGCCCGTCCTCGCGGCAGTTCAGAAACTCCGCGGCGCCGACGCGCTTGGACCAGTCGCTGCGCAGCAGCACCCAGGCGTTCGGCGGGATGCGGCCGTGCCGGCTCTCCCACGCGAGCAGCGCGTCGCGCGTCAGCAGATGGTCGGGGTTCGCGGCGGCTTCGCTGCTGATGTCGATGACGCAGGCCGGGCCGACGAGGCGGCGCGGCGGTATCGTGTCGAGCGTGCCCTCGCTGCGATCCCGGCCGCTGATCCAGTGCACCGGCGCGTCGAAATGCGTGCCGGTGTGTTCGCCCATGCGCAGCGTGCGCCAGTACCACGCCGGGCCGCGGTCGTCGTAGTGCGAAATCGTCTCGAAGCTGACCGGCGGCGAATTCGAGAACGGCGGCGGCAGGTCAAGCACCGGCGTGTCCGGCCCGAGCGGCTGCGTCAGGTCCACGACTTTCACGGTACCCGCTTCGAGTTCCTCGATCAGCTGCGTCAGGACTGTTGCGTTCGATGACATCGTTGTTCTCCTCAATCTTCGGTGGTGAAGCGGACGGACATGGCCGTTTCGGGGATGCGCCCGGTGGCGCGCCGGTCTGGCGCGTCCCCGCGCGTTCGAGCCCGACGCAGCATCGGATCGCTGCCGGAGACGCATTCGCGGATGCGCTCGGGGTGGGTGTAGACGGTCGCACGATCGCCGCGCACGAAGCCGCACAGCGTGATGCCGAGCCGCTCGGCGATGTCGATCGCGAGCGAGGTCGGCGCGGACACCGCGGCGACGACTTCGAAACCGGCGCGCGCCGCTTTCGCGACCATCTCGTAGCTCAGGCGGCTCGACAGGACCACGCCGCAGCCGGCGAGCGCGTCTCCTCGCAGCAGGCACTTGCCGATCACCTTGTCGAGGGCGTTGTGCCGGCCGAGGTCTTCGGCCGCGGCGACGATCTGCCGCTCGGCCGAGAACACGGCCGCGGCGTGCGTGCCGCCGGTGCTGCCATACAGCGTCTGGCGGCGGCGCATACCTTCCATCAGCGCCGCGAAGTCGGCGCCGGCGAGCCGCAGCGTGTCGCCGACGCGGGGCAGATCGGCGACGCCGCTTTCGAGCGCCTCGCGCCCGCCGCACGCCCCGCAGGCGCTCGTCATCATCACGTCGCGGCGTTTGACGATGACCCGCTCGGGCGCGAAAAGCCGCATGCGCACGACGTCCGGCCGCTCCGGGCACAGCGCCATCGTCGCGATGTCCGAAAGGCCGGAAACGATGCCTTCGGTGAAGGCGAAGCCGAGCGCGAGCGCGAGCCGCTCGGGCAGCGCGACCTCGCCGAGCACGCCTTCGCCGGCGACGAAGCCGCCCGGCGCCGCCGCGCCTTCGGCGGGCGTCCACATCAGCGAGTAGAGACCGACGCCTTCGACGTCGATCGTCAGCACGTCCTCCTCGACGACGCTGCAGGCCGCCGGCACGGCGCCGGCGCAATCGGCCGACAGCCGGTTCGCGATGACGATCCGGCTGGCGCCGGAGGAATCGCACCCCGGGACTCGCGTGCAAAGATCGTCGCGGGCGTTCATCAGCGCTTGAAACCGTGCGCGAAGCTCATCACCGAGTCGTAGGCGCCGGCCTTGAACATCAGCACGCGAAACGCGTAATAGCCGGTCAGCTGCGCGCCCGCGACCGCGACCATCCACGCGAGCCGGTTCGGCGCGAACGCCATCATCAGCGCCGACACGACGAAGCCGAGCACGATGACGAGTGGAATGAACCAGCGCGCGAACTGCCCGCGCAGCAGCAGCCCGACCGCGTTGCGCCCGGCCTCGGAGCCGTAGCGCGCCCCGTGCAGCATGCTCAGCACCGTCACCAGGCCGAACAGCATCAGCGCGATCGCGGCGACCTGCAGCAGCCGCGTCGTCTCCCCGTGCTCGGCGAGCCAAGGCGTGTTGAAGCCGAGCACCAGCGTCAGCAGCACGCCGTTGAGCAGCGCGTAGGTGAGGCTCGCGATCGGCATCAGGCCGGTGTTCCACAGCGTGATCGCCGACGAATGCGACATCGCGAAGCCCTGGTAGATCATGATCACGAAGCACGCGAGCAGCGCGACCCCGCTCACCAGCGCCGACAGCGGGGCCGAAAGCCACGCGCCGTTCGCGTCGAGGATGTGCAGCGCGCCGGCGGCGACGAACACGACGATCGCGAGCAGCCCGCGGCTGATCCACGAGCTGCGCACTTTCGTGAACGCGCGCCAGCCGCGCAGCGGCTGCCCCAGATGCAGCAGATGGCCGCCGGCCTTGCCGAACAGCACCATCAGCAGGCCGACGGTCATGCCGGCGATGAAATCGAAGAACTGCGACACGAAATAGAGGCCGGCGCCGGCCTCGCCGAAAAAGAACGCGGTGGCCATATGCAGGCCCCACGCCTTCTGCATGCGGAAACCGACCCTGAAATCGTCGCTCGCGCCGCGCACCTTGCTCGCCATCATCGGAATTGCTCCTTTCGCTGCCGTTCAGTCGATATAGAAAACGCGCGGATTGGTGTTCTTCTCCGGCAGCGGCTGGCGCGCACGGTGCTCCTGGATCAGCTGTCTCGCGCGGCTGTCCGGGTCGTCGAGGTCGCCGAAGATGCGCGCTTCGGTCGGACAGGTCGCGACGCACGCGGGCTCCTGGCCGGCATCGACGCGCTCGTGGCAGAACGTGCATTTGACGACCGTGCCGACGGTGAAGCGCGCGAGGCCCTGCTCCTCGAACGGCGTCAGCCGCCCGTTGCCGAACAGCCCCTGGTTCAGCATCTCCGGCTCGAGCCTTGTCCTCTGGTCGTACGGACAGGCGACAATGCACGAGCCGCAGCCGATGCATTTGTCACGGTCCACCATGACGATGCCGTCGGGCCGGGTCCAGGTCGCGCCGGTCGGACAGACGCGCTCGCACGGCGCGTCCTCGCAGTGGTTGCAGATCGTCGGGATGTAGGTCCGCGTCGCGTGCGGATACTCACCGACCTCCTCAGACAGCGTCTTCGTGAAGAACACGCCGTTCGGCAGACTGTTCTCCTGCTTGCACGCGACCGCGCAGGCGTTGCAGCCGATGCAGCGCCGCAGGTCGAATACCATGCCCCACTTGGCCATCAGTGCCCCCTCCCTTGCCGGAATGCGGAGTTACCAGCCGCGACTTCGCGCGGCATCGCGGCGAGCTTCGTCAGACGCACCTTGGCGACCGTCTCCGGCTGCCCACTGCACGCGTCGGTGTGTTTCAGATTCGCCGGCAGCAGCTCGTTGAAGTTGCCTCCGCCGTGGCGCACGCCGGTGTTCTGCGTCGCGACCCTTGAGAGCGCGTTCGACACGCACACCGCGTCCGGATGCACGCCCTCGGACAGCGCGACCCGCGCGACGATGCTGCCGTACGGCGACTCGATGCGCACGACGTCGCCGTCATCAAGCCCCTTGCCGCGTGCCGTCGCCGCGTTCAGCAGCACCGCGGTGTGCACCGGGTCCTTGAACACGATGTCGTTGATCCACGGGTTGCCGATGCTCTCGCCGAAGTTGATCTGGATGTCCTTGAACGTGATCGCGTACAGGTCGAACCCGGACGGCTCCTGATGCACCGGATCGAGCACCGGGGTCGGCAGCGGCTGGTAGTCGCCCCACTCCCATTCGTGGCGGATCGGCACGTCGGCCGCTTCCATTTTTGCGCGCAGCGTGTCGCGTGCGGAAAGGATGTCTTCGATATAGAAGTGCAGGCGCATGCCGTCCCACGGCCGGTACCATTTTTCCGGGCGCCGCGGCGTCACCGCGTGGCCGTGCTCGACGTACCAGTCGAGATCCTTGCCGTTCCACAGCAGGCCCTTGCGCTCGGCGATCTCGCGGTCGGTGTATTTGCGGCCCGGCTCGAGCAGCAGTTCCGGCTTCTGGTGGAAGCCGTTGACGAAATTGAGGATGTGGTTCCAGGTCTCGAGCACGCCGAGGCGCTCGGAGATTTCGTAGAAGATCTCCTCCTCGCTCTTCGTGTCGTACAGCGGCGGCGTCGCCGGCTGGCGCAGGCACATGCCTTCGTGGTGCGGCGGCTCGATCATCGTCATGTTCCACGACTCCATCAGGTCGTGCGCCGGCAGGATGATGTCGGCCCATTCGTTGGATTCGTTCGGCAGGATGTCGATCGCGACGATGAAGCGCATCGCGCGCATCATTTCGTACCATTTTTCGCGGCTGCCGGAGATGTTCCACAGCGGGTTCGAATGGCACAGCAGCATCGTGTCCGGCTGGTAGTCGAGGCCGAACTTCTCGGGGTTCGCGAGCGTGTGTTGCGTGAGATGGCCGGGGTCGACGCCGATCGGGAAATAACCCATCAGATGGGTCTCGTTGGGCGGGTACGAGAACGGCACTTCCGGGTGCAGCTGGTGCGGCGCCGTCTTCATCATGCCGTTCTCGCCCGGAACGATCTGCCCCACGCCGCCGCGGATCTCCTGCATCTGGTCGTCGAGCGTCGCGCCGACGTGGCCGCCGGGCGTGTCGATCGCGCCGACGAGGAAGTTCACCAGCTTGAACGCCTGGTTCGCCATCGCGCTGTACTTGTGGCCCTGCGCGCCGCGATAGTAGTTGTACGCGGCCGGGCGCAACGGCAGCAGGCGCCCTTCGATCTCGATGAACGAGCCGATCTGCGCGGCCTTCGCGAACTCGCGCGCGATGCGGCGTGTCGTCGCGGCCGGCACCGTCGTCACCGCCTCCATCTGTTCCGGCGTGCACTCGCGCAGGATGTCCTTGAACTTCTGGAACGCTGGCTGGCAGGCCTTGCCGTCGACGTCATAGCTGCCTTCGAGCGCGAATTCCTTGACGCCCGGGTCGTCCCACAGTTTTGCGCGCGCGTCGACCGCGTCCCACACGTAGATCTTGCCGTCTGCGTTGCGCACGAAATAGCCGTCCGCGCCGACGAGATAGGGCGCGTTCGTGTCCTTCGTCAGGAACTTCGCGTCGTAGAGCTTCTCGTTGACCAGCACGTGGCACAGGCCCAGCGCAAACTGCCGGTCGGTCGCAGGGCGGATCGGCACCCACTCGTTCGCCTTCGCGGCGCCGATCGACAGGCGCGGCTCGACGACGACGACGCGCATGTTGCGCTCGACCCGCGCCTTCGCGACGTGGTTGGCCTGCGCGGCGGTGTGCAGGTGCGACGAGAAGCCGTCACCGCCGCCGTTGTTGATCCAGTAGTTGCAGTAATTGACGTCGTTGGCCGCGGCGAAGGACGAATGGACGAAGCCGTTCATCGGGTGATAGCCGCCGCCGCAGAAATTGCCGACCGAGGAGAAATAGTTCGCGTTGCCGAGCGCCGCCGGCCACGCCCACAGGAACAGCTTCTGGAAGTTGTTGATCGCCGGCAGTAGCTTGCGGCGGTCTTCATCCATCGTCCGCTTGAGCTCGCGCCCGACGATGTCGAGCGCCTCGTCCCAGCCGATCGCCTCCCATTTGGGATCGACGCCCGGGCCTTTGTCCGGATTCGTGCGCCGCAATGGCGTCCTGAAGCGCGCCGGATCGTAATGGCGCAGGATCGCCGCGTTGCCTTTCGGGCACAGGCGGCCGTTGTTGCTCGGACTGGTCGGATTACCCTCGACCTTGTTGACGACGCCGTCGTCGGTGATGTGGATGCGCGTGTTGCAGGAGTGGATGCACATCTTGCAACTCGAATTCAGCCACTTCCCCGGCTTCATCGAATTCTGCACAGGCTGCGTCGGGTTCGCCATTGCCGCTCCTCGGTGGAATTTCGCGTCTATTCGAGGAGCGACATTAAGGGACGCCGACCGGAGGGACTATCCCGTGATTGCGCCGCTTATCCGGGGACTGCGGATGTTTGCGTTTCTCTCTGATCTCCTTGCGGGTACCCCTGTTGGCGTGGGGCGCGGACGCCAGTACCTTCAAGGCTTCAATACCTTTGGCCTTGTCGTCAGCAGCTTTGATTAACAGCGTTCAACACGACAGTTGGTTACGATAAAGAGAGCGAATACCTCCCCGCCAAAGCGGTCACAGTCGCGTTATGGGCCACCGCATCATGCGGCACCAGCAAGTATTTCCACGGCTTGCCGCCCTGTGCCCGCGAATACTCGCTGGCATTCTTGCACCACGTCGCCGCTGCGTCGGCTTTGGCTTTCACGTCGCCAGCCTCCATGTCCTTGGCAGCTTTCGTCTCGATAATCAGGTTGTGATCGGCAGTCGCGGCAACGAAGTCGGGCACGTACTCGGGCTGGTTGGCGCCGGACCGGTAGTAGATGTTGAACTGCCCGGCAACGGGCCGGAACCAGCGCAGCGCGTCACGCTCCAGCACGCAGGCCAGAACACGTTCGGTGTCGGAATGAAACTTCTGCACCGGATAGGCGCACTTGCTGAAGCCGCCATACACGTACTGCGCGATCTTGCCTTTCTCGTCGGGGGCCTGATGCAGCGGCAGGATGTCACCTTCGGCGGTAAAGGCGCAGTGCTTGAGCGGCGTGAAGCCCTGGCTGATGACGATCTCGGATTCCGAAATATCTTCGTAGTAGTGCAGCGCCATCTGCAGATGGATGTTCTCGGCAATGGTCTTGCCGTAGTTGCCGAGGATGTTGTGCAGCTCGTCGTCGGTTTGCAGGTAGGTCTTGAAGTGCGCGACGGCTTGCCCGGCCAGCGCGTAGATCAATTCGGCGTGCTCGTCGTAGGACACGTCGTCGTAGTTGATGAGTTCGCGGACGATGTAGTTTTCCAGCTGCGATTCCAGCACCGTCGACGATTGCCCGTACAGCACCTGCTTGCCGGTTTTCAGGCCTTGGCCGACCAGCGCCATGTCTTGCGGCTGGAAGTTCATCTTCGACAGATCGAGCTTGAACGCCTTATAACCGCTCTTCACCGGGCCTTTCGGCTTGACCAGGATGCGCGGAATATCAATCGTGTGCTCGACCAGCACCGCCACCGTTTTCTGAACGATGTCGGCCACGGGGGACCGTCCCTCACTTGCCAGCACTCCCAGCAGGTCTCCCTGCTTGGGCAACATGCGTTCCTGCACGCGCTGCGTAATCTGCTGCTGGATGCTGGCCTGCGTCAGCGCTTGGGTACTGGCAACGAAGGGCTGGCCGCCCTGTCGCTCGCGGCTGATTTCAGCGATCACGTCCATGGCGACTTGGGCAATCTGCCGCTGTTCATCGGTCTTGAACACGGTTGTCGGCGCGGCCGTGCCATATTGCGCACCACCGGCATTAGCGCCGGGCACCTGCTGCGACCCTGCCGTCAACGTACCCAACATCGCATTAGCCGTGGGCTGCACCGAAATGCTCTTCAGAGTGCTGCCGCTGCCGGTATCCGGCGTCAGTACCAGTGCCTGCATGCGGATCGGCGAATCGCCGCGTCCGGCCTCGTCGATAACTTCCTGAAACTTGTCGTGGGCGATGATATTCAGGCGATCCACCACGTCGACACCGGTCTTGCGACCATAAGGCAAACGCAGGCCGCGACCGATGGACTGCTCGATCAGCGTGCGGGCATTGGCGGCACGCAGCGGAACGATGGTGTACAGGTTGGTCACGTCCCAGCCTTCTTTGAGCATGTTCACGTGGATCACGATCTCGGTCGGCTCGTCATAGCTTTCCACCGCCAGCAAGCGCCGGATCATTTCCTCTTCCTCGGCACCGGAACGGCTCGAATCGACCTGGATAACCTTGCCCTTGTAGCGGCCGCCGAAGAAGTCGTTGGATTCGATGGTCGCCATCAGCTGCGCAGCGTGCGTGGTGTCGCGGGCAATGACCAGCATGAAGGGCTTCACCGGACTGCTGCCGGGCTGCTGCGCCGAATTTTGGTAATAGTTCAGCAAATGGACCTTGGTTTCCTCATGGACGCGCACACCGTCTTGCAGCTTGATCGTTTCCAGCGCACCGGCGCTATGGGCGCTCGGGTCGAAGTTCTGCTGCGTGACGACTGCCGGTTCCTTGACGAAACCATCCTCGATGGCACGCGCCAGCGGGTAATCCATCACCACGTTCTTGAACGCTATGGTTTTGCCAACTGAGGTCCTGCCGCCAGTGCCTTCAACGAAAGGCGTTGCCGTCAGTTCGAGGCCGAGCAAGGGGCGCAACTCGTTCAGCGACCGAATCCCCGCGCTCGCCCGGTAGCGGTGCGACTCGTCCATGATGAGGACCAGATCATCGAGCCCGGCCAGATACTCGAAATAGCTTTGCCCAAGGTATTCCGACAGGCGCTTGATCTTCGGCGACCGCTTTTGCAACTGAGCGCCGCGTACCTCGGAATTGATCTTCGAGATATTGAAGATATTGACCTCGATGCCGCCCAGCAGACTCAGGCTGCCGCGCTGCTCGTAGTTGTCGCCGGTAATCACCTCGGGGGGCGTGCTGGCGAACTCGGCGATGCCCTTGAAGACATACTTGGGCGAGTTCGGCGAGAAGTCGCCGATCAGCTTGTCGTAGATCGTCAGGTTTGGCGCCAGCACGAAGAAATGCCTGTAGCCGTAGGCCGCATGCAGGTAGCTGATGAACGCGCCCATCAGGCGCGTTTTGCCGACGCCGGTGGCCAGCGCGAAACACAGGGACGGGAAATCGCGCTCGAAGTCGGCCAGAGTCGGAAACTGGCCTGCCAACGCATCCTGCATTGCCTTCAACTCTTCTGCCGACCGCGCCTTCGCGTCGCGCAGCGCGGGCACCTGATCGACCGCCCAATGCAGACGGCGCAGGCTTTCGGCTTGTGGCTCGCGCAGGCTCAGACGGCCACTGACCGAGCGAACGATGTTTTCCAGACTCATGCGCCACCCTTTTTGCGGAGATCATCCGCCGTAACTCGGACGATCTGCTTGCCGTGCACCACCACAATCGCCGTATCGGTCTGCACCGCCGCCTTGCGTGCCATCGCCGCCGCCCGTTTCATCGCCGCCACTGAGGTAACGAGATCCTTGTCCTTTGCCTTGCCGAGGTCATGCCGGGTCATCATCGTTCTCCCCATTCAAGCATTACGGGCTCGTCGCCCGAGTTGTCGTACAGCGCCCAGGCATCCACTCATTCGCCGCCGCCGTCAAAGAGGCCCGCTTGACCGGCGTCGACAGCCTTTGCGGCCTTATGCACGTTCGACGCAGGCGCAGCCGTAGTGACAGCCGGTTCGGGCGAAGAAGCCATCGGCAAATTCTCGACGTTCAGGCTGTAATCGTCATGCCCCCATTCGCAGCGGGACAAGGCCATCTTGGGAATCTTCTTCACCGTGAGATTCGGGTAACGATCCACATCGCCCCGAAATGCTGAACAGCAGACCAGCAAGCTGCGCTCTTCGCCGACTTCATCGCTCAAGGCCTGCAAAGCTTCCGGTGTAAGACTTTGAGTGGTGACATAGATGAAATCGTTTTCGGTGCTCTTGCCGTGCTGCCAGTAGTACGCATCGCTGGGCGCGTAGGTGAAGCCCTCCAACTTGCAGATCGCCGCCGCCAGCATTTCGGCGTTGTATTCCTTGTTGATGATCCACTGGCCCCAGCGGTCTCGTTGCAACAGGCTGGGGGCGAGGCGGTAGTAGCGGAAACCGCCGCCGCCTTTCCAATTCACGGCCTCGCTGATGCCGCCCTGGTCTTCGCCGTCGATGACTTTTTTCAGGCGCGGGATGATGTGCGTATGGCAGTGCTCGCCCAGCTCGATCATGATCCAGCGGCGGCCCATTTTGTGGGCGACCGCGCCGGTCGTGCCGGAACCGGCGAAGGAGTCGAGAACGAGGTCGCCGGGGTTGCTGGCAATGTGGATTATTCGGTGCAGTAACTCTTCCGGCTTGGGCGTTTCAAAGAATGCCTTCTCCCCAAATAACCCTTCCATATGCGCAGAGGCATGTTGATTGAGTCCGCAATCCGCCCAGATTGAGGGTGCAGTCATTCCCTGCTTAGCTTCAAACTTGAAAAGCTTCCGCATAGGCGTTGTTGCCGTGCCCTTAACACCCCAAAACAATCGACCATCGGCTTGTAGTCGTTCCATTTCATCTTTGCTGTGGCGCCAGCAAGTGCCTTCGCGAGGCCATACTTCTTGACCGGTGTACGGATTCCGTATCGCATAGAAAAGGCTCTCGACATATCGCCCGCCTTTACCGTTTGCAGTGGTATCGATCTTGCGAAAAGGACCGCGCGTGTCTGGGCCATTCGGCTCCGAAAAAACCTGATATTGCGCATCTGCTTTCTCTGTACGAGGCATAAGGTTGAATGCTTCTTCTGCCGCCGTCTTCTTGCTACTACCCGGCCGACTCTTTGCCCACACTAGAACGTGATCGTGAATCGATCCAATCTTGCGATCGTTCGGCGGTCCGTCGCGCTTCTGCCATGACAGGTCGGCGATGAAGCAATTGCGTCCAAAAACTTCATCCCCCAGGACTTTCAGATAATGCGCCTCGTTGTCATCGATGGTGATCCAAAGAGAACCATCTTCCCTCAGCAATCGTCGAATTATTTCAAGTCTGTCCCGAATAAGAGATAGCCAGATTGAATGCTCAACACCATCATCGTATTGGGCAAAAGCGCTGCCGGTGTTATACGGCGGGTCGATGAAGACGCACTTCACCTTACCTGTGTATTCCTGCTCCAAGGCCTTCAATGCCAACAGGTTGTCACCGAAGATAAGCTGGTTATCGAAAAAGTCGGCGCTGGTAACACGGTGCTTCGCGTGATAGCTCATCGAAGGATCGCCCAACAAAATGCGCGGCTCCAGCTTCGGACGCGCATCCTTGCCGATCCAAGTCAGTTCTAGTTTCTGTTTTGCCATTTTGATTTCAGTGGTACTTCACTCGCCGATTGTCGAAGGCAGGCTTATTAACCCGGCAATCAAATAGCTAATTTACTGGGCGTACCGAACGTGCTCATGGCTGAAATACGAACGCACTCGATCCGGCATCGCAGCAATGCGCTCCATGCAGGTTCGCGCCTTTTCAAGAAGTGCGGCGGCGGTCTTGGCAATTGGCCCGGAGCGTATCGTCGTCTTCAGATCCCGGTTCAGATACTCGTCGGGGTTGAGCTCAGGCGCGTACGGCGGCAGGTAAAACAGTTCGATCTTCTCGGCGTTCTCGGCGGCCCACTCTCGGACACGGTTGGCGCGATGCACGCGCAGGTTGTCGACGATCAGGAACACCTTACGCTGAGCGTCCTTAATCAGATCTTTCAAAAAGACGATGAAACGCTCGGCATCGATGGCCCCTTCGAAGAACGAGAAGCGCACCAAGCCCTGGTTGGTGATCGCCGAGATCATCGACGTCGATCCATGGCGACCGGCCGGCAGTCGAAGCTCAGGCGTCATCCCCGCCATCGAGTAGCCGCGCACCCAGTTCGCGTCCTGGCGAATGGCAGTCTCGTCCCCCCAGTAAATCTCGGCATCTTCGGCCTTGGCACGGGTGACGATCTGCGGGTACTCCTCCTGGAGCCACGCCTTGAGCCGGGCCGGATCCTGCTCGAGTGCGCGCTTGACCGGCCGCTGCGGGGTGAAGCCCCAACGCCGAAGGTACTCGCCGACAGTGCGAATGGGCATGTCGATACCGAAGAGCTGCTTGATGGCGAGCATGACCGCGCGGCGATTCCACAGCGCGAATTCGAGCTGCAGCTGGGCGGGATTCGAGCCAATGATCTTCAAGCGCAACTGCTCCTCTTGAACCAGCGTCAGTGTTCGCCCCGAGCCATGGCGACGGCCACGTTGTCCGCCCTTGATCACCGTATCGACGCTGTCGGCTTGGGCGCGACGCGCCCATTTCAACACGGTGCCGACATGAACCCCGCACACCTCAGCGATGTGCGCCCACGCGTAACCTTGCTTTCGCAGGACAAATGCTTGGCGGCGAATGTGCTCCAGTGCTTCGGGCGGGAGCTTGCGGGCGTCGATCTTTTCCATGCCCGAATTATATCAAAATCTATTTGATTGCCGGGTTAATAGTGCCTTCCAGTACGTTGACGGCGGCCGGATTTCGGCCTTGCTGTTCGCGCTGACTCCCGGAACCAAGGTCGACCATTTTGCCGGCGCCGGCAAAATGGTGTTCAGGGTCGTTGCCAGAGGTTTCGCAGGACGTCATCGCCCGTTTGACGGCATCCTCAAATCGCCGCCATTGGCTGTAACCGAGCATAGTCTGCAAGTCACGGGTGCTCCAGTACTCGGCGCCATGCTCGTTGGTCTGCCTCAGTTCCTCGAACGTCTTGGTGCCTTGCGTTGGCAGTTGTTTATTCATTGGTTCCCCCTGCCGTCCGATCCCTGAGTTCGCGCAGTTGTGGCAACAAGGCTGGAATGTCGCTTTGGATAATGCTCCACAAGGTGTCGTTGTCGATTCCGAGATATCCGTGGATCAGACGGTTTCGGGTGGCGATGATGAGCCGCCACGGCAACCGGGGATTGGCTGAGCGCACGGCATCCGGGATGTGCGTTGCGGCCTCGCCAATTAGCTCGAGATTGCGCACGGTGGCGTCGTAATTCAGCCCGCTGGCAACGAATCCAACCTGATCGAGTCCGTCGGTGTAAGCGATGACCTTTTCGGCGAAGCCGATCATGTCGTCGAGGTAGAAGCGCCATTCACGCGCTACGCTGTCAGACATGGACGGCCTCCTTTTCGACGAACGGACGCAGCTCGGGACGCAGAGCTTTCTCGGTCACGAGATCAATCGGCGCACCAAAGAGGTCTTCGAGGTAGAACTGAACGCCGAAGTAGCGCTCGGACGTTGCCGGGCCATCAAAGGCGACGAGGATATCAACGTCGCTATCGCTCCGGGCGGCATCGCGGGCGGTTGATCCGAACAGTGCAAGATCCGTTACCCCAAAGCGAGCCGTTAGCTCGGGTTTGCTGCGGGCAAGCAGTTCGATAGCGGTTGTTCTATTCATTGCTGCCTCCAATCTGTCTTCGTGGTCGGGCGGGTTGTCATGTCAATGTTCCAGATTATCCGGCTTGGCGTTCCTCTTTCAGTCCCGCATCTGACTAATACCTGGGGCGAATTCACATGCTACTGATCGCTTTGCCGGCGCCGGCAAAGCGATGTCGTTATTACGGTAGTTCCCATTCCACGGCAAACAGCCGGGTAGTCGTTACTTGCTGCCCCAACTGCTGCTCCAGTTCGTCGATCAGGCTGTCTCGCCGGGCCTGAATCTGATCCTGCCGGTCGAATAGCTCGCGCCGCTTCTTGTCGCGCTGCCCTTCAAGATCGCGCTGTTCTTTCTGGGCTTGCAACTTGTCGGCAAGGGTTGCCGCGCCCTTGCTCTTGGTGCGAGCTTCCTTGATCTGCCGGTCAAGCTCCTTGATTTCGCGCTCGAGGCCCACCTTCAGATCGTCGGCCCAGGCATCGAGCTTTTCCGTTTCCTGTGTGAAGAAAGTCAGATTGCGCGACTCGAGATCGGCAATCACCAGCGCCTTTTGCTGGTCGATTTGCTGCAGTAGTGCTGGCGGAATCGGCACATTGGCGGCGGCGAAATCGAGCATGTTCTGCTGCGCCGGGGCGAGGTCGTCGGAGCGCGATTGCTGAACGGGGGCGGCATCGACACGCGGTAACGGCACGGCATGGCCGGGCATGCCAAGCAGCCGGTCGGTCACGTCGGCATCGAAGACATTTCCGTTTGCATCAATGGCAGCGGCCAGCAGATGCTCTTCGGTCGCTCCAAGGGATTGAATGCGCAGATGCTCAACCATCAGCGTGCCGGTCTTGCCCCGCAGGGCTTCGATGACGGAGACCTTTGCCCCATAGGCGTTGTAGTCGAGCACCAACTTGCTGGGTGCCAACGGTACATGCTGGGCATGGTCGATCAAGCCCTGCGCGAGCGGGTGCGCCATGCGATAGATGTGCGCCTCTTCGTTGCGGCGCGGCAGTTCATAACGACCCAAGGGAATCGCGGTCGATTTTCCGTCCTGCACGCCGTCGGGCAAGCGGGTCAGCAGGAAGCCCGTATCGTCTGCGTCGAAGCTCGCATGCCCGTTCAGTGCGGCGCGGGTAAAACGCATCAACAGGCGTTCCAGCTTGCCGAGCGAGGCGCGGGCGTCCATGTTGCGCAGCCGCAGTCGCTCCTGCACATCTTCGTCGAAGTTTTCCAGCAACGCTTTGCGGGCGTTCAGCATGGCGTCGGAAATCTCGCCCGCCAGATCGAGTTGCAGTTGCTCGAAGGCGGTATGTATGGCCTCCGGGTGGCGGCAGGTCTGGTATATCTCGGCGATGCGGCGCTCGAAATCG
This sequence comes from Aromatoleum bremense, assembly GCF_017894365.1. Classification (NCBI taxonomy): domain Bacteria; kingdom Pseudomonadati; phylum Pseudomonadota; class Betaproteobacteria; order Rhodocyclales; family Rhodocyclaceae; genus Aromatoleum; species Aromatoleum bremense. The sequence continues at coordinate 1,412,382 of NZ_CP059467.1, forward strand.
ACGCCGGACTCGACGGCACCCAGCACTTCGTCGCTGGCGCCAAAGACGCCATCGAAGAGCTGGAACTTCTGCGCCAGCAACTCATAGACGCGCCGGTCGGCGTCGTTGTCCCGATTCAGGAAGTTGACGACGACAACATCGTGCTTCTGGCCGTAACGGTGGCAACGCCCGATGCGCTGTTCGATCCGTTGCGGGTTCCAGGGCAGGTCGTAGTTGATGACCATCGAGCAGAACTGGAGGTTGATGCCCTCGGCGCCAGCCTCGGTGGCGATCATGATGCTGCCGCCTTTGCCAGACTCGTCGCGGAAGTAGTCGACCAGTGCGGCGCGGGTATCGGCGGTACGTGACCCTGTTACCCGGTCGGTGCCCGCGTGCCGTGCAGCCCAATCAGCATAGATTTCCTTCGCCTTGGCATCGTTGTTGCTGCCGTTGAAGAGCACCACGCCGGAGCCATGCTCGGTGCCTGCCAGTAGCTTCATCAGGTAGTCCTGCGTGCGGCGGGATTCGGTGAATACAATGGCCTTCTTGGCCGCGCCGAGTTCGTCCAGCTTTCCGAATGCGACATTGAGGGCTTGCAGCAATGCGGTGCCCTTGGCGTTCTCCGTGATGGAAATGGCGAGATTGCGAAACGATTCAAGTTCGCCGACTTCGGCCCGGATGGCAGCGATTTCCGCTGCGGTCGATACCTTGGTGCTGCCATCGGCGACGGCGTCTAGCTCGTCCGCCAGTTCGTCGAGAGCTTCGTAGTCCTGGTCGAGTTCGTCGGCAAGGTCGGTGGTTGCGGATTTTTCGTCGAGGGTCTGGGAGAGTTGGCCACTGAGCCGCTTGATGAGCGTTTCCAGCGCTCCGGCAATGGCGAAAGTCGAAGACGCCAACAGCTTGCGCAGGACCAGCGTGATCAGTTGCCGCTGGCTGTTCGGCAGGGCATACAACGATGGCCGCTGGAGGAATTCCGAGACGTAGTTGTAGAGCCTGGTTTCGTCGGCGCCGGGCACAAACTCTTGCAGCATCGGAATGCGCCGGGTGTATTTGACGTAGGCTTCGACCTGTCGGCGCAGCGTGCGCTTGCAGATCGGGGCAATACGGTTCTTCAGCGCGTCGAAACTGGCGGCGTCCCGCAGTTGCCCCCCCGGCTGCCCGAATTGCGCACGGAAGCTATCGAGATCGCCGAACACGCGCTCATCGACAAAGCTGACCAGTCCGTACAGTTCCAGTAAGGAATTCTGGAGCGGCGTTGCCGTCAGCAAGACCTTGTGCGGCAGCGTCAGCGCATCGCGCAGGATGCGGGCCGTCTTGTTTTCCGGCTTATAGACGTTGCGCAGGCGGTGCGCTTCGTCGATCACCACCAAGTCCCACGGCACGGACTGCACATCCTGGGCTTTGCCGGCGGCGAACTGGTAGGAGCAGATGAGCACGGTGGCGCCGTTGCCTGCGAGGTCGAACGGGTTGGTGGCGCCGTCCTTGATGGCTTGCCGGTAGGACTTGGCTTCAAGCAGCCCGGCGGCGATACCGAACTTGTCCGCCAACTCCTGATGCCACTGCTTGCGCAGGTTGGCCGGGGTGATGACCAGAATGCGGCGCTTGCGCTCGGCCCATTTCTGCGCGATCAGCAAGCCCGCTTCGATGGTTTTGCCGAGACCGACTTCATCGGCCAGGATGACGCCCTTGGACAGCGGGTTGCTCGTCGCGAACAGCGCGGCGTCGATCTGGTGCGGGTTCAGGTCGACTTGAGCATCCAGCAGCGCACCGGCCATGCGATCCATGGAATTGGACGCGGCACGGCGAGTCAGTTGATGCGCGAAATACGCCAGCTGGTGCGGGCTATAGGTCATCTCGTGTCGCTTTTCCAAGGATGACGGATAGTACTATGGCGTTGATCTATCGTCCCCAATGCCCCTCGAAGTCAAAAGATAGCTGCCGCTGGTGCCGAATGGCGAGGAGGTAAATCGCTCCGTCGATCAACGCATGGAGCAGCAGGTATTCCTTGAGGACGTCTTTGGTCAGGAATCGCTTGATCTCTTCAAGATTGCGCTCGAAATTGGCGGTGAATTTGACGACCGGCCGCTTCGCCATGCCTGGCACCCGATGAGTCAGGGGCTACGACGGCGTTTGAGGGATGAAGTTCGAGGGATAAAAAAAGGGGCGCTTGCGCACCCCCGATTTTCACGAGCCCCGAAAACTCAGTTGCTCCCCCGCATGTTCTGCACCGAAAAGAGCCGGGTCGGGCTCATGTCCTGCTCGAGATGGACCTTGAAGCTGCCGGTCGTGCAGTGCTTGGCCTGGACGTCGGTGATGCTGAAGCCGTCGTTGATCGCGACGCCGCGCCCGGCGTTCTTCGGCAGGTGGTTCTCCGAATCGGTGTAGGCGACGATGAAGGTCTTCCACAGTTCGCCCTTGCGGTCGTAGATCTCGTTGAGGCTGAGCGCGTACGTTTCGGCGTCCACGTAATGGGTGCGCCGGCTGATGACGTGGTTCGGGTCGACCGGCACCGAATCGATGACGTAGGTCTTGCGCAGCTGCCAGGTCACGTTCGGGAAGCACTCCCCCTCGCCGCCGAAATCGATGAACTTGAAGCCATCCGCCTCTTTGCGCTCCTCGGCGAGCTTCTGCTTGTTGTGCGCGTAGAACGGCACCAGCAGATTCACGGTCCCCTTGTACTCCCACTTCATGTCGCGCATGCGCCCGTTGTAGCCTTCGAAATCCTCCACCATCAGGTCCGAGCCGAGGAAGGGGTCGGTGACCTGGTTCGACGCGAGCCGGCGCACGCGGCGCTGGAAGCCGAGGTACAGATACACCTCGTCGAGCTTCGCGTCGTCGGAAAACCGGCTGATCAACAGCTGCGTGTCCTTCAGGTCCTGCGGCTCGTGCACTTTCAGGTAGCCGGAGCGCAGCAACTGCGCGGGGTTCGGCGACACTTCCGGGCGCGGCTCCTGATCGACGCGGTGCTTCCACTGGATGATGTGATATTCCTGCTTGAGGCTGCGTTCGGTCTTGCCGCTGGCCATGTTCTTGTAGTCCATGTACCACGGCCAGATCGTGTAGCTGTCGCCGATGCGGTTGTTGTGCTGGAAGTTCCAGAACACTTTTTCGCCGGCCCGCGCATCTTTCGCGTCGGGCTCCTGCGGGAACGGACGCCCGGCGATGAAGCCGGTGAGATCGCCGACGCTCGCGCCCAGGGCCGCCTTGCTGAGGTTGGCCCGCGTCGCGTCGATGTAGTTCCTGCTGATGCTGAACGAATAGGTCTCGCCGACCGTCAGCGTCGTCTGGCCGTTGCGGATGAACTGCGCCATGCTCGGGATCAGCGCCGCCTTGAACTGGTCCACGTTGCTCTTGTCGATCACCGTCCCCGGCGTGAGCCCGGCCACGGTCGGCACGCCGTTTTTGTAGGGGAAAAAGGACTTCTCCACGTCCGCGTCGGTGGCGGCTTGCGCGCCCCCGAGCAGACCGGCGGCGCACAGCACGCACGTCAATGCCTTCAGCTTCATTTGTCGATCCTCCCGAATCTAGAACGTGTATTGCAGGGTGAACTGGAGCTCGTCTTCTTTCTGGGCCATGCCGATCGGCCCGGCGCGGAAGCGCCCCAGCGGCTCGTAGCCGGACAGGCCGAGCGAGCCGTCGTTCGGCCCCTGGCCCGGCGAGGCCGAGAACGGATGGAAGGGGTTGCAGGTGCGGCAGTCGTCGAACTTGCGCGCGCCCGTGCCGACCTTGATGTTCGCGCCGACGGTGAGCTTGAGCTGGTCGGTGACCAGCCAGTCGATCGAAGGTGCGATCGCGGTCGCGTCGGCCCTGACGTCGTGGGCCATGATCACCTGCGGGCTGACCCGGTCGTTCATGTAGAAACCCTTCACGAGCAGCGTCACGATGTTGTTCTGCTCCCAGTCCGGCATGCCGACCTTGCCCAGCGGGCGCTGTTCGAGCTCGTGATCGAGCAGGTGCTGGCCGAAGAGCTGCCCGGAGATCAGGAACGCGCGGTCCTTGTTGAGGAACGGAATGAAGGTCGGCCGATCCCAGCCGATCACGTAGCGGAACACGCGCGACTCGGAAAAGAGCCGCTCGCGCAGGCCGTTCGGGAACTCCTCGCCGTGGGTCAGCGCCGCTTCGAGCCGGAACACCGACTTGATCGAATCGACCTGCAGGTCCATCGAGCCGCCGATCAGGTTGATGCGCGGGAAGTGGATGTCGAACGCGATCAGGTACGGATACGGATGCGGTTGCGGCACGGTGTCGACTGCGCCGACCGGATCGAACGGGTTTCGCGCCGGAATGCCGCCGCGCAGCGACGGCAGCTGCGAGCGGTAGGTCAGCGCGTTCAGCGAGAAGCCGACGCCGGCCTTCTGCCCTTCGAGCTTGACACCGAGCTGCGTGTTGCTGAGCGACCAGCTCGGCATGTGCGCCTTGCGGATGCCGATCTGGTTCGGCCCGAAGTCGGTCGCCGCGAGCCCCGGCAGGCCGAGGTTCGCGAAGTTCGCGACGGTGCCGCCGTTGTCCCACAGGTTCTTCATGCCGCGCATGAAACAGCCCGCGTCGAGGATCACGTTCGGCGTGCCGCACTGGCCGATGTTGTGCGGGCGGAACTTGTCGAAGTTCCACACCACCGCGAAGTTCAGATCATCGAAGGTCTCCGTCGGCCCGGCGCGGTACTCGGCCTGGGCGATCCACATCGGGATGCGGATATCCTGGAGTTCGTCGTAGATGTTGTTGCGCGAATAGTCGACCGGGTTGATCACGTCGAGCACGCGGAACAGGTCCGTGCGGCCCCACACGACCTGCTGCTTGCCGACTTTCAGGAACAGGCCGGCGCCGTTGTCGAGCGGAATCGTCCCGGCGAAATACGCCTCGCGGATGAAGTCCAGCCGATCGTTGAATTCGGGCGCCTCGAGCTCGCTGCGGTCGGCGTCGAGGTAGTCGTCGATGCAGCCGCGCGAGTCCTCGTCGCAGGGGCGCACCGGCACGCCGAACGCGACGCCGCCGTCGGTGCGGGCCAGATGCGAGCCGAGGACCTCCATCCCTTCATTCGGGTTGTAGCGCGGCGCGCTCGGGTCCGTCGCGTTGAAGCCGAACGCCCCGCCGCCCGGCAGCCCGGCGAGCCCTGCGGTCAGCGGGTTGGCGGCGCTGCCGAGCCCCCCGCCGTGCGGCACCGACTGGCCCGGGATGCCGACCGTGTTTTCGAGCTGCACCGCGTGGCCCGCGCGCTTGCCGTACTTGTCGTCATTCATGCGATAGACACCGTCGAAGGTGCCGCGCAGCTTCAGAAACATGCCGAAGTCGTCGAACGGGCCGCGCGCGCCGAGCTTGCGATCGACATCGACTTTGAGCGTGTTGCGAAATTTCGACAGGCCGACGTCCTTGCGGGCGAAGGTCGCGTTCTCGTAGGTCACATCGACCCGGGTGTCCGAATCGAGTTCGTTGCCGACTTGCGCCGCGGCCGGCTGCGCGATCCCCATCGCGAGCGTGACCAAGCCTGCCGAAACCAGACGCTTATCGTGTTTCGCCTTTGTTGAAGATGTCCCCACTTTGACTACCCCCCCTTGAATTGCTTGTAGTTATTCCGGGCAACAAACTCACGACACCTGCAGCACGCCGTCTTCGTCGAGATACGCCTTGGTGATGAACGCCGGCTTGAAGATCACGACCCACGCGGGCATCAGCAGCATTGCCGCCAGTGCGTTGAACACCAGCATCAGGCTCAGCAGCAGGGCCGAGTCGGCCTGGAAACGCAGGTCGGAAAGGAGCACCCACATGATCACGCCGGCGATCAGCGTCACCGCGGTGAACACGACCGCGAAGCCGGTAGTGCCCGCCGCGCGCAGCACCGCCTGGCCGAGGTCGCGGGTGGCCGCCATTTCCTCGCGGATGCGGTTCATGATGTAGATCGCGTAGTCGATGCCGACGCCGATGCCCACCGCGATGACCGGCACCGTATTGACGTTGATGCCGATGCCGTTGATCCCCATGTACGCGTAAGTCATCACCGTGGCGAACAGCATCGGCAGCACCATCAGCCAGCCGGCGTGCAGCGAACCGTAGAACACGGTGACGAACGCGAACGCGAGCACCAGCACCAGCGGCACGATCAGCCGGTTGTCGTCGTCGACCGCGTCGTTGATCGCGGCATTGACGCCGATCGCCCCGCCGCCGAGGCGGATCGAAAAGTCCTCGATGTCGCCGATCTTCTCGATCCCCGCCTTCGCGACATGGATCGCGCGCTGGATCGTGTCGGCCTGCTTGTCCTTGTAGTAGAAGACCAGGTTCGCGTCGGTCTCGTCGGCGTTGAGGAACTCGTTGAGCGCGCCCGGAATCGGACTCGCCGCCATGTAGGCGAACAGCAGCCCGCCGACCCCCGCGGGCGACTCGGGAATCTGGTTCCAGCGCGGGTCGGTATTGTGGATCATGCCGTTGACCGCGCGCACCAGGCCCGGCAAGGCCTTCGTCCCGCCGAGCGCCGGATCGAGCAGCATGTGGTTCTGGAAGCGCTCGATCGCCTGCAGCACTTCCGGACGCTTCAAGCCGCCTTTCTCGCCGGTGCGCGCGACGATGTACAGCTCTTCCGAACCGGGGAAGCGCGCGTTGATCGCCCGCGACGAGACGTTGTAGTCGTGATCCGGATACAGCAGCGGCGAGCCGGATTCGGCTTCGCCGATCGTCACCCGCGCGCTCAGCATGCCGCCCGCGACGAACAGTCCCGCCGCGACGAACAGCACCGTCGCGGCGCCCTTGCGGTGGGCGACGACGCCGAACAGCCGCAGCACCAGCTGGTGCGCCCAGCCGCGGCGGTTCTCGGTCTTCTTCGGTTGCGGCAACAACAGCAGCAGCAGCGGCACGACGAGCAGCACCGTGAAGAACACCGAGAACGCCCAGAATCCTGCGTAATAGCCGAGCTTGGTGTTGATCGGCGCGGCGCCGAGCGCGAGCACCAGGATCCCGACCGCGTCGACGACGATCGCGAGCGCGCCCGGGCGGAACAGGTCGTCGAAGGCGGCGCGCGCAGCCGTCCGGCTGTCCTGGCTCGTCGCCAGCTCGTCGTAGTAGCGCTCGACGAGCTGGATGCTGTGCGACATCGCGCGCGCGGCGATCAGGAACGGGATCACGAGGTTCAGCGGATCGAGATTCCAACCCATCTTCGCGACGAAGCCGAGCCCCCAGATCGACGACAGCGCGATGCCGACGAGCGGCACCGCGACGCCGTAGAAGCGGCGGAAATAGCCGACCAGCAGAGCGACCATCAGCAGCAGCGTGAACAGGAAGATCTGCAGGATCTGCGGCAGGTAGGTGTAGACCCAGCCGATCAGCACCGGCTGGCCGGTCGCGTGGATGCGGGTTCCGGCGACCTGTTCGCGCTCGCGCACCTGCTGCAGCTCCTGGAAGATCTTCTCGTAGTCGATCGTCCCGGCTTCGTTCATCTGCGCCTTGATCAGCGCCGCCTTCTGGTCCGGCGAGACGAGCAGGCCGTAGATGCGCGGATTGGCCATCACGTCCTTGCCGAACGCTTCGAGCTCGGCCGCGGAAAGCGCGCTTTGCTGCGGGTCGTAGTACGGCTGCGAGCGCATCTCCCCGCTTTCGGTGAGCCACACCTTGCGCGCGGTCCGGTGCGTGAGGCTCGAGACGAGGTTGTGATTGACGCCCGAAAGGCTGTCGACCGCCTGGGTCATCCGGTGGATCAGCGCCAGCGTCTCGTTGCTGTAGATCGTTCCGGACTCGACCTCGACCGCGACGACGATCTGGTTCGCGCCGCCGAAGGTGTCGCGGATCTCGTTGTGCAGCTTGATGTAGTCGTGGTTCTGCGGCAGCAGGTCGGCGAACTCGGTGTGCATCTTCAGCGCCGGGATCTGCAGCGCGAAAAACACGGTGATCAGGAAGATCGCGCCGAGGACGAGTTTCGGGAACGCGAAGATCCTGGTCTCCAGCTGGTGCAGCGCATGGGTGAATTGGTGTCGCACGGCCTCTCCTTACTTTTGGGTCACGGCGCTGGCGGTCATCGGGACGATTTCCACCATCCCCGCGCCGCCGGCGACGAGCAGCGCGTCGCCGTTCATCGAGAACGCGGTGCGCAGGTAGGGCGCGGCCCGCCCGCCCGCTGGCACCCATTCGCTGCCGGCCAGTTTCAGCACCAGGCCGTTCGCACCGACCGCGAACACGTCGTCGTTGTGCCGGGTCAGGCCGTACATCGGCGCACCGGTCGGGTTGCTCTGTTTCTCCCAGCTCGCTCCGCCATCGCGGGTGTGCAGGATCGTGCCGGCGAGCCCGCTCACCCACCCGGTGTCCGGATCGGTGAAGAGCGCGTCGTACGGGTAGAAATCGTTCGGAATCGGTGCGCCCGCCTGCCAGCTCGCGCCGCCATCCCGCGTCGTCATCAGGCTGCCGAATTCACCGGTGACGACGCCGTGAAGCGCGTCGATGAACTGGATCGTCGTGAACATCAGGTCCTCGCCGAGCGAGGTCGCCTGCCAGCTGGCGCCGCGGTCCGCGCTCGACAGGATCGTGCTGTCGCTGCCGACGACCCAGTACTGCCCGGCCGGATCGCAGGCGACGGCCAGCGGCGTCGCTTCGGTCGCGAGCGCCATGCTCGACCAGCTGCTCGCCGCGCCGTCGGCCACCCACACCCGGCGCTTGAAGTCGAGCGCGACGAAGCTGCCGTCCGGACACACCGCGACATCGACCAGCGACGCTTCGACGTCGACGACGTGACGCTGCCAGCGCTTGCCGGCATCGTCCGACCAGACGATGACGCCGTTGGCGCCGACCGCCACGAGGACGCGGGAATTGCCGACGCCGGCCTGGAACTGATCGGAGCGCAGCACCGGCCTGGCCTGTTCGATCGCAACGTCGCTCAGATTCGCCGATGCGCTGCAGCCGAGCAGCACGGCTTGGGCCAGTGCAAACGGAAATATTAGAGAACGGAATCGGTCAATACCTGTCATCAAGCCCCCTTGAGGTCTGCCAATGGCTCCCCGCGTTGCGGGAAGCGAATCATTCAGCTGGGGCTGGATATTCCCGTGCGCCGACCGAATCGGCGCGCAGAAACCGCCGGGCGACTGCTGGCCGATTGGGTTCCGGCTCTCGGTCTGTAAGGAAAGAATTCCTGATGCCGCGCGACGTCCTGAAGGCAAGGCCTTCGGCGACCGGTCGCTATCCACCAACTGCGGCGCCTATCCCCGGACTACCGATCGTTTGCGCGGCGTTGCGGCGTCGCGGGGCCGGGCGGCGACTGCCCGGCCCGGCCGGCAGCCCGCGGCGGCGGTTGCGAAGGAGTTGGCTCGCAGGCAGCATGCCGGAGGGCATCGACGCCCCGCGCGCCCACCGGCCCGCCCGACACCATCCGGCGATTCTTCCCCCTTCAACTTTTCGAGACTGCGATATGGATTTGCAACTGCAGGGCAAGCACGCCCTCATCTCCGGCGGCAGCAAAGGCATCGGATTGGCCTGCGCGAAAGGGTTCCTCGAGGAAGGCGCCAGCGTCAGTCTCGTCTCGCGCGAAATGACCAACCTGGAAGCCGGCAGGCAGGCGCTGCTCGCGGCCTCCCCGGACGCCGCCGGCCGCATCTTCCTCTACAGCGGCGATCTCCGGAGCGCGGATGCCGCCGCGGCCATCGTCAAACGGGTCGAAAGCGAGTGCGGTCCGGTCGACGTACTCGTCAATTCGGCCGGGGCCGCAAAACGCACACCGCCCGACGAGCTGACGCCGCAGCATTGGCACGATGCGATGGATGCGAAGTATTTCACCTACATCCACCTGATCGACCCGCTGGTCAAGCGCATGGCCGCGCGCGGCGCCGGCGTCATCGTCAACATCGTCGGCGCGGGCGGGAAAGTCGCCTTCCCGACCCACCTGCCGGGTGGTGCCGCCAATGCGGCACTGATGCTGGTCAGCGCCGGACTGGCCGCTGCATATGGCCCCCGGGGTGTGCGCGTCAATGCGGTCAACCCAGGCATCACGCTCACCGAGCGCATGAAGGAAGGGCTGGAGGCCGACGCCCGCCTGAACGGCATCACGCCGGCCGAAGCGCTCCAGCGCGCCAGTTCCGCGATGCCGCTCGGGCGTATCGCCACCCCGGAAGAAATCGCCAATGCGGTCCTTTTCCTGTGTTCGCCGAAAGCCGCTTACATTTCGGGGGCGATCCTGGCGATGGACGGCGCCGTCACGCCGATGGTCGTCTAGCGCGATGGAATCGGCCGCGGCAAACAGGAATGACGCACCGAAGTCCGGACATACGGACACGTGCAATCGCCGCATGCAGTGCCCTCCTTGGCCATTCCAGTCCAGCACTTCCCGGGTCTTCGTCGCATCCGAGTCCCGCCCGGCCCGACCATGAACCATCGTGAACGCCTTCTCGAACTGCAGTCGGTGCTGCAGCAGCACCAGTCGCTATGGCGGCCGCAGCCGTTTCACGTCCGGCGCCCCGAATGGTGCGCACAGTGGCCGGCGCTGGCCGAAGCGGTGCTCGGGCTCGACGAAGCCGCGCTCGAGCAATTCACCGCCGATCCCGCCGCGTGCCGTGCGTGGCTCACGCCCCGGCTGCCGGCAGCCGGCAGGCTCGAAGCCTTGTGCGACGTGCCGAAACTGGTCCCCCGCGTGCTGCCGCCCGTCGGCACCCGGTTCGACTGGTCGATTCCCGGACGCAAGCGCGAGCAGGTCGAAGCTTTCGCCGCGCACGGGCACGCCGCCCACGCGCCGCTGCTGGAGTGGTGTGCCGGCAAAGGGCACTTGGGAAGGCGCCTCGCGCTCGCCGACCGGGTGGCGGTCCGCTCGCTGGAGCTCGACCCGGCGCTGTGCGAAGCGGCGCAACGCCTCGCCCAGCGCGCGGGCGTCGAGCAGACGGTGCTGTGCGCCGACGCACTCGCGCCGGGATCGCGCGAACACGTCCGCGGCCACGCCGTCGTCGCGCTGCACGCGTGCGGCGAGCTGCACCGGACGCTGGTGCGCTCCGCCGCCGACGACCGCGCGCACAGCTACCGGATCGCGCCCTGCTGCTACCACCTCGGCGCCGACGACGGCTACCGCCCGCTGAGCTCGGAAGCTTCGCTGCCGCTCGACGCCGCGGCGCTGCGCCTCGCGGTGACCGAGACCGTCACCGCCCCGCGCCACGTGCGACAACGTCTCGCACGCGATCAGGCGTGGAAACTCGGCTTCATCGCGTTGCGCAACGCGCTCGAAGGCGAGGCGATCCGCCCTTTCCGCCCGGTGCCCTCACCCTGGCTGTCGGGCGACTTCACCGGCTTCTGCGAAGCCCTGGCGCAGCGCGAGCGCGTGCGCTTGCCGGCCGCGATCGACTGGACGCACTGGCTCGCGAGCGGCGAGCGGCGCCGCGCCGAAGTGCGGCGCTTCGAACTGGTGCGTCACGCGTTCCGGCGCGCGCTGGAGACGTGGCTCGTCATGGATCTCGCGCTGGGGCTCGAAGAGGCCGGGTTCGGCGTCGAGGTCGGCACCTTCTGCGCACGCGCGCTTACGCCGCGAAATCTGATGGTGCTGGCGCGGTCTTGAAGATCGCAACTCACCCGGATACTGGATGCTTATTTCGAGGAAAAGGAATGAATAGTCTGCGATGGGCGCTTTATGCAGCGCTCGCCTGCGTGGCACAAGCTGCAGGGGCGGCAGATCCGGCCGAGTGTCGGCGCATCGACGAAGACGCCGCACGGCTGGCATGCTACGACGAGGCGTTCAGAAGCGCGCAGACGGAGATCGTCTCCGAGCCATACACCGCGATCGACTTTCACGAGCTGTGGGTCAACCTCAGTGGCCACAGGGGAAAAAAGGTCGAGGTCGAAGGCGAGATTTCCAACTTGGCTGCGCCCGGCCTCGTGTCCTTCGGGAAGCAGTTGCCGAGCGCGAACACGATTCAGGTCAAAACCGACCAGCTCGACCGGGAGCTACGCCTGCGGATCCTGGAAACCTGCAACCGCTCTTGCGCGGTGATCGTGAAAGGCGTCGTCTCGACGCGCGGCCAGAATCACATCCTCGCCGATGACATCGTGATCAAGAGAGCGCTGACCCCGCTGGAGCGGCGCGAGCAAGGCCGGCGGTAGTAACGACGGAATTCGCGCCGCGCTCTTCACCTCGGCCGCGGCCCCTTGGTAGCACTGGCCGCTATTCCAATTGTCGGGATAGGCGCAGGGGTAACACAGCCAGGCGCCGGAACGGTTCCGCGCCATGGCACGGATGCAAGGGTCGTGCGGCGGCCGGCAGGCCTTGCACAGGCGGAAAATTCTGCATTGGGGTCATCCCGAACGACTGCCTCGTAATGACGGCCGCGCCATATCCCGCGGAAGGATCCGGGCTGGGTTTCAATCCGGAATTTCCGGCTCGACGAGCCGCGCCAGATGCTCGAGCGACTCCTGCCACCCGAGGTAGCAGAACTCCGGCGGAATCGCCTCCGGGATACCTTCCTGCACGATGTGCACCTCCGTCCCGCAGGCCACCGCGCGCAGGGTGACCGTCATCACCATTTCGCCGGGCAGGCCAGGGTCGTCGAACTTGTCCGTGTGGCGGATGCGTTCGTTCGGAATGAGTTCCAGATAGCTGCCGCCGAAGGATTGACTGTTGCCCGTGCCGAAATTCCTGAACGCCATCCTGAACGTGCCGCCAACCTTGGCATCCAGGTGGTCGACCTTGCAGGTGAAGCCGTTGGGCGGCAGCCATCGGGCGAGCGCTTCCGCATCGAGGAAAGCACGGTAGATCTTCTCGGGTTTTGCGCGCAGCACGCGGTGCAGGTGGACGGTACCGGTAGGCATGTTCTCTCCTTTCGTTGGGGTTGGATTCGGGGCCGTTGCCGCCCCTTCTCATACCTTAGTCGAACGGCAGGAAACCCAAGCGATAGTCACCCGAAATCCTTTGGTGCTCGGGATCACCCGCTCTGCCTCGGCGTGACAAGCCGAGCGGCTCCGGACAGTCATTCCTGTAATGGCTCAAGGGCGACTTCAAGGTTGAACGGCCTTCGACGCGGTCCACCCGGCGTCATCGACCACAGCGGCCGATCGGTCGGCACTGCCGAGAAGGGGGACGACCGCTTTGGGGAAATGTCCGTAAAGCGGAGCTTCCGGCTACGAGCGGTCGATCACCCAATCTCCAGCCCTGACACCAAAAAGGCCGCTTCACGCTGAAACCTGCCAGGTGCTCAATGAGTGCTACTCGGCCTGACCTGCCGTTGGCCTTGTGTTCGGTATCGGGCGGCAATGAGCGGGATACCCGTCGCTCAGCCGCCGCCCATGGTCAATGACCGCTTGCCCGCCCGATGAACTCGAACTTCCGACCCAATGCGGCCATACGCCCCATCGCGAAGCGGTCGTTCAATCCAGTTCCGCGTAGGGGGCAAATGTATTTAAACCACCCTATGTCGCCGCGCTGTCCTGTAATTAGATGCAGTGCTTGAACGCAAACGGACTCATCGTCCCTGCCTTTTTTAGCGAAAACCAGCCTGAAAAGAATTTTTGAGACACTCTTGATGCGTCCCGCGCCCAGGAAAATTTTTTCTCCTTCACTAGCTGCTCCAATGCGTCGTCGCTCAAGGCTAACCGAAGGATCATAAGTGACTTCTTTTCTTGGCCTACAATTTCAGCGCTGTAATTATTGATCTCAAGGGTGGTATCACTGCGTAATACCACGGCGCCGCGGCCAAGCTTAAGTTCGTGGTCTATCTGTCCTGCGAATTGACCAACAGGCACGATGATTTCGAGGAAGCGCTTGTTTGGCTGCCCGCTTGTCAGGGCTGCCGCAGCTACGCATTTGTCGTTGACCACTTGAAAATAGCGTTGACAATCAATCACTTGGCATACCCCTGTTCACAATCGGTGTTTTTGTGTAGCTTCCTGTCTTTTTGGGCGACCGATGGACATAGGGAAGCTGGCCGACATGGTGGAGGTTTTCGAGGGTCTCGAGGACTGGCGCAACGCGCAACAGACGCGGCACCGCTTGAGCGAACTGCTCACCGTGGCGGTGTGTGCAGTACTCAGCGGGGCGGACGACTTCGAGGAAGTTTCGCAGTGGGGCCAAGCCAAGCTGCCGTGGCTGCGCGGCTTTCTGCGGCTCGACTATGGGGTGGCTTCGCCCGACACCTTCGAGCGGGTGTTCGCGCTGCTCGACCCGAAGCAGTTCGAGCAGGCCTTTCGCACGTGGGTGGGTCGCATTATTCCGGCGCTCGGCCAGGACCAGGTTGTCGCCATCGATGGCAAGTCGAGCCGACGCACGACGAGCAAGGCGGCCGCCGCGCCGCTGCATCTGGTCAGCGCCTTTGCCGCCAACGTGGGCGTGGTGCTGGGCCAGACGGCGACGGCGGAGAAGTCCAACGAGATCACGGCGATTCCCGAACTGCTCAAGGTGCTCGACATCAACGGCTGCATCGTCACCATCGATGCGATGGGCACGCAGACCAAGATCGCGCGCGCCATCCGTGAGCGAGGCGCCCACTACGTGCTGTGCGTGAAAGACAACCACCCGAAGCTGCTCGACTCGATCATGTTCGCCGACATCGATCCGCGCGGTCCGCTGACACCGAGTTCGACGCATGAAACCACGAGCACCGGCCATGGACGGACCGAAGTGCGCCGCTGCACGGCGTATGACGCGACCGATCGGCTCCACAAAGCCGCGGCCTGGAAGGATGTGGCCAGCTTTGCCGTCGTCGAGCGCGTGCGTACGGTGGGCGAGCGCACCAGCACGGAGCGCGCCTACTACATCAGCAGTCTGCCGGCCGATGCCGAGCGCATTGCGCTGGCGATCAGAAGTCACTGGGAAGTCGAGAATCGTCTGCACTGGTGCCTGGATGTTCAGTTCGGTGACGACTACGCGCGCGGGCGCATCGGTCACATTGCCCATAACCTGGCGCTGGTGCGCCACATGGCGCTCAATCTCATCCGGCTCGACAAGTCCATCAAGACCAGCATCAAGACCAAACGACTGCTGGCCGCGACGTCCGATGAGTTTCGGGCCGCACTGCTCGGCTTCGAGGTGCCTGATGAGGATGATGATGAGGACGACGATTCATGATGAATGCGTAGCTGCGGGAGCCCTGGCCCGCTTGTGCATAGCAGACGGGCTCTTTGAATTGAGCCGGAATCATCCTGTATCTGCTCAACCTGCGCGACTAGGCCATTTGCGATTGGAACGAGAGACCACTCAGCCATCGGAGGCGTAATATCAGTAACAACTCGCATTGCCTCAAGAGCATTACGATCCAGAACAGCAATGTCTTCATGAGGGGCAGCCATCGCTGCAACGGTCACGAGCAGCGGATTCACGTCCATTTCGATCACATAGGCGACCAGCAACCCTGTCAGGAACTGACTCGTCGATAAGTCCAGCGAACTGAGTGTTTTGGCAAGGGGTGCCACAACGGCATCCGCGTTGAAGTGCTGGTGCACTCCATAGCGGCTTGTTGCATCCACCCAACGGCGCTCGCCACCGAGGAAAGCATAAGCGCACGCTGAGTAGCAATGGCCCGGTTCTACATCTTTGAGATGGGGCGCTTCCTTAATCTGTGCCGACACGGTACGTCCAATGGTCGTGGTGCATCCATGCTTTCGCAATGCGTAGCCTAGTCTAATGCCCTCCGTTAGCAACCCGCCGGGCGAATGCATGACCACCAACCGGCACATTTTGTCGTTGCGCTGCTGGACGAAGCGTTCGAATCGCTCAGCGGTTCCCTCCGTTATCTCGCCCGTAGCCGCAATCCACGCGCAACTACTGCAGTTTCCACCATTGTTAGCATCGTAAAAAACCATCTGACCGGCCGGTTCCACGGCGGATGCAGGTGCGATCGTTGCTCCAACAATCGTCGTGAGAGCCACAAGAACGAGGTGGAAATTCGTCATTTTGAGTTTTTGGTTATGACAAATGATCTGTTGTAGGTCTAAATCGGCTTTCTCAGTATCTCTTTTGGTAGTCCGCCTCAATGACAGCGAGCTCGGCTAGTTGATCCAAGACAGCCGTCGCATTTGTTAGCAGTGACTCGGTTCTGCTTGGATTGCTCCAGCCAGCACCGCCATGTTTTCCACCGTGGAACAAATTATTCCGCACCGTCTTGACCAGTCGAACAACTTTCGCCAAATCAGATCGGTAGTCCGATAGCTCTGTGACTCGCCATGTCAGCTGACTGTTTTCCCCCACCACTTGCGTCTCAGGAGGCGCTCGTAGCAACTCAATTGCGTTGCGAGAGGGGCTATATCCTTCACTCCACTTCGCTACAAACTCATCCCAGCCTGGTTCAGCTTTTTTGCCTACATCATGAGACCTTAAGTAGCCGTTCTCTTTAAGTGCAAATTCGAACCGGGAAAACCAATAAAAGAACTCGAATGCCCTGATCGATAATTCATTTGCGATTTCGTCTCTGCGCATTATCATCCTGGCAGTCTAGAGATTCTGTCCCCTCGAACGGCTGCTATCTTCGCATCCGTCAGGCCGGGCTCGACCCACAGCCGCTCTACCCTCAATGGGAAAGCGGACGCTCAACGACCAAGATCAGCCGTGCCGGCAGGCACCCGCTGGAGCGACGACAGGGGCGCAGGTGGTTCAGATTCAGTGCATTTACCAACACCGATCCGAGACATTGCGCCCCAACCAAATTCCGGCGGACACGATTTCGACTACAATAATGCGATCACAAATTTTGCAGATAGCATTCGTCATAGTCAATCGACCCTGCTGTTATTAGGAGCCCCTCGGCGTCGACCGTTGCGAAACTCATTTCGAGTGAATAACCTTTGGCGCGCGGTAAGAGCTTCAAGGATGTGAGGTATCGATAGGCCTTTGTTTGGTGAGTCGCCGTATGAAAGGTAAAGTGCACACCCCCTAAGCGGCCCACAGGCAAATTCTTGCTCGAAATTACTCGATCTTCATCTGTTTCGATCTTCCCATCCGGGCTATGCCCCTTCGTAACGAGCTTTGCTCCATCCCAGTTGATTCGAATTGGATCATCGACGCTCTTGGCAGGACCAACAACTAATTGGTTACAGGTCACAGCAAAAGGTGGCGGCGGCTCGGCTCGAGCACCCGCTGCCCCAAACATCAGCGGAATAAGGACTGAAAGGGCGTAGGTTTTCGTGGCAAGTGAGTCACTCCGCATAGTACAATACTCCGTCATGTTTGTTGGCTCGATGGAGGGGTTGGGGCGAGACGACCACTGACTGCTCACTTCGAATTGCGCGCAACAAGGTCTCGAGCCTTCATCGTTGGCAGCACCGATGAATGAAGAGAGCCGTCGTACCCGTTGCCCGATAGGCCGGCAGATAGCCTGCGCTCCTTACTTACCAGACCGTCACGCTCAAGCCGATTGAGCAAGGCCATCATTTCGTAGTGCGATACTTGGAAATGCTTCGTACATTGTTCCGTCGTGGGCGGCGCAATGTATCGCGACTTTGTTGCTGCCTTCTTGTGAAGGTACTCATCGGCCCAGACAACAAGTTGCCGCAGAATGCGGCTTTCTTGATGACTGAATCCCGGAAGAGGAAAGGCAAACGCCTCTTTGCTTTTCATGGTCGTTGTAAGGAAGATAACGTATCGCGTGACGCCCAACGTTCGACATGAGCGACGCCCGATGGAGGTGTTGGGCGTCATTGCACTTGATGCCTAACTTGCGTGACCGGACTGAACCTACCCGGACTTCTTTAACTTAAGCAGCGCCGAAACAGCAACTTGCGTGCATTCAGCGAGGGTTTGCGCAAAGTCTGGGTGCTCTGCGGCGAGTTGTTTGAGTAGAACTCGTAAGTCTTCAAGACCTACGCTGACCTGGATTTGCGTATCGCCACCGCCCTTTGACGGAAGCATGAAGCTGAATCGAAGGCCCTCGGCGCCGGTATGGCAGGAGACATCCTGGGTGCCACCAGACCAGTACGAGGACGTTACGCCACCGCGTTTGACTGCCGAGTGTTTTAGCTGCATTTGCGCTTCCTCATCGGTTCTCGTGTGACGCCCAAAATTGCTTTAGGGAGACTGCATTGCTGCATAACATGGGCAGCGTTCGATAACATCAAACCGCACAAGCCTCATGCCTTCTACGAAAATCGGCACTTAACATCATAGGTGACGCTTCTCGCCCCGAGCAACAGATCGCGAAAGCCGGCGGCGCCACAAACGCGAGCAGCATACCGTATATAGATGTGGAATGCCCGCTAGACGCGGCAAACTCTCACTGACTGTTCCTAGCCCGGCTGAGACCTCGGGAAGGCGATGGCCAGCATCTGGAGCACTCGCAGAGCAGCTCGTCGTCGGCGGAAGCCGCCTCTGTCGGGCGAACGACGGCTTATGAACCCGAGATCCACCTCAACGTCGGCTTAGCGGAAAAATCGTCACCGGCAGGTCCTGGCCGGCAGCACGAGTTGGCGGCTCTCCCTGTAAGCGGTCGGACGCTCGGGGGGGAACAATCAGGCTCCGATCAACAGCAAAGGAGTCTGACATGGAATCCTACGAGCGTCGGGAGCCCTGGAACAAGGGAAAGCTGGTGGGTCAGAAGGCGCCGCTCAAGCCCAAGGACATCTGGGCGATCCGCATCCACCTACAGAACGCGCATCAAGTGCGGGATCTGGCGCTGTTCAACCTCGCCATCGACAGCAAACTACGCGGATGTGACCTCGTCGCCCTGCGCGTTCGTGACGTGACGCATGGCAACCAAGTGCTGTCCCGCACGGCGGTCGTCCAGAAAAAGACGCAGCGGCCGGTCCAGTTCGAACTGACTGAGCCGACGCGAGCTGCAGTGGCGACATGGATCGAGAGGGCAAAGCTAAAGCCGGAGGACTTCCTCTTTCCCAGCAGGCTGCACCGTTCGCCGCACGTCTCCACCCGCCAGTATGCGAGGATCGTCGAACAATGGGTGACAGCGGCCGGCCTGGATCCATCCGCCTACGGCACGCATTCCATGCGACGGACGAAGGCGACCCTGATCTACAAGCGGACGAAGAACTTGCGGGCGGTTCAACTCCTACTGGGTCATTCCAAGCTGGAGTCCACAGTCCGATATCTTGGCATCGAGGTCGACGATGCCCTGGAGATCTCTGAGCAGATCGAAATCTGACCGTGGTTCGGCTGCTCGCCGAAAACCACTGAAGCGACGAGCGGCCGCTAACCGCCGGGAGGGTAGGATCGGCCAACGTCAGCCAGTCGCCCATCAGGCATAGCCGCCATTCAACCGGCGGCTCCACTCTGAAACCTATCGGGTAGCCGACTAAAATTCACCGGCCGACGCCGCGACTTGGCTATTACGCATCATCTAGCAGGTATTTCACCCCAGATGGACACTCGGGGCTACCTGGAAAGGTCCATGCGACTCACATTGATGTTCGCACGGTCGAATGAACCTCATTCAATCTTCATGCCATAATGAAGCGATGGACGTACAAGAGTATTTTGGGGGAGGCAGAGGCGTGTACGAGCTGATCAAGCAGCAGATTGATTCGTCGGAATATTTTCGGCAGAGGTTTTCTAACGACGGCCAACGGTTCGTCGCTTGGTATCTGCGAAACATCCTTTTTCGCGACATGAACGAGACTCGCGACGATATCACCGATGGCGGAAACGATAAACAGATTGACGCCATCGTTATTGACGATGACAGATCGCTCGTTCACATTGTCCAAGGAAAGTTCATCCAGGGCGGCGTAGTGGACGCCGAACCGTTGCGCGAAGTCTTGTCGGCTTGGCTGCAGATCAAGGACTTGGCTCGCCTGCAAAACGTCGCTAATGCAAAGCTGCAAAGGAAACTCGCAGAACTCGCCGCGGCGCTGGATGAGGACTACGAGGTTTCCTTCGAGCTCATTACTACCGGAGTCCTTACGGACGCGGCCAAGCATGACTTGGAAGCGTTTCAACAGGAGCTTGCTCGACTCAGCGAAAAAGACGACTTTGACGCAACAATTCATGTCATCGACCCCGACGAGTTGCGGCGACGCTACGAGTACGCGGTCGAGACGGATAACCCGAGCCTCAACTACGATTTGCAGCTTAAGGGCAGCAAATTCATGTTCCACGAGGTCGCTGGGACACCTGTGGTGATCGCTGCGCTGCCACTAAGTGAGTGCGTCAAACTCCCAGGGATTAAGGACGGTACGTTATTTCAGAAGAATGTTCGTCAGAGCTTGGGATCGAGTAACGCGGTCAACAAGGGGATTCGAAGCACAATCCTCGGCGACAAACGCTCGGACTTCTTCTTCTTCCATAACGGAGTCACGGCGCTCTGCAACAAACTGACGTTGGAGGGGGAAACTCTTAGCCTCAAAGGGTTGAGCGTCGTCAATGGATGTCAATCGCTCAACACGATTTTGTCGTGTAGTGAAACGGTTAAGAAGGTCGATGACGCATTCATTCTTTTCCGTTTCTATGAAATCCCGCAACGTGAGCGCGCGGATAAGATTTCGATTTTCACCAACTCTCAGAGTGCGGTGAAGGCGAGAGATCTCCGTAGCAACGATAAGCGGGTGTTGTCGATCAAGAAGGCGTACGAGCTACGTTACCCGAACGGATATTTCAGTACAAAGCGAGGGGAGACTGCGCCGGCAGAGAAAGACGCCGCCTATGTCGTCGACCTCTCTGGATTCGCCAAGAACTTGGTCGCCTGGCACACGCAACGCCCCAACCTCTCATATGGGGAAACGAAGATTTTTGATAAGTACTTCGAGACCCTGTTTAAGAACAAGGACTACCAGCCAGAGAACGTTTTTTCCCTCAGCAGCTGGATGAGCAAGGTGCTCGAAAACTGGGTTACCACCAACCCCCTGAACTTCAATGAGACGTTGCTGGCGATGAAGGCGTACGCACCGTACCATCATCTCTACGCGATAGGTATGTGCTTCTCGATTGCCAACAATCAGTCTGAGCGCGTGCCGAGTCCGAGCAGGTCCTACCAAGCTGCAGCTAAAGCAGGGATGATCGACGAGATTGTGAGGGTTGCGGGCACGAGTCTAAACATGGCTCTCGAAGCGGCCGCGAACGAACCACAACCGGCCAACCGCGTTTTTAGCCCGCAGAACTGGGTTAAGACAAAGGGATGCCTTGCTGGGATCAACGGCGCCATTCGAAACTACTTCAACATGTTGCCCATGATGCCGGGCGGAGCTGAGATCAAGAACAAGCTCAGTGAAGCGACGGCGCTAAAGGTGGAGGACTTCGAATACCGCTGGTCTGCCGATTGACGGCGAGGGATACCCTACTTCAAGCCCAAAGCCATAACCTACGTCGCCGTTGATTAATTTGTTCATGGCTTGGGGCTCCTTTGGCTCAGTTGCATGCCACGCGTAGGTCGCCTGGCTGTTCTTGGAGCGAACTAGCCGTCCGAATGGCGGCTGTGTCGAATCGACGACCGGCTGGTCGCACTCCGCGTTCGGTCTGCAGTCGGGTCCGGCTGTAGCCCGACGTGACAAGCGGTCAATGAGCTCCCTCAGCAGCTGACCGGCAAGTGACCGTCGCATTGCCGCCCGACACGGACCATCAGGCCAACGGCCGGTCAGGCCGAGGGGCCGTCTGTCAATTGCCGCTCTGGGTGACAGCTATGCTCAGGAACCTGCCATCGGACCATCCGAACGTCGAATGACAGCAGTGGATCGAAAGGGTGAGCTCGTCGGAGCACGGAACTGCCGTTCGCCCCGATTTTCGGGTCAATGGCCGCTAGCCGATCGAGACCGGCCCCTTCAGCGTCTGTTCCCGGGCGCTCACCTGATCCCCGTGGCGTTGCCCGCGATGATGACGCGCGCGCTCGTCCGGCCGATGGATGTGAGGAAGCGTCCCAAGGCGGGGCCGAGCGCGGGAGGCTGACCACGTTTACGCCGGACCGGAGCGCCCTGCGGAATTTGCACCCGCCCGCAATCTTTACAATCCGCAGCCGGCTGCGCCCCTCGCCGCGCTGCTTTCCGGCGTCCTCTGCGGCATTCCCGCAGGGAACGTTTCTTGCCCACGCCTCCTTCGTGAGCCCGCACCCGACCGACACGGCTGGCCGGGCGAGGCCGGCTTCGTCGCGGTAATCCCCGGCGCGACGGTGTCGACGGTGCCCACTTCACGAAGCCGGGGGCGTTGTTCCTGTCGTCGCAGCGGCCGGCAAGGAGGACTGGAATGAGAAACCATGTGAGTCGCGTCACGTCGGCAATCCGGGGGTTCGGTCTCGGGATGCTGGCGATGTATCTATTCGATCCCGATGTCGGCAGGCGCCGGCGCGCGTTTGTCGTCGATCAGTTCGAGAGCGCGCGCAACCGGCTGACCCACTTCGCCGACACCGCGTACCGCGACGCGGTCAACCGCAGCTACGGCATCGCGGCCCGGTTACGTCCGGGTACGGGCCGGTTGCAGCCGGTGACGGCACATCAGGTCGAGGAGCGCGTGCGTGCCCGCATCGGCAGGGTGGTGCGCAATTCACACGCGCTCAGGGTGCAGGCGCGCGACGACGGCACGGTGGTGCTGTCCGGGCCGGTGCTCGCGAACGAGGTGAACCGCCTGATGAGCGCGGTATGGTCGGTGCGCGGCGTCACGGGGATCGAGGACCAGTTACAGGTACACGAGCAGCCGGGGAACGTTTCCGCGCTGCAGGGGGCGCTTGCGCACGAAGGGCGCCGTGGCGCGGGAATGGCCGAGAGCTGGCCGCCCTCGATCCGGCTGCTCGCGGGGGTCGCGGGCGGCGCACTCGCGCTGGCCGGGCTGTCGCGCAACCGTCCGCTCGGCATGCTGCAGGCGCTGCTCGGCGGCGCGCTCGTCACGCGCGCGCTGGCAAACCGCAAGCTCGGCGAGGTCACGGGCATGTCGGGGCCACGCAACGTGCATATCGACAAGGAAATGTTCATCGCTGCCCCGCCCGAACGCGTCTTCGACTTCTGGCAGCACCAGGAGGATTTTCCGCAGTTCATGCGCAACGTCGAGGAAGTGCGGCCGACCGGCGAGGACTGCTGGCACTGGAAAGTCGCCGGCCCGTTCGGTCCGGTCGAATGGGACGCCCGGATCACCGAGCGCGAACAGAACCGCCGCCTCGCCTGGCACACGGTCCAGGGCGCACCGGTCGAGAGCGAAGGGCGCGTCGACTTCGAACCCGCCGGCGAAGGCACGCGGCTGCGGGTGTCGATGGACTACGCGCCCGCCGCCGGGGCGATCGGCCATGCGGCAGCGCGGCTGCTCAGGCGCGATGCGAAGACCGAGATCGATGAGGACCTGATGCGCGTGAAGTCCTTCCTCGAAACGGGCGTCGCCGCGCGCGATGCCTCGGCCAGACGTGCGGCCGAAGATGCTCAACGGCTGCACTGAGCCGGAGCCGGGCCGGTCGTCACCGGCTTTCGGCCTGCGGAAAAACTACGGCCGCCCCGGGGCGGCCGCTTTGTGCAGGGACGGCCGAAACTGGATTGGTTGATCGGAAACCCTGTTCGACCAAGGTTCATCCTCACGTGTCGCTTATCGCAAAAATATCCCTGCTGTGCCCTCCGGGTTGGACGGAAAGTAGAAGTGCAGGTAACTGGCCGTCAGGCGCGAGACGCGGTAGATCGCCTCGCCCGGCCGGCCCTTGAATCGCGCCGCCAGCGGGGTGCCGTGGGCGAGCGGCGCGAGCGGCGTCGCCGCCTTCGAGTAGTGGAAGGTATGGCCGGCGAAGCGGCCCTCGGGCAATTCGACGAGTTGCGTGCCGAGCGCCGACAGGCGGTCCTGCATGGCGACCTCGCCGGGAAGCAGTCCGCCCATCGCATGGGCGTGGCCCGCCTTGTCGCGCAGGGTCTCGAACAGGCTCATCATGCCGCCGCATTCGGCGAGCACCGGGCGGCCGGCCGCGACATGCCGGGCCAGCGCCTGCCACAGGGGACGACGCGACGACAGTTCGGCCGCGTGTAGTTCCGGGTAGCCGCCGGGCAACCAGATCGCGTCGCAGGTCGGCAGGGTATCGCCGGCCAGCGGCGAGAAAAATTCCAACCGGGCGCCAAGGGCGCGCAGGCAGTCGAGGTTGGCCGGATAGATGAAGCTGAAGGCGGCGTCGCGCGCAATCGCCAGCGTTTTTCCGGCCAGCAACGGGGCCACCCCCGGCGGGGTGACGGCGGGAAAGTCGACTGCCGGTGGCAGCTCGGCGGCGCCGGTGGCAGCGAGATGGTCGGCGATGCGGTCGAGGCGATGACCGAGGTCGGCGATCTCGATCGCCTGCAGCAGGCCGAGGTGGCGCTCCGGCAAGGCCGCCCCGGCGTCCTTCGGGATCGCGCCGTAGAAACGCATCCCGGCCGGCAGGCTGGTGCGCAGCAGCTCGCCGTGGCCGGCGCTGCCGACGTGGTTGGCGAGCACGCCGGAGAACGGCAGACCGGGCTGGAAGGTAGCGAGGCCGTGGGCGAGCGCGCCAAAGGTCTGCGCCATCGCGGCGGCGTCGATCACCGCCACCACCGGCACGCCGAAACGGCGCGCGATGTCGGCGCCCGAGGGCTGGCCGTCGAACAGACCCATCACGCCCTCGATCAGGATCAGCTCGGCGCCTGCGGCCGCTTCGGCCAGCCGCCACGCCGCGTCGGCCTCGCCGCACATGCCGAGGTCGAGGTTGTAGCAGGGCTGGCCGCTGGCGAAGGCGTGGATCTGCGGATCGAGAAAGTCGGGGCCGCACTTGAAGATGCGCACCGTCCGGCCCTGGCGGACGTGCAGGCGCGCGAGCGCGGCGGTGACAGTGGTCTTGCCCTGGCCCGAGGCCGGCGCGGCGATGAAGAGTGCGGGACAACTCGGCATGGTGATTCCGTTCAGAACTCGACACCGGGCATCGCCGGCACCCCGGCCTGGAAGGCGTGTTTGACCGCCGCGATCTCGCTCACCGTGTCGGCGGCCGCGACCAGCGCCGGCGGCGCCGCGCGGCCGGTCAGGATGACGTGCTGCATGGGCGGTCGGTCCTTGAGCGCGGCAATGACGGCGTCGAGGTCGAGCCAGCCGTATTTGAAAGCGTAGGTGATCTCGTCGAGGATCAGCAGGTCGATCACCGGGTCGGCCAGATAGGCCCGCGCCTGCGCCCAGGCGGCCTGCGCGGCGGCCGCGTCGCGTGCCTTGTCCTGCGTTTCCCAAGTGAAGCCTTCGCCCATGACGTGCCAGCGCACCTGCGGGTGGACGCGGAAAAACTCCTCCTCGCCGGTGTCCGAACGCGCCTTGACGAACTGCACCACGGCCGCCCGCTGGCCGTGTCCGAGTGCGCGCGCCAGTACGCCAAAGGCGGCCGAGGACTTGCCCTTGCCGTTGCCGGTGTGGAGCACCACCACGCCGCGTGCTCCCTGCGCGGCGGCGATGCGTGCGTCGATCACCTGCTTTTTGCGCGCCATGCGCTGGCGGTGGCGTTGATCGGCTTCATCCATCACGTTTCATATCCCCCTGTTGTAATTGTTACCGGTCGGCTACCACCATGCTCTTGCCGGCGTCGGAGGTGCAGCCCTGCACCATCAGCGCGGACGGTCATGCCGTCCCCCCGGAATCCTTGCACGCCGCCGGACCGGCCAGCGCACGAATCGCCGCTTCAAGGCGTTGCCAGTCGCGCTCCGCCCCCGGCAGGCCGAAGCGCAAGCCTCGGCAATCGGGGGCCACGAAATGGCGAACCAGGATGCCCTGGCGCGCCAGCGCAGCGGCGACCGATTCCGCCACCGGGGTGGGCAGCCAGACGAACAGCGGATGCACGCGCCGCGTGCCCTCCGGATCGAGCGGCGCGAGCAGCCGGGCGAGGCGTGCGCTGGCTTCGACCAGCGTGCGCCGCATGACGGCCTGCCAGGCCGTATCGGCCAGCGCCCGGCGCGCCAACGTGCGTGCCGGCCCGCACAGGGGCCAGGGGCCGGCCACCTCGCGCAGCGCGGCGAGGAGGTCCGGCCGGGCAGCGACGAAGCCGACGCGGGCGCCGGCGAGGCCGAAGAACTTGCCGAGCGAACGGAGGACGATCAGGTGCGGCAGGCGATCGCCGGCCAGTGTGATCACCGAATCGTCGGGCGTCGCGTCGATGAAGGCTTCGTCGACCACCAGATGGCCCCCACGCGCCTGCAGGCGTTCGGCGACGTCGATCAGGACCGCCGGCGCGATACAGCCGGCATCGGGATTGTTCGGCTGGCAAATCACGAGCGTATCGACCGTGTCCGCGACGGCGGGCAGCGCCGCGGCCGCAAAGCGGATCACCTCATGGCCGGCGCGCTGCCAGTGATGCGGGTGTTCGGCGTAGGTCGGCGCCAGCACGCCGACGCGACCGCGCGGCAGCAGGAAAGGCAGGCCCTGGATCGCCGGCTGCGAGCCGGCCAGCGCCACCAGCCGCGCGGTGCCGTAGTACGCCGCCGCGGCGTCGAGCAGGCCGTCGTCGTCTTCGGGCAGACGCAGCCAGTCCTCGGGCGCGATGGCCGGCACCGGATAACCGTGCGGACTGATACCGGTCGACAGGTCCAGCCAGTCGGCCTCCGGGATTGCGTAACGCCTGGCCGCAGCGCGACGCCGCCCGCCGTGTTCAAGCATGGAGCGCTCCCCAGACCAGCGCCGGCACGAAGCCGGCGAGCAGCCACAGGCCGATGCCGCGCCGAACCAGCGTCAGTGCACGTCGGATGTCGGCTGCCGTCGGCGCCGGTCCGACGCCCAGCGCCGGGCGTGCCTCGCGCTGCCCGTGATACACCGCCGCGCCACCCAGACTCACCCCGAGGCTGCCGGCGCCAGCGGCCATCACCGGGCCGGCGTTCGGACTGTCCCAGAGCGGCGCCTGGGCGCGCCAGCAGGCCAGCGCCTGCCCCCCGCGGCCGAGCACCGCGTAGGTCAGCGCGCAAAGGCGAGCCGGCAAGTAACCCAGCAGGTCGTCGACACGCGCCGCCGCCCGGCCGAAGTGAAGGTAGCGCTCGTTGCGGTAGCCCCACATCGCGTCGAGCGTATTGGCGAGGCGGAAGAGCAAGGCGCCCGGGCCGCCCAGCAAGGCGAACCAGAACAGCGCGCCGAACACCGCGTCGCTGCCGTTTTCCAGCGTCGATTCGACGGCGGCGCGGGCAACCGCCGGCTCGTCGAGCGCCGTGGTGTCGCGCGAGACGATGCGGCCCACGGCCTCGCGTGCGGCGGGCAGCTCGCCGGCGTCGAGTGCGGCGGCGATGGGCACCACGTGTTCGCGCAGGCTCTCTGCGCCGAGCGCGAAGTAGAGCAGGACGACATCGAGCGGCACCACCAGCCAGGCCGGCGCGATATTGCGCAGCCACAGCGCGAGGCCGGCAAAAGGCAGGACGGCCAGCGCCCAGGCGGCGATGCCGGCACTTTTTTGCCAGTTGTGCCGGGTCGGGAAGCGGCGCAACGCCGCTTCGATCCCTTGCGCCAGCCGGCCGAAACCGACCAGCGGATGAAAGCGGCGCGGTTCGCCGAACAGGCGGTCGAGCCCGACGGCGACGAGGGCGCAGAGCGGCAGCTGCAGCAATGGCAACAATTCGACCGCGGCCATCAGGAGCTCGGGATCGCCGCGTCCGGCACCGACCAGATAGACGGTCCCCGTGGTGGACATTGCCGCCGTCATCGGTTCAGGTCACGGCAGCCGGCTCGGCCAGCAGCTGTTCGATGTAGGTCAGCGGCAGGCCGAAGCGTTCGGCGAGCCGACTCGCGTCTTCCGCGCTGTCGCGCACCGTGGCGACGAAACCGTCGAGACCGGTGGACAAGGAACGGCCACGTTGCTCGCCTTCGCGCGTGTCGCCGCTTCCCACGTCGTATTTGTTGGTGTAGCCGCGCGGCGTGACCATCAGTCCAGCGCGCGCGAAAGTGTGGCTATTGCCGATCAGCACGGTGGACAACATGCCGATCTCGGCCTCGGCAAGCTGCGCCAGCGTCGTCAGTTCGACCTTCTGCCTGGCGCGGTAACCCGACTTGACGATGGCAACCGGCGTCCGCGGGTCGCGGTGGGCGAGGAAGAGGCTTTGCGCGTGCACGATCTGCTCGCTGCGGCGGCCGCTTTTCGGGTTGTAGAGCGCGACGACGAAGTCGGCCTCGGCGGCGGCGTTGAGCCGGCGCGCGATGACCGCCCAGGGCGTCAGCAGGTCGGACAGCGAAATCGCGCAGAAGTCGTGGGTCAGCGGCGCGCCGACCAGTGCCGCGCAGCTGTTGAGCGCCGAGGCGCCGGGGATCACCTCGACCGCAATATCCGATTCAGGATTCCAGCCCGCCTCGAACAGCACCTCGTAGGTCGGCCCGGCCATGCCGTAGACGCCGGCGTCGCCCGAGGAAATGAGCGCCACCTTGCGGCCTTCGCGCGCGCGCGCCAAGGCTTCGATCGCGCGGTCGATCTCCTCGGTCATCGACTTCCTGATCACTTCCTTGCCGGCCAGCAGCGGCTCGACCAGCTTGATGTAGGTGGCGTAGCCGATCACCGTGTCGGCGTCGAGGATGGCGGTGCGCGCCGCCGGCGTCAGGTGGTCGAGACTGCCGGGGCCGATGCCGACGAGAGAGATTTTTCCGGGCGCTGCATTCATCAGGCGATCCTCGCAATGGAGACGGTGGCGTTGCGGCCGTCGGGACCGCGCAGCCGGTGTTTTTCAATCAGCAGGGCGGCCGGTGCTGCGGCCGCCCCGGTGTCCGCACCGGCCGCCAGCAAAGCCGCGGCTTCCGACACCGACGGCGTGCCGGTATGGCGCAGCACGGTCGCCGAGGGGTTGGGCACCGTCACCGTGGCGAGTTGCGCCGCCGGGTAGAAGGTCAGCGGCCAGTCGCGCAGCGCGGCAAATTCGCGCAGGCCGGCCTCGTCGGCCTTCAGGTCGATACTCGCCGCCGCTTCGACGGCGAGCGCCGCGCCGGGGTGTCGACGCGCGATTTGCGCAAGCGCCGCATCGACGACATCGGCGATCGTCGCCGCCGGCGTGCCGCGATCACAGCCCAGGCCCAGCGCGAGGCGCAACGGGGTCACGGCGGGCGCGTTCATGCGCCCTCCGGCGGCGGCCGGTAGGTGACGAGCTTGCCGGCCAGCCGGTCGAGATGGGCGGCCGCCATCGCCGGGTCGCGCCGGCTGATCCAGAGCACGGCGGCAAAGGCGTCCGGGGCGACGTCGTCGAGCGAATCGAGCAAGTGCAGATTGGCCGGCAGCGGCGCCTCGCGCGTCCACCAGTGTTTTTCTCCCGCCTCCTGGACGATCGCGACCGGCGCGTCGTTGACCACCGCCGCTGCGGCGCGCGTCAGGTTGTCCTTGGGCGCCTCGATGGTCCAGCCGAACTCGCGGCCGAGCAGATCGACGGCGAGGGTTTCGCGGCTGTCGGACGCCGTCGTGAACACCGGCGTCGCGCCGAGCTTTTCGGCCAGCCGCGCCGCCAGCGCGTTGGCACCGCCGATGTGGCCCGACAACACCGGGATGACGAAGCGCCCGCCTTCGTCGAGCACCACCACGCCGGGATCGATGTCCTTGCCTTTCAGGTGCGGCGCGATCAGGCGCACCACGGCGCCCAGCGAAACGACGCAGACGATGCCGTCGAAGGCCGCGAACAACGCCGATACCTGATCGCCGGTCTTGCCGCTGAAACACGTGGCGGCACCCGGCGCGGCGGCCTCGGCTTCGGCGTGGAACTTCCCGGGCGCGAACAGGCGGGCGCCGGGCAGCGCCGCGACGACACGCCCGGCGTGGGCGATGCCGTGGCGCGTGATCGCGACGACCGCGACGCGCTCGGAACCGAAAGGCAGGTGGTGCTTCATGCCGCCTCGGCGCTCGCCACGGCTTTGCTGCGGCAACCGCGTTGCGTCGGTCGTTTCGCCCGGCCGGGGTTCTTCACCAGCATCAGCGACAGGTAGGGAATCGTTGCGCCGCGCAGCGACAACACGTCCGCCACGACACGCTCGTCGGGCGTGCCGACCTTTTCGACATACACCGCGTGCGGCGCGATGCCCCGCGCTTCGAGCAGGTCGAGCACCCCTTCCAGCATCGGCTTCACCTTCAGCAGCACCAGGCTGTCGAATTCGTCGAGCATGCGGTCGATGACCTCGACGCCGTACGAGGCTGGAAACACCGCCAGCGTCTCGTCGGCCTCGGCGATCGGGCGGCCGATGCGCGCCGCGCTGGCGCAATACGAGCTGACGCCGGCGATCACCTCGACCTCGATGCCCGGTTGCAGTTCGCGCACGGCGCGCGCCAGATGGCCGAAGGTCGAATACGTCGAGGCGTCGCCTTCGACCAGGAACAACACGTCACAGCCTTCGGCGAGCAGGCGCACGGTCTCGTCGGCGGCCTGCAGCCAGGCGCGCGCCAGCAGCTCGGCCTTGGTCGTCATCGGGAAGACCAGCGCCACCGCGTCGACCGGCAGCGCCAGGCCGGCGCGCAGCGCGATGTCGAGCGCGTAGGAGACCTCGCCCGCCTTTTTCACCGGGTAGGTCCAGCGCGCATCGCTGTTGAGTGCCTCCCAGCCGCGCCGCGTGATCAGGCCGGGGTCGCCGGGGCCGAGGGAGACGCCGATCAGGCGGCCGAATGATTTGCTCATGCAATTTCCTTGGTGGCGACGACGATCCACACCGGGTTCTGGGCAGCGAAGCGGTGCAGATCGAGGATCGGCTGGCTGCGCGCCGCCGAGAGTTGAACGATCTCCCACGCCGCGCCAGCTGCCTTGAGCGCGGCAGTCGCGGTGGCGAGGTTTTCGATCGTGACGAAATTCATGACCAGGCGGCCGCCGGGCGTCAGGCGGCTCAGGCAGAGGTCGATCAGCGTCGTCAGTTCGCCGCCCGAACCGCCGATGAACACCGCATCGGGGTCGGGCCAGGTGTCGAGGTGTTGCGGCGCCCTGCCCTCGACCAGCGTGTAGTTGAAAACTTGGAGGCGGCGCGCGTTCTCGCATGCGTTGGCGACGTCGGCGACGTTTTTTTCGATCGCGTAGACGTGGCCCTCCGGGCACAGCTGCGCCGCTTCGAGGCCGACCGTACCGGCGCCGGCGCCAATGTCCCAGACCAGCGCAGCGGGTTTCAGACGCAGCTTGGCGAGCGAGACGGCACGCACTTCGAGTTTGGTCAGCAGTCCTTTTTCAGGTTGCCGCTGGACGTATTCCGCGTCCTCGAAACCGAAGGCCGGACGCACCACGCGCGGCACGACACGGCGCAAGGCGACGACGTTGGGCTGCGGGAACTCGCGCTGTGCCACGTCGGCCGGGCTGAGGTCGGCAAACACGGCTTCGTCAGGCGCCGTCAGCCGCGCCGCAACGTCGATCCGGAAAGTGTCGCCCCATCCGGCAGCAACCAGCAGGCGCGCGATCCGGGCCGGGTCGTTGGCCGGCGAGGTCAGGCAGAGCAGCTTGTCGTGGCGGGCGATGGCGCGAGCCAGCGGCGCCAGGCCGTGGTCGTGGCGCGCGCCGGGAGTCCATTCGCCAGCATCGGCCGCGTGTACCGAAACCAGCCTGGCATCCTGCCAGGGCAGGCCGAGCCGCGCTGCGGCGAGCTGCAGGCTGGACAGCGCCGGCAGCACGACCACGCGCTGGCGGCCGAGTTTTTCGATCAGCGAAGCGGCGAGGCCGAAGCACAGCGGGTCGCCCGTGGCGAGCACGATCACGGTCAGGCGGTCGGCCAGCGCCTGCTCGACCCAACTGGCGACCGCCGCGATGCGACCGGTCGCATCGCGGCGTTCGGCCCGCGCCGGCAGCAGCGTCTCGACAGCGCGCAGTTGATGAGCCGCCCCGATCACCAAATCGCCCTTGTCCCACAGGGACTCCCTTCGGCCGAAAAGAATTTCCGGCAATGCCGCTTCCGGCCCTGCCCCGCCGTGTTCATGCACGCCGACGATGTAACAGGTGCTCACGAAGACTCTCCTTGCGATGCCCCCACGGCCTCGGCGTGGCGCAGCGTGACGATGGGCCGGCCTTCGAAGTCACAGACCAGGATGTCCAGTTCGAAGGCGCCCGGATAACGCGCATTCAGACTGGCCCAGGCGCGTTGTGCGAGCGCACGGTGGAAAGGCACGGCCAACCCGAGCGCGGCAAGTTTCTCGGCGGCGAAACGCCCGGTTTCGGCGGCGCGGATTTCCTCGACCAGCACCGGCGGCGCACCGATTTCGCTGGCCGCGCCGGCAAGCAGGTCGCGGTCGATGGCCTTGCGCCAGGCGTGCGTCACCGCGAGCCCCTGGGCGACCTTGGTCAGTTTGCCGACCATCGCGCCGAGGATGACGCGGCGGAAGCCGTATTTCTGCGCCGCATCGAAGGCCGCCTTGACGAAATCGCCCATCTGCACGAAGCAGGCCTGGGCCAGTTCGGGGTGTTCGCGCATCGCGCATTTCTCGGTCCGGCCGCCGGTCGTGAACACCACTGCCGGCTGGCGCTGCGCGGCGCCAACCTGCACGCCCTGCACGACGCTGGCGCGGAAGGCAGCGGTCGAGTACGGCTTGACGATGCCGGTGGTACCGAGGATCGAGATGCCGCCGAGGATGCCGAGCCGGGCATTGAGCGTCTTTTTCGCCATCGCCTCGCCGCCGGGCACCGAAATCGTCACTTCGAGACCGTCACGGTCCAACAGGTCGCCGGCGGCGGCGCGCACGTTGTCGGCAATGTTGGCGCGCGGCACCGGGTTGATCGCCGGACCACCGACTTCCAGCCCCAGTCCTTCCTGCGTCACCGTACCGACACCGGGACCGCCGCACAGCTTGACGCGGCCGGCCTCGCCCTGCAGGCGCCGCACATCGGCGGTCAGGTGCGCGCCATTGGTCGCATCGGGGTCGTCGCCGGCGTCCTTGACGACAACGGCGTGCGCCGAATCGGCATCGACCGCGCCGTCCGCGACCGCGAAACGGACGAGCTGCCCGTTCGGCAGCCGACAGTCGACGTGATCCGGCACCCGGCCGCTCACCAAGCCCAGCGTCGCGGCCCGGGCCGCCGCCGCCGAGCAGGCGCCGGTCGTGAAGCCGGTGCGGTTGCCGCGCCGGCGGACCGGCGCGCCCTTGCGGACCTTTTCGGCAGCATTCATGGAGAGATCAGCCGGCACGCCGCTGCCGGCTTTCGGCCAGCGACAACAGCGCATGCAGCGCCGCGACGACCAGCGTCGAGCCGCCCTTGCGCCCGCGACAAATGATCCACGGCACCTCCTGCACGCTGGCCAGCAGATCCTTCGATTCGGCCGCCGAGACGAAACCGACCGGCATGCCGACGATCAGCGCCGGGCGGGCACCCTCGTCGCGCACCAGCCGGATCACTTCGAGCAGCGCGGTCGGCGCGTTGCCGATGCCGACCAGCGCGCCGTCGAGCAGGCCCAGCCGCTGCGCCTTGCGCATCGCCTGCACGGCGCGCGTCGTGCCTTCGGCTTTCGCCGACTCGATCACATCGGGGTCGGAGATGAACTGGTGCGGCGTCAGCCCGAAATGGCGGAGGCGCGGCGCCGACAGGCCGACGTTGATCATCTCGACGTCCGCGACGATGGGGGCGCCGCCGCCGAGCACCGCCGCGAGACCCGCTTCGACCGCCCGCGGGTGAAATTCGGCCAGGCCGTTGAACTCGAAGTCGGCGGTGGCGTGGATCATGCGGCGCACGATCGGCCACTGCGCATCGGTATAAGGATGCGCGCCAACCTCGGCGTCGATGATCGAAAAGGAATCGTGTTCGATGCGCTGACCAGCGACGGTCAGCTGCTCGGTGACGGTATTGCAGAGCGTATTCATGGCGGTCAGGGGTGGTCGCAGCCGGCGCCGCAAGCGGGGGCCGCGGCGTGGACAGGGTGGTGATGGTGCGCGTGCGCGGCCTCGACGGCGCGACGGAAGCCGCAGCCGTCGCAGTCGAGCAGCTGCTCGCCGCTGGCGGCAGCCAGTGCGCGCGCATCGAGCAGCGCGAAGATTTCCTCGTCGAAGCCGAAGTAGGACCCGAGCGCGAAACTGAGCTGCGGATAGGCCGAGCGCAGCCGCTCGACCTGCTCGCCAATCCGTTCGATCAACACGCCGGTGAACAGATAGACCGGCTGGATGAGGATCTGCGTCATGCCGAGCCGGGCCTGCCGCTGGACCACCGTTTCGAGGCGCGGATGGGTGATGCCGGTGAAGGCGATGTCGACCAGGTCGTGTTCGCGCGCCTCAAACACCCAGCGCGCCAGCCGCGCCATCTCGCCGTTGGCGCCGGCGTCGGACGAGCCGCGACCGAGCAGGACGATGCCGGTGGTGCGCGGATCGGGCACCGCCAGTTCGCGCTGCAGGTGGTCGAGGCGGCGCTCGACAATCGCGAAGATGTCACGCCCGAGGCCCAGGTGCGGCGCGCAGACGAATTCGGTCGCCGGGTGGCGCAGCCGGGCCGCCTCCACGGCTTGCGGGATGTCCATCTTGACGTGGCCGGCGGCGTTGAGGATGAAAGGCAACACGACGACCCGCGCGCCGGACGGCGTGATCGCGGCGGCGCGGTCGAGCCCCTCCTCCATCAGCACCTCGGCGAGTTCGATGAAGCAGACCTCGATCCGCCATTCCGGGTGGCGTTGCCGCCAGTTTTTTGCCAGTTGTTCGATTTCCTCGTTGCCGGCGCGATGGCGCGAACCGTGGCCGATCAGGAGCAGGGTGTCATTCATGGACGGGTTCTCCGGTGGGCGCGTCCGCCGCGACGCTCGCCTGACGGAAGCGGTGCGCGAAGGCCGGGTCATAGAGTTTGGAGCGGGCGATCCCGACCCGGTCGCCGGCACCCAGCGTCGGGCTGGCGACGATCATCGCCTGGGCGCCGACCTTCTCGGCCTGGCACTTCTTCTTGATGTCGGCCAGCGTGCCGCGGATGATTTTTTCCTCGCCGGGCCAAGAGGCTTTCTGCACCACCAGCATCGGCGCGTCCTCGCGCCAGCCGGCGGCGCGCAGGGCGCGCTGCACCTCGTGCAGCAAGGTGATCGAGAGGTAGATGCACAGCGTCGAATGATGTGCCGCCAGCGCTGCGAGATCCTCGCCCGGCGGCATCGGCGTACGGCCGGCGACGCGGGTGAGGATCACGGTCTGCGTCACTTCGGGGAGGGTCAGCGTCTCGCCGGCCGCCGCCATCGCCGCCATCGCCGACGAGACGCCGGGCACCACGGCCCAGTCGATGCCGGCCGCGGTCAGGGGCCGCGTCATCTCGATCAGCGCGCCGTAGAGACCGGGGTCGCCGGTCTGCAGGCGGACGACGGTGTCGTGCCGGCCGGCGGCGTCGAGCAGCCAGGCCGTCATCGCTTCCAACGTCATGTCCTTCGAGTCGCGGATGACGCAAGCCGCCGGCGCGTAACGCGTCGCCGCGACATCGACCAGCGAACCGGCGAACAGGATCGCGCCCGCCCGTTCGAGCAGGGCGCGGCCCTTGACCGTGATCAGTTCGGGGTCGCCGGGACCGGCGCCGACGAACCAGACCTTGCCCGGCACGGCCTTAAGCCAGGCGCAGGTCGAAGCAGAAGCGCACGGCCGCATGGCCTTTGAAGCGCGCCAGGCCCTTGACGACGAGCAGCGTGAACACCGGTTCGACGATCAGTAGCGCGCCATAGGAGGCCGCGAAAGTCGCCCAGGCGGCGAGCGGCGTCGCCACTTCACCGATCGCCAGCCAGAAGCCGACCATCAGCGTTACGCCGCTGTAATACACGGCGTCGAGCTTGACGATGGTCTTCACGTCGAGTCCTTGCAGGCGCTGGCCGAGCGTGGCGTGGAGCAGGCACAGCGGGACGACCAGCGACAGCGAATTGACGCCCAGGTGGATCAGGTCGGCCGGCTCGAAAAGCAGGCCCTGCAGCAGCAGGCCGAGGGCGAAGCCGAACAGCGTCGGGATGAAGCCGAGCGTCAGGTAGATCGGCATCGCGCCGACGAAATGCAGTTCCGATGGTCCGGCCGGCAGGTGGAAGGCCTGCATGAAGAGGCTGAAGAACAGCGCCGCGAGCAGCGTGCGGACGATCAACTGCGGCCGCTTGACCAGATGGATCGACTGGCTGCCCAGCAGCGCGACCGCCGCGACGTTGGCGGCGAGGATCTTGGCGGAGGAAACGAATCCCGGTTCGATATGCATGACGACTCCCTGGTTGAGTGCAACGACGACATCGGCACAACCACGGAAGCAGAACGCTGGGGAACGGAACGCGGGAATCGATGACGGACACACCGCCGTGAATGAAGCTATCGCGCACCTGATCGCCGGCCGAACCCACACCCCGGGGTCATACCCAACAATCGATCAGGCCGGTCTTCTGGCTCGCCTTCTTCCTCCTCGGCCGGCCTTCCCGCGCAAGCGCAGTGGCGTAGTAGCAGAGTCGTCAGGCTTACAGCAGCGGGGGCTGCGCCGGAATGGCTGATGGTCACATCAGTTGCACCGGACTTCCCGTTTCACCCCGCCGCACGGAAGCACGACGAGGAACCTGGATCGAACAAGGTGCAGAGCATACCGCCGCCGGCCGCCGGCTGGCAAGCCCGCCCGAGTGGCAAGTCTTGACGGCCAGCGGGGAAGGCAGGAATCACGCCAGCATCAGGTCGAAACTGCTCTCGGTGCCGTCCTTCCAGCCGTCCCACAGGAAGTCGTCGGCCTTGCCGTCGGCGATCAGGCGGAAGGCATAGCGCGTCTGTTCCTCGTAGAAGCCGCAGAAGGCGCCGACCCGGTCCATGCCGCCGTTCATTTCGTGCGCCTCGGCCGGACACGGCGAGCCGCAGAAATGGCGGATCGCGCAAGTGCTGCATGGCGTGATGGCATCGACGTTGCGGCCGGTCACCTTGCGGAAGGCGTCGCTCTGCAACACCGCGTCGATGTCGTCGCTGAACAGGTTGCCGCCGCGGAAATCGTCGAGCCCGATGAACTCGCTGCACGGGAACAGGCCACCGTCGGGCGCCAGTGCGAAGAAGGCACGGCCGCCACCGCACGGCGAGATGTCGCACATCAGCCGGCGCGCCGTCGGCGCCAGGATGGCGAGCAGGATGTTGGCGAAATTCGCCACGACCAGCTTGCGCCCGCTTTCCCGGTACAACTGGTGGGTACGTTCGAGCGCGGCGATGAACCTATTTGCCAGCGCCGCATCGTCGGGACGCACCGTGCGCGCACCGGGGAGCGTGCAGCGCACGGCGTTGAGCATGCAGGTCGGGACTTCGCGGGCATGGAAGAGTTCGACCAGCGGCACCAGCTGGTCGAGGTTCTTTTCGGTGCACGTGGCAATCACACTCCACGAGGCGTAACCCTTGAGCGCGTCCATCGCGGCGAGCACCTTGTCATGCACGCTCTTGCCACCGAAGGTCAGCCGCGTGGCGTCGGTCGTTTCGGCGAGCGGACCGTCGAGCGAAAGGCCGATGCTGACCCCGTGCCCGGCCAGGAAGTCGATCGCGGCAGTGTCGAGCAGCGTGGCGTTGGTCTGCACACCGAAGACGAAGTCGTCCTTGAACGCCGCGATGGCCGGAAACAGCGCCTGCTGGTTCATCAGCGGTTCGGCCCCGTGAAAGATGATGCGCGGCAAACGTCCGGCCGGCATGGTCGCGGCGAAATAGGTCTTGAGCCGCCCCAACGCTTCCTGCAGGCGGTCGGCAGCCATGTGCGAACCGTTCCTGCGCATGCCTTCCGGGATGTAGCAGTAGGTGCAGTTGAGGTTGCAGCGCTCGGTCGGGTTGACGTAGGCCGCCGAAGGTTTGAGTTCGAAACGCAGCGCGTGCAGCTCGCGACCGAAAGCGGCCGACTTTTCGCGGTAACCGGCAAGCAGCGGGCCTTCGCCGAGCGCCTCGGCCAGGCGCTCCTTGCGCACCAGCGCCCAGAAGGCGGTGGCCGGGTCGGTGAGTGCCAGGTAGTCGGCGTGGCCGATGTCGAGCGGCAGCAGGCTGGGGCCGTTGCCGCTGTTGGCGTAGGCGCCGGCCGAGGGCGCGGCCGAACGCACGGGCGCAGCCGTCCCGCCCGCCGTGGTTGCGGCGGGGTTGATCACAGCAGTCATGGGACCTCCGCTTACGCTGTGGCGTCAGACTCAACGGCGTCCGGCACGGCGTCCGGACTCGCGGCGCGATCCATCAGGATGTAGTGCGACAGGCCGATGCCGTCGGCTTCGCAATGCTGGCGGGTGGCGATGATCGCCGGCTTGGCGCTGGTGATGGCGGGGATTGCTGCGGTCGTGGGGGATGTCATCCGATCTCTCCTTGCGTTTCCAGAAAACAAAAAGGGCTTCGCCGCGACGCTTTCCAGGCGTGCGGCGAAACCCCTTGCCATTGGTTTCGAAACTGCGAAGTCCGACAGGTCTTCTGGCTCTCGGATCAACCGGTTGGTCTGCGCCTTCCCATGACGATGCGTCATCACAGTGGCTGGTCGCCGCATGCCGCGCGACCTTGCAGATTCCGTCCCCGATTACAGCGGCGGGCCCGCCACGGAATTGGGCCGCGGCCCGCACCGTGTTCCGGGGCGGCTGGTCGGCGCGCCCCCTTTGTCGAAATCGACTCGCATTCTAGCGAGCGGCGAGAAATCGCGTCAAGGCCACACCGTGTGGCATCTGGGGCGCTTGGTACGGCTGCACTGAGCCGGAGCCGGGCCGGTCGTCACCGGCTTTCGGCCTGCGGAAAAACTACGGCCGCCCCGGGGCGGCCGCTTTGTGCAGGGACTGCCGAAACTAGCAAGCGCCCAGCCGTTCGCGCGACCCGCCCAGCCCTTTCTCGTTGATGCCTTTCAGCACTTTCTCGGGCGTGATCGGCGCTTCCATGAACTGGATGCCGAGCGCGTGATAGATCGCGTTCGCGACCGCCCCGACCGGGCTCACCAGCCCCGACTCGCCGACGCTTTTCGCCCCGAACGGCCCGACCGGGTCGGCGTTCTCGACGAGGATCGTCTTGATCTTCGGCATGTCGCTCGGGCCGAACATCTTGTAGTCGGTGAAGCTGTTGTTGAGCATCCGGCCCTGGCTGTCGTAATACGTCTCCTCGCTCAGCACGAAACCGAGCCCCTGCTGGATGCCGCCTTCGAGCTGCCCTTCGACCGCCGCCGGGTTGATCGCGCGGCCGATGTCGTGCGCGTTGACGAGTTCCAGCACGCGCACTTCGCCGGTCTCGGTGTCGACTTCGACTTCGGCGAACGACGCGCCGAAAGGCGGCGAGTTGTGCGGCGCGAAGAAGCTCACGTAGCCCTGGATCTGCCCCGGTGCGCCTTCCGGCTTGCCGGTCATCGGGTCGATGAAATGGTAAACCCCGGCGCGCGTGATGCTCTCGACGTCGATCGAGCGCGCCGGGTCGCTCTTCACGAAGATCTTCTTGTCGCGGATGTCGAGCTCGTCGGCGGGAACCTGCAGCGCCTCGCTCGCGCGGGCGAAAAGCTGCCGCTTGGCGTCCTCGCACGCGGCTTTCACTGCCGCGCCGCCGACGTAGATCGTGCGGCTCGCGTGCGCGCCGATGTCGAAGCCGGCGTCGGAGCCGGGATTCGCGAGCTGCACGTCGCCGAACGGGAAGCCGAGCGTCTCGGCGGCGATCTGCTTCAACGCGGTGTGCGAGCCCTGCCCCATGTCCGAGCACGCGAAGATCACTTCGGCGGTCGCGTCCTCGTTGATCTTGACGGTGCAGACGGTGTGTTCGAGCAGCATCGGCATCGCGCCGCTGGTGTGGTTCATCACCGCGCAGCCGACTCCGCGCCGCTTTGTGCCGGTCTGGTTCGCATATTTGCGGCGCTTTTCGGCCCAGTCGATCGCCGCGGCACCGCGGTCGAGGCATTCGTCGAGCGCGCATGACGGATAAGTCACGCCCGCGCACCAGCCGTCGTCGCCGACGCCCTTGTGCCATTTCTTGCGCCATTCGACCGGATCGGCGCCGACCTGCGCGCACGCGCGGTCGATCAGCTGTTCGAGCGCAAAGTTCGTCTGCGGGTTGCCGTAGCCGCGGAACGCGCCGGTCAGGCCCTGGTTGGTGAAGTACGATTCGCCCTTGTAGCGCAGCGCCGGAAACTTGTACATGCCGCCGAGCCACGCGCCGGCGGTGAAAGCGGTGCCCGACGCGTCGAGGTAATAAGCGCCCTTGTAGTTCTCGAAGCGCGCGTCGCACGCGAGCGGCGTGCCGTCCTTCCTGAGCCCGATCTTCATCCAGTACTTGCCCGGGTGGCGGCTCGGCGAGATCGCCCAATCCTCCTCGCGCAGCGTCTGCAGCTTGACCGGGTGGCCCGGCACCGCCATCGCCATTGCGCACGCCTGCGGCTCCGAAATCATCCCGAGCCGCGCGCCGAAGCCGCCGCCGATCACGGTCGCATTGATCTTGACGCGGCTCATCGGCAGCTCGAACAGCCGCGCGAGCTTCGCCTGCACGAGCTTGGGCATCTGCGACGACGTCCAGCACGTCAACCGCCCGCCGCTGTCGAGCTTGGCGATATACGCGTGCGGTTCCATTTGGCACTGCTTCTGCTTCGGCACGTAGAACACGTCCTCGACGACGATGTCGGCGTCCTGCATCGCCGCATCGACGTCGCCGCCGCCGAGCGCGTTGCCGGGGAACATCGCTTCGGGCAGCTGGAAAGCGCGGTTGCCGGGCTTTTGCGGCGTGAACTGGATCGCATCGGGCTGCTTCGACGCCGCGGCGCTCAGGTAGACCGGCAGCGGCTCGTACTCGACGATGACTTTCGCCGCGGCGCGCTCGGCGGCCTCTTCGGACCGGGCGATGATGCCGCAGATCGCGTCGCCCTGGTATTTGACGTGCGTCGTGAAGATGTCCTGGTCGTCGATGTCGCCGAGCAGGTCGTGCAGCTGCGCGGACACCATCAGGTCCATGACCGACGAGTTGTATTTGTTCCGCGTGACGTCCGCGGGGCCCAGCACCTTGACGACGCCGGGCGACTTCGCCGCTTGCGAGAGGTCGAGGCGGACGACGCGCGCGTGCGCATGCTCCCAGCAGCGCACCACCTTGCCGTACAGCATGCCGGGGAGCTGGATGTCGGCCGCGTAGAGCGCCTGGCCGGTCGCCTTGTCCTTGACGTCGACGCGCTGCGCGCTTGTGCCGACGATGGTTTCCGCGTTCATTGCGCCACCTCCTGACAGGCCGTGTCCGCCTTGACGGCGCGTCCCGGCGCGGTGCGGGCGGCTTTCTGCACCGCCTTGACGATTTTCTCGTAGCCCGTGCAGCGGCAG
Organism: Aromatoleum bremense; assembly: GCF_017894365.1. Taxonomy (NCBI): domain Bacteria; kingdom Pseudomonadati; phylum Pseudomonadota; class Betaproteobacteria; order Rhodocyclales; family Rhodocyclaceae; genus Aromatoleum; species Aromatoleum bremense. The sequence goes on from NZ_CP059467.1 coordinate 1,453,231, forward strand.
ATGTTGCCTTCGAGCGCGTGGCGGATTTCGTGCTCGGTCGGGTCCGGGTTCTTCGCCAGCAGGCTGGCGGTCTTCACGATCATCCCCGGCGTGCAGTAGCCGCACTGGATCGCCGCCTCGTCGTTGAACGCCTGCTGGATGTGGTTCAGCTCGCCGAAGTGCGCGAACCCGGCCGCCGTCGTGATGCGCTTGCCGTCCATCGTCGCCGCGAGCGCGAGGCACGAATTGATCGCCCGGTCGTCGACGAGCACCGTGCAGGCGCCGCATTCGCCGGTGCCGCAGCCGTATTTGGTCTCGGTCATGCCGAGCTGGTCGCGCAGCACTTCGAGCAGCGTGCGATTGACCGCCACCTCGAGCTTGTATTCCTCTCCGTTGATATGGAGCGTGATCGTTGCATTCTTCATTCCTGTCTCCTCGTGAAGATCGGCGCGCGCCGATTCGGGTCGGTTCGGGTCGGTCAGGCGGCGCTGCACGCCTCCTCGATCGCGCGCTTGAGCAAAACGCCGGAAACCTGCCGGCGGTATTCGGCGGTCGAACGCTTGTCGTCGATCGGGCTGATTTCCGACGGCACCGACTCGACGAGGCGCGCGAGCAGTTCCGCGGTGAGCTCCCGGCCTTTGAGCAGCGCCTCGGTGTTCTTGAGCCGCAACGGCGTCGGCGCGACGCAGCCCATCGCGAAGCGCGCCTCGACACAGGTGTTGCCGAGCATCTCGAGCTGCACCGCGACGTTGAGCTTCGAGAGGTCGTCGTTGGTGCGCGTCATGCGCTTGAAGGCGCCGCGCGCGCCGACGGCCGGCGGCGGCAGGACGAGCTCGACCGCGAGCTCGTCGGGCTGGCGCGCGGTGACGCCGTACGACAGCCAGAAGTCGTCGATATCCACTTCGCGCCGGCCGGCCGTGCGCTGCAGCACGAGCTTGCCGCCGATCGCGTAGATCGCGCAGCTGCAGTCGCCGGCGGGCGACGCGCGCAGCAGGTTGCCGAGCACCGTCGCGGTGTTGCGCACCTGGCCGGTGGCGAAGATTTCGGCGGCGTGCCACAGCGCGGGGTAATGGTGCTTCACCTCGGGCTGCTCCAGCAGGTCCGCGATCGTCGCCTTCGCACCGATGCGCAGGCCTTTCGCCGCATCGAACACGACATATCCGAGCCCGGGGATGCCATCGAGGCTCATGACGTATTCCGGCGACTGCGTGAACTTCATCGCGACCAGCACGTCGGTGCCGCCCGCCATGACGGTGATGCGCTGCCGGTGCGTCGCCAGCAGTTCGGCCGCTTCCGCAAGACTCTTCGGCAGCAGAAGATCGAAGTCCGGCAATATTCGACTACTCATGGAGTGACTCCTTCGCGAGACGTGGGTGGAGAAAAAGGACGGTCGCCCTGGTTCATCGAGTCGTGAAACCTTTGCCCGGGAATCGGACAGACTCGCCCGGACGCGCAGGGACACCGCTCCGGGAACGCCAAAAGCCGATCCGGGTCATGCCTTCATCGGCGCGTGGATGGCCCTGTTGCGAATACCGCCATTGATACCGGCGCAGCGGCTTCGTCGCTATCCGCTGCATCCATCGCCTATCCTGAAAATTCCATGAAATTTCCGGTGCAGCCGAAAACGGCCCGGGACGCGAACTCATATAGAATTTCCCCGCTCCCGCGACACCGAACTGCCGGAAGGCCGTGCAGGGGTCGGACATCACGGAGCCGGTCGCGACAGGACACGAAGCGCACGGGTGGGGCGGGTACGCCGACTGTCGTGCACCGCATTGTTTCAACAGCATCCGGTCCGGCCTGGCGTTGCTTGCAGGGCCGCCGGGGTGGAACCCAACCATGAGTGAACAGAACCACGACCCGGACGATCGCGACGCGCCCGTGCTCCCGCGGTGGGAGTTCCCGATCGTCGGCATCGGCGCTTCGGCCGGCGGCCTCGAAGCCTTCAACGAGTTCCTCGACCATCTCGCGCCGGACCTCGGCATGGCCTACGTGCTGGTCCAGCATCTGGACCCGAAGCACCACAGCATCCTCGCCAGCCTGCTCGCGGGGCGCACGCACATGCCGGTCAGCGAGGCGGGCGACGGCATGCGGGTCGAGCGGGATCACGTCTACGTGATCCCGCCGAACACCAACCTGGCAATCCTGGGCGGCGTGCTGCACCTGATGCCGCCTGCCGAGACGCGCGCGCCGCAGCTGACGGTGGATTATTTTCTGCGCTCGCTCGCGCAGGACCAGGGCAGCCGCGCGATCGGCGTCATCCTTTCGGGCGCCGCGTCGGACGGCGTGACCGGCATGAAGATGATCAAGACCGAAGGCGGCATCACGTTCGCCGAGGACCAGGACAGCGCCCGCTACAGCAGCATGCCGGAAGCGGCGATCGCGAGCGGCTACGTCGATTTCGTGCTGCCTCCGGCGGAGATCGCCCACGAACTCGCGCGTCTCGCCGGGCGGGTTGCCGCGACGCCGCGCGAAGCGCCGGCCGTTCCCCCCGCCGACGAGCGGCACCTCGACAAGCTCTTCATCCTGCTGCGCCGGCGCACCGGCGTCGACTTCGCCCAGTACAAGCACACGACGATCCACCGCCGCATCCAGCGCCGCATGCTCGTCCACCGGCTCGACCGGCTCGCCGACTACGTCAGGCTGCTGCAGGAGCGGCCGGCCGAGATCGACACGCTCTACAACGAGATCCTGATCAACGTCACCGCGTTCTTTCGCGACCCGGCCGTGTTCGACGCGCTGGCGCGCGAAATCCTGCCGAGGATCATCGAACGCTGCGCCGGCGGCGGCGACCCGGTCCGCATCTGGGTGCCCGGCTGCTCGACCGGCGAGGAGCCGTATTCGATCGCGATCGCGCTGCTCGAATGCCTGGACGAAGCGGGCGTCCACCTGCCGATCCAGATCTTCGCCACCGACATCGACACCCACGCGATCAACACGGCGCGCGCCGGGCTTTTCCCCGACAGCATCGCCGCCGACGTGTCGCCCGCCCGGCTCGCGCGCCACTTCACGCACGACGAGCAGGGCTACCTGATCAGCAAGCAGATCCGCGACATGTGCCTGTTCGCGAAACAGAACGTCGTCAAGGACCCGCCGTTCTCGCGCCTCGACCTGATCAGCTGCCGCAACCTCCTGATCTACCTCGGTCCGGTGCTGCAGAAGAAAGTGCTGGCGCTGTTCCACTACGCGCTCAAGCCGGCCGGCTTCCTGCTGCTGGGCAGCGCCGAGACCATCGGCAAGCACGCCGACATGTACCGGACGCTCGACACGAAGCACAAGATCTACGCCAAGAAGGCGATCGCGGCGACGCTGCAGCTCGACTTTTCCGCACCGCTGTCGGCGTCGTTCAGCGTCGCCGAACCGGCCGCGCGCGAACGCGCCGCGCTGCCGCTCGCCGGCCGCGACCTGACGAAGGCCGTCGACCGGCTGCTGATGAAGAGATACTGCCCGGCGAGCGTCGTCATCAACGAACAGATGGACATCGTGCAGTTTCGCGGCCAGACCGGCGAGTTTCTCGAACCGGCGCCGGGCGAGGCGAGTTTCAACCTGTTGCGGATGGCGCGCGGCGCGCTCGCGATGGAGCTGCGCGAGATCGTCGGCGAGGCGTTCAGGACGCGCGCAGGGACGCGCAAGGAAGGCATCGCGTTGCGGCGCGGCGACGAGACGCTGCTCGTCGAGGTCGAAGTGTCGCCGCTCGAATCCGCCGCGCCGGGCTTCTTTCTCGTCGTCTTCCGCGCAGCGCACGGTGCGACACTTGCCCCGGGGAGCGCGAGCGCGCCCGGCGCGCAGCACGAGGAACGCCTGGCGATGCTCGAACACGAACTGGCGACGACCCGGGAATACCTGCAGTCGGTGATCGAGCAGGACGAGACGATCAACGAGGAACTGCGCTCGGCGAACGAGGAGATCCTGTCGAGCAACGAGGAACTGCAGAGCACCAACGAAGAGCTCGAAACAGCCAAGGAAGAGCTGCAGTCGGTCAACGAGGAGCTGTCCACCGTCAACGAGGAGCTCGAGACGCGCAACCGCGAGCTGTCGCAGCTCAACAACGACCTGTCGAACCTGCTCGGCAGCGTCAACGTCCCGATCGTGATCCTCGGTACCGACTTGCGCATCCGCCGCTACACGCCGCTGGCCGGGAAGCACCTGAATCTCGATGACCGCGACATCGGACGCGCGATCGGCGACATCGAACTCGGCATCCGGGTGCCGGATCTGCCGAAGCGCATCACGCAGGTCATCGACACCGTCACGGTGCAGGAGATCGAAGGCCAGGCGCGCGACGGGCGCTGGTATTCGATCCGCGTGCGGCCGTACAAGACGATCGAGAGCCGACTCGAAGGCGCGGTCGTCGCGTTCGTCGACATCGACGACACCAAGCGCGCGCTGCAGATGGCGCAGGAGGCCCGCGACTACGCGCAGGGCATCGTCAACGCGGTCCGGCACCCGCTGCTGGTGCTCGACAAAAACCTCAAGGTCGTGTCGGCGAATCCGGCGTTTCTCGACACGTTCCGGGTCGCCCCGCTGGAGACGGTCGGCAACCTCCTTTACCATCTGGGCAACGGCCAGTGGGGGATCCCACGGCTGCGCAAGGCACTCGAAGGGGTATGCACGCACGGCGAGGGGTTCGAGGATTTCGTCGTCGAGCATGACTTCGAGGCCATCGGGCGGAGGCGCGTGCGCATCAGCGGCCGGCCGATAGACGCGGCCACGGGGCCGCCGTTCCTCGTGCTGATGCAGATCGAGGGCGGCGCCGATAACGCCGGCCTCGCGCCGGACAAGGAGTAGCCATGGACGACGGGTATGGCGAGGACGGCAAGTCCAGGGATGAGCTGATCGCGCGCATCCGCGAGCTCGAAGCGCGCCTCGCAGCACTGCGCGACGGTGCGGACCTCTCGTCCGTCGTCGAGGAGCTGCGGGTGCACCAGATCGAGCTGGAAGCGCAGAACGAGGAACTCATCGAGGCGCGGCGGGCGCTCGAGGACGCCCGTGACCGCTACAGCGACCTCTACGATTTCGCCCCGGTCGGCTACATGACGCTCGACGAGAGCGGCGCGATCCTCGAGATCAACCTGACCGGCGCGCGCCTGCTCGGGCAGGACCGCGCGCAGGTGATCGGCATGCCGCTGAGCGGCTGGCTGCCGAACGGCGCGACGGCGCAGCTGTTCGGCCACCTGCGCCGCGTGATGTCGGAGCCGGGCCGGGTGTTCGACCACCTGCCGCTGCGCACCTCACCCGCTCGCGAGAGCCTGATCCGCCACGTGCGGCTCGAGAGCGTCGCATTTGGGCAGTATGGCAGCGGGCGCCTGTGCCGCACCGCGCTCGTCGACCTCAGCGACCGCAAGCGCGAAGAAGACCGCCTCAACCTGATCGCCCAGGTGTTCGAGCGCAGCACCGACGCAATCATGATCACCGACAGCCTCAACCGCATCGTGTCGGTCAATCGCGCCTTCACCGCAGTCACCGGCTACTCGGCCGACGAAGTGCTCGGCCGCAACCCGAAACTGCTCGCCTCGGGCCGCCATGATCGGGATTTCTACCGCGAGATGTGGAGCGCGATCGAACGCCACGGCTCATGGAGCGGCGAGATCAGCAATCGCCGCAAGAACGGCGAGATCTACAACGAATGGCTGACGATCCACGCGGTGCGCAACGAGGCCGGCGACATCGAGAACTGCATCGCGATCTACGCCGAGATCACCGACCAGCGGGCGGCCGCGTCGCGCATCCGGTTCCTCGCCCATTACGACCCGCTGACCCTGCTGCCGAACCGCGCGCTGTTGCAGGACCGTATGCAGCAGGGCCTCGCCCACGCCGCCCGCGAGGGAACGCGGGCGGCGGTGCTGTTCCTCGACCTCGACCGCTTCAAGACGATCAACGATTCGCTCGGCCACCTCGTCGGCGACCACCTGCTGCAGGAAGTCGCCAAGCGTCTCAAGGCCAGCGTGCGCGAGGACGACACGGTGGCGCGCCGCGGCGGCGACGAATTCATCGTGATGCTGCCGCACGTCGACTCGGCCGAACAGGCGGCGCATGTCGCCGGGAAGATCATCGAGGCGATGGAGCAGAGCATCCCGGTCAACGGCTACGTGCTGAACGTCTCGTTCAGCATCGGCATCAGCGTGTTCCCCGACGACGCGACGGACCCGGACACCCTGATCCGCAACGCCGACATCGCGATGTACCGCTCGAAAGCCAGCGGGCGCAACCAGTTCCAGTTCTTCACTGCCGACATGAACGCGCATGCGCTCGAGCGGCTCGCGCTCGAAAACGACCTGCACCGGGCGATCGAACGCGGCGAGTTCAAGCTCGTGTTCCAGCCGCAGTTCGACGGCAGCGGCGACATCGTCGGGACGGAGGCGCTGCTGCGCTGGCAGCATCCTCAACGCGGCCTCGTCATGCCCGCGCAGTTCATTCCGGTCGCCGAGGAAACCGGGCTGATCGTGCCGATCGGCGCGTGGGTGCTCGAACGCGCGTGCCAGCAGACGCGCGCGTGGCGCGAGGCCGGGCTGAAGAAGATCACGGTGTCGGTGAACATCTCGGCGCTGCAGTTCTCGCAGAAGAACCTTCTCGACCTGATCCGTCGGCTGCTCGCCGTGAGCCACATCGAGCCCGGCACGCTGGAACTCGAGCTGACCGAAAGCGTGCTGATGCACGATCACGTCGCGACTTCCGGCCTGATGAGCGAGCTCAAGGAAATGGGGGTACGGATGTCGATCGACGACTTTGGCACCGGCTACTCGTCGCTGAGCTATCTGCGCAGCTTTCCGATCAGCAAGCTGAAGATCGACCAGTCCTTCGTGCGCGACCTCGGCGACGGCGGCGACGGCGGCGATGCGGGCGCGATCACCGGCGCGATCATCGGGCTGGCGAAAAACCTGAACATGCGCGTGATTGCCGAAGGCGTCGAAACCGCGCAGCAGGCGAGCTTCCTGCGGGCGCAGTGCTGCGACGAATTCCAGGGGCATTTCTTCAGCAAGCCGGTGTCGGCAGAGAAACTCGCCGAACTCCTGCGCGCCGGCTAGATTGGCGAGGGCGGCGCCGAGGCCCTCGCCCAAGATCACTTTTGCAGGAATATTAAATACTTGGTGCATGCTAATATTTCGTCATTCATCCGAATTCTGACGAGATATCGAACGGCCGATGAACGGACTGCACCTGATTGCCGACCTGTATCGCTGCGGCGCCACCGCCGCGGCGCTGACCGAGCGCGAAGCGCTCGAAACCCTGTGCGTGACGCAATGCCGGGAAGCCGGGCTGACCCCGCTCGGCTCCTATTTCTATCAGTTTCGCGACGAAAGCGGAGCAGCCGCCGGCGTGACCGGGACCGTCGTGCTGGCCGAATCCCATTTGGCGATCCACACCTGGCCGGAGTCGGGCGGCGTCACGCTCGACGTATACGTCTGCAACTTCTCGCGCGATAACGGCGATCGTGCGCGCGTGGTCTATCGCGCAGTCATCGACGCCCTGCGGCCGGGCGAGATCGTCGCGCACGAGGTCGTGCGGGGCCGCCTGCCGGAGAAAGCCGCAGCCACCGGCCCGCTGCCGCTCCCCGCTGTCGATGGCGTGATTTTCGAGCAGCTCAACGAGGACGCCGGCTATTTCACGCGCGGCGGAACGCTGATCGAGAAGGGCCGCTCCCGCTACCAGGAGTACGAGGTCTGGGAAACCCCGCAGTTCGGCCGCCTGTTCCGGCTCGACGGCTGCTTCATGACGTCCGAGCGCGACGAGTTCCATTATCACGAGAACCTGATCCAGGTGCCGTGCATCGCCCATCCCGCTCCGGCCCGGGCGCTGATCCTCGGCGGCGGCGACGGCGGGTCGGCCGAGGAGCTGCTGAAGCAGCCGACGATAGTGAAAATCGTCATCGCCGAACTCGACGAGAAAGTGATCGAGATCGCGCGCCGGCACCTGCAGGCCGTCCATCGCGGCGCCCTCGACGACCCGCGCGTCGAACTGCGCATCGGCGACGGCTTCCGTTATGTCATGAAGGAAGCCCCGGTCGCCGCCGAGCGCTTCGACCTGATCGTGCTCGACCTGACCGACCCCGTCGGTCCGGCCGAAGCGCTGTACTCGGAAGATTTCTTCCGCGGCTGCCGCGCACTGCTCGCACCAGGCGGCGCGATCAGCCTGCACATCGGTGCACCGATGTTCCAGCCGGAGCGTCTGCGAACGCTCGTCGCCAGGCTGCGCCAGGTGTTCGCCATCGTCCGCCCGTATTTCCTCTACGTCCCGCTGTACGGCACACTGTGGGGTTTCGCGACCGCCTCCGACACGCTCGACCCGGCCGCGCTGAACGCCAAAGAAGTCGACCGCCGCCTCGCGGAACGGCGAATTGGCGCCTTGCAGCACTACAACGGTGCGGTTCACTGCGCCCAGTTCGCGCTGCCGAACCACCTGCGCGCGCTGCTGGGCTGATCGCCGAGGATCATGCGATGGGACCAGTGGCCGTCGTGGCGGCAGAACCGGTCTTCGCGTTGCCGTCGGGCAAGCCGTTGAAATCGGCGAAGAGATCGGGCTGTGCGTCGGCGGCACCCAGCCCGCAGAAAACTTACAAGCCTGTGTAACTTTTTCCTGACTGATTTTGCCGCGCCTGCGTGGGCTGAGGCCCCGCATCCACAGAAGCAAACCCTTCACTTGTCACGCCCCCTGTTTGCCAGCCGGGGCACGCCTATTGCTCAGAATGGGGAGGAAACCGATGGGCGGTCGAAGCCGTCCACTTTCCGCCGGGGGGGTATCGGAACCCCGTTTGTTGTCGCCACCTGAGGAGACAGAACATGAAATCGCAGCGCCAAAAAGGCCAGCGTAAGCAGGGCTACGGACAGCAGGATTACGAAGAAGAGGAATTCGGCCAGCAGGGCGGCCGCCAATCCCAGCAAGGGTTCGGTCAGCAGGGCTGGGGGCACCAGCAGCCGCAGCAGGGTTTCGGCCAGCAAGGGTACGGCCAGCATCAGCAGGGTTACGGGCAACAGGGCTATGGCCAGCAATATGACCAAGGTTATGGCCACCAAGGCTACAGGCAGCAGCCACAGCAGGGTTTCGGACAGCAGGGCTGGGGCCAGCAACACGAACAGGGGTTCGGGCAGCAAGGCTACGGCCAGCAGGGCGGCTATGGCCAGCAGGGCTTCGGACAGCATCAACCACAGCAGGGTTTCGGACAGCAGGGCTGGGGCCAGCAGCACGAACAGGGATTCGGGCAGCAAGGCAGCTTTGGTCAGCAAGGCGGCTACGGCCAGCAGGAGTGGGGCCAGCAACCGCAGCAGGGGATGATGGGCACGCAGACGTCGCAGACGGGCCGCGGCTACGGCGGCATGCAAGCCTCGTGGGGTCAGTCCGAGCTGTCGCGCAGCCGCAAGGGGCCGAAGAACTATGCCCGGTCGGACGAGCGCATCCGCGAGATGGTATGCGAGCGTCTGGTCGAGGACCCGGGGGTAGACGTGAGCGAGGTGAGCATCAACGTGAAGGACGGTTGCGTGGAATTGGAAGGCACCGTGCCGAGCCGCCAGATGCGTCATCGCATCGAGGACGTGGTCGATGAGTGCTGGGGCGTGCAGGACATCGAGAACCGCATCCGGGTGCAGCCGCAGTCGCAGTCGCAGTCGTGGTCCCAGCAATCGCAGTCCGGCCAGCAGCGCGGCCAGGAATCGCAGAAGGCGAGCGGCAGCGAACACGGCCAGAGCGGCTCCTCATCAGGCGGATTCTCCGGCATGTCCGGTTCCTCCAGCAGCAAGTCGGGCTCGAGCGAATCGAGCCGCGGCAAGAACAAGGAGGATTAGGATTCGACTCGATTCGACTCGACTCGACTCGACTCGTCCCTGCCGTCCGCCCGCCTGTCGGGCGGCGAGAGGCCGGCCGCGCGATCGATTGTCCGGCCGGCCCCGCCTAGCTTTCGCCTTCGCGCTTTTCGCCGCGCGGCGCGCTGAGGCAGGTGTTCTGCCGCAACGCCTCCGCGGTGAGCTGGATGTTCTCCCAGTCCGGATCGGGCAGTGCGCCGAATGCCTCGCGCAGCCGTTGGCTCCAGAGCTTGCGGATCAGCGCGAAATAGGCGTTGTCCTCGCGGATGACGCAGTAATGGCCGACGCGCAGCGCGTCGCGCTGATAGACCAGCAGGTCGAGCGGCAGGCCCACCGAGAGGTTCGAGCGGATGCTCGAATCCATCGACACGAGCGCGCATTTCACCGCTTCGTCGAGCGACGTCGCGTGCGTGACGATCCGCACGATGATCGGCTTGCCGTACTTGGATTCGCCGATCTGGAAATACGGCGTCTCCTGCGTCGCCTCGGTGAAATTGCCGGCGGCATAGAGCTGGAACAGGCGCGGCTCCTCGCCCCGGATCTGGCCCCCGAGCAGCAGCCCGGCCGAAAAATCGACGCCGAATTCCTTCAGCGATTCGGCATCACGCGCGTGGACTTCGCGCAGGCAGTCGCCGACATGCTTGGCCGCCTCGAACATTGTCGGGACGTTGCACAGGTTCCTCCCCCCGCCCGATTCGATCCGTTCGCGCAGCGTGTTGACGACGGACTGGCTGATCGACAGATTGCCCGCCGTCATCAGCACCAGCACCCGTTCGCCGTGGCGCTCGAAGAAATGCATCTTGCGGAAAGTGTTGATGTGATCGACGCCGGCATAGGTACGGGAGTCGGACAGGAAGACGAGACCTGCGTCCAGACGCATGGCGACACAATATGTCATGAGCCCCCCGGGTGCGAGCGAAGGAATCCCGCGGGGCTACCCGCGGCCGCCGGTGTCACGTCGGAATTCCCCCGGGTTAACGGATTACATCGGGCACAGCACGCAAAACTGTTCGGTTAGACCGGGCCAGCGGCGTTTTGTGCTGTGCCCGGGCTCATGTCCGAAGCAAGACCGGCTCCCTACCCGCGCCGCAGATTCGTCTCGTACTGGCTGCGCGCGGACAGATACTGCTTCGGCCATGCGACGTCGCCGAAGCCGATCTTCGCCGCTTCATGCAGTGTCCAGGCCGGGTCGGCGAGGTGCGGGCGCGCGATCGCGCACAGATCCGCGCGGCCTGCGGCGATGATGCTGTTCGCGTGATCGGCCTCGTAGAGCGCGCCGACGGCGACCGTCGGGATGCCGGCTTCGTTGCGGATGCGGTCGGCGAACGGCGTCTGGTACATGCGTCCATAGACCGGCCGGTCGCCTTTCCACACCTGGCCGGACGAGCAGTCGACGAGGTCGGCGCCGGCGTCCCTGAAGAGACGCGCGAACTCGACCGCGTCGTCGCCGGTGTTGCCGCCGGGGAACCAGTCGTGGCACGACAGGCGCACCGACATCGGGCGGTCCTGCGGCCACACTGCGCGCATCGCGCGGAACACTTCGAGCGGGAAGCGCGCGCGGTTTTCGTGTCCGCCGCCGAATTCGTCGCTGCGCCGGTTCGTCAGCGGCGACAGGAAGCTCGACAGCAGGTAGCCGTGCGCGCAGTGCAGCTCGAGGATGTCGAAGCCTGCCTCGGCGGCCATCTTCGTCGCGCGGACGAAGTCGTCGCGCACGCGCTCCATGTCGTCGCGCGTCATCTCGCGCGGCACCTGCGAATGCGGCAGGTACGGCAGCGGCGACGCGGACATCAGCGGCCAGCCGCCGGCTTCGAGCGGTTCGTCGATGCCTTCCCACGCGAGCTTCGTCGCGCCCTTGCGCCCGGCGTGGCCGAGCTGCATGCCCATTTTCGCGCCCGAATTCGCGTGGACGAAATCGACGACGCGCTTCCATGCATTGACGTGCTCGGGCTTGTACATCCCCGCGCAGCCCGGCGTGATGCGCGCGTCGGGCGACACGCAGGCCATCTCGGTATACAGCAGCCCGGCGCCGCCGAGCGCGCGCGAGCCGAAATGCACGAGGTGGAAGTCGTTCGCGCTGCCGTCGTCGGCCGAGTACATCGCCATCGGCGACACCACGACGCGGTTCGCAAGCGTCAGGCCGCGCAGCGTGAAGGGCGTGAACATCGGCGGCGGCGCCTCGCCGGCCTGCACTGGCAGGCCGGCGCTGCGGGCGAACCAGCGCTCGTAGCCTTCGAGCCAAGCCGCGTCGCGCAGGCGCAGGTTCTCGTGCGAGATGCGCTGCGAGCGCGTCAGCATCGAATACATGAACTGCTCGGGTTCGAGCGTATCGCAGTAGCGCGCATCGCAGACCTCGAACCATTCCATCGCGTTCCACGCGGCGTTCTGCAGCCGCAGCACGTCGATGTTGCGCGCCGCCTGGTAGCGCGCGAGCACCGCCGGGAGGTGGTCCGGCGTGTCGCCTTCGTCACGGAACAGCCTTGTGAGCTCGATCGCGTCCTCGATCGCGAGCTTGGTGCCCGAGCCGATCGCGAAATGCGCGGTATGCACCGCGTCGCCCATCAGCACGACGTGGCTCCTGCCGTTGTCGTGGTGCCACTGCTCGCACTTGACGCGCTGGAAGTTCAGCCACGCCGAGCCGCGCAGGTGGCGCGCGTTCGTCATCAGCGGATGACCGTCGAGATGTTTCGCGAACAGCTTCTCGCAGAACGCGATCGACTGCTCCGGGTCAGCGCGGTCGAGCCCGTGCGCTTTCCAGACGTGCTCGGGACATTCGACGATGAAAGTCGTCGTGGTGTCGTCGAACTTGTAGACGTGCGCCTGGAACCAGCCGTGCGCGGTCTTCTCGAACAGAAAGGTGAAGGCGTCGAAGAGCTTGTTCGTGCCGAGCCAGATGTAGCGGTTCGGCCGCGTGACGATGTCCGGCCTGAAGACTTCCGCATACTTGTTGCGGATGCGCGAGTTGATGCCGTCGGAGGCGATGATGAGGTCGGCGTCGGGAAACTCGCTGTCCGACTCGACGTCGCGGTCGAACACCAACTCGACGCCGAGTTCCTCGCAGCGCGCCTGCAGGATGTTGAGCATCTTCTTGCGCCCGATGCCGACGAAACCGTGGCCGCCGCTGCGGATCGTGCGGCCCTTGAAATGCAGCTCGATGTCGTCCCAGTGGTTGAACGCGACGCGGATCGCGTCGGCCGTCACCGGGTCCCATTCGCACATGTTGTCCATCGTCGCATCCGAGAACACGACACCCCAGCCGAACGTGTCGTACGGCCGGTTGCGCTCGACGACGGCGATCTCGTGCGCCGGGTTCAGCTTCTTCATCAGGATCGCGAAATACAGCCCCGCGGGTCCGCCGCCGATACACACGATGCGCATGTCAGGTCTCCTTCGTTCGTTACGCTTGCGAACGCGAGGCTGGCGCCGTCCCTGCAGGGTCCGGCCGAGCCGCGCCACAGCGACAATTTGCCGCACGCCGGCAGGTGGCGCGCCCCCTTTCACGGGGGGGCGGGCCGATGGGGAATGGCGGGGGAATAGCGTTGTTCCGCTCGACAGCGGGAGCTGTCCTGTACAAAGATTCGCCTTCTGCATGGAATACGCCGATCCACACACATCGCATATTTCTTCCCGTCTGCCGGCCGCGGGTTCGCTGCCTCGCGGCCCGGGCCCAGCTGACAAAAATGTAATCTCCCCGTCAGCCTCCGGTCGGTATTACGACCTCATACTTCATTCCACCCGCCGAAACACAGGATCCATGATGCTCATCACCCGCCCTCTCGCCACGTTCGCCCTCCTCGCCACGCTCGCCGCTGCCGGTCCGGCCTTTGCCATGAACGGGCACGGACACGATGCCGCTCACGGTGCCGCGATGCCCGTCGCCGACGCAAAAGCTTCGTTGTCGGAAGGCACCGTCAAGAAAGTCGACAAGGGGACCGGCAAGATCACCATCAGCCACGGCCCGCTCGAGAACCTGGGCATGCCGCCGATGACGATGACCTTTCGCGCGACCGACCCGTCGATGCTCGACGCGGTCAGGGAGGGCGACAGGATCCGCTTCGCCGCGCAGCGCGTCGATGGGGTGTTCACGGTGACGAAGCTGGAAATCGCGAAATAAGGGCCAAATAAGGGCGAAGAAATAACGGCGAAACAGGCGTGACGCCGCCGGAGCCGGACGGCGTTGCGGCTGCGGCTCGCGCGACCCGCCGTTTCGCCTTCGGGCACCTTTCCCGCCCACAGACCCCGGCCACCCCCACCCCTTTCCGGACATCCGATGAAACCGCTTATCGCCGGCCTGCGTTCCCTGCGTCTGGCCGCGAGCGTCGCCGTGCTCGCGGCGAGCGCCTTCGGCCACGCGCAGGACACCACACTGCCCTCCGCCGCCGCGGCTCCCCTCGGCGCCGACCTCCCCGGCCTGATCGAATACGCCCGCGTGAACAACCCGGCCTTCGCCGTCGACCGCGCCGAAGCGGCTGCCGCCCGCGAACGTGTCGAGCCCGCCGGCGCGCTGCCCGATCCGAGCTTCCAGGTCGAGCTGATGGACTTCACGAACCGCATGCGCGGCGGCCCGACGACGCTCGTGCCGGGCGAAGTCGGCGAAACGCGCTACCGCGTCATCCAGCCGCTGCCGGCGTGGGGGAAACGCGAGCTCGCCGAGCGCGCGGCGGGAGCCCGCGCGGACCAGGCAGAGGCGGCCCGCGACGCGGCGTGGGCGAACATGGCCGCCGAGATCAAGGCGGCGTGGCTGCGCTATTACGCCGCCGACCGCGAGGCGGGGCTCAATCGCGACGCGCTGGCGCTGCTGCAGAGCCTCGAGGAGATCACGCTGTCGCGCTACCGCCTCGGCCTGCTGCCGCAGCAGGCGGTGCTGCGCGCGCAGCGCGAGATCACCTCGCAGCGGCTCGCGCTCGTCGGCGTCGAACAGCGTCGCCGCGGCACGGCGTCGGCACTGAACGCGCTGCTCGGCCGCGCACCCGGCAGCGCCCTCGCCGCGCCGCAGGAACCGCCGCCGCTGCCGCAGGCGGTCGCCCTCGCGCAGCTCGTCGAACGCACGCGCGCGACCCATCCGGCGATCGCCGCCGAAGCGCGCGGCATCGACGCGGCACGCTTCGAACGCGACCGCACGTGGCGCGACCGCTACCCGGACTTCAGCGTCGGGCTGACGAACAACCGCCCGCGCGGCGGCGAAGGTTCGTGGGACGTGATGTTCGAAGTCATGATCCCGCTGCAGCAGTCGGCGCGGCGCGCCCGCGAGCGCGAGGCGGCGCTGATGGTCACCGCCGCCGACCAGAGGCGCGCTGCGGCCGAAGCGCGGCTCCTCGGCGAGCTCGGCAGCGCGTACGCCGCGTTCACCAGCGGCCACGAGACGCTGCAGCTCCTGCGCGGCACGCTGACGCCGCAGGCCGAAGCGACGCGCGACGCGACCCGTGCCGCGTTCTCGACGGGGCGCGTCGACTTCGACACCGTGCTCGAAGCCGAGCGCCAGCTCGTCGATACGCGCATGGCGCTGCTGCAAGCCGACGTGGACACCCGCCTGGCGCTCGCCGAAATCGAAAAACTTGCAGGAGAACAGCCGTGAAGCCCGCCGTACGACTTTCCCTCGCGGCGGTCGCCGTCGCGCTCGCGCTCGGCACCGGCTACTGGGCGGGCAGCCGCCGCGCCGACCCTGCTCCCGCGGCCGGCGGCACCACGACGGCCGCCGAAAGCACGGCCGCAGGCGCCGGCAGCGAACGCCAGATCCTCTATTACCGCAACCCGATGGGCCTGCCCGACACCTCACCGGTGCCGAAGAAGGACTCGATGGGCATGGACTACCTCCCGGTCTATGCCGACGACAAGCCCGACGACAGCGGCGCCGTCGTCGTCAGCCCGGCGCGCGTACAGACGCTCGGCGTGAAGACCGCCGTCGCCGAGATGCGCGTCGTCGGGGCCGCAGTGCGCGCGGTCGGGCGCGTCGAGCTCAACGAGCGCGCGGTCGTCGACGTCGCGCCACGCTTCGAAGGCTGGATCGAGCGCCTGCACGTCAATGCGGTCGGCGACCCGGTGCGCCGCGGCCAGCCGCTGTTCACGATCTACAGCCCCGAGCTGCTGTCGGCCAGCGAGGAACTGCGCATCGCCGAGCGGCTACAGCGCGACAGTGCCGCCACCGACCCGATCGCATCGGAAGCGGCGCGCCGGCTCGCCAACGCGACGCGCGAGCGCCTGCAGAACTGGCAGGTCGGCATGCCGCGTGGCAGCGAGATCGCGCAGCGCCAGACTTTCCATTCGCCGGCGAACGGCGTCGTGCTCGAGAAGAACGCGGTGCAGGGCGCGCGCTTCATGCCCGGCGAAGCGGTCTATCGCATCGCCGACCTGGCGAAAGTGTGGGTCATCGCCGACATCTTCGAGCGCGACCTCGCGCGCGTGCGCGTCGGCCAGCCGGCGAGCGTAACGCTCGACGCCTTCCCGGACCGCCGCTTCGACGCGAAAATCGGCTATCTCTACCCGACGCTGAACGTCGAGACGCGCAGCACCCGCATCCGCCTCGAACTGGACAACCGCGAAGGCCTGCTGCGCCCGGGCATGTTTGCGCACGTCGAGCTCGCGTCCGGCTCGCCGACACCGCGCGTGACCGTGCCGACGTCCGCGGTCATCGACGACGGGGTGCGCCAGGTCGTGCTGATCGCGCTCGACGAAGGCCGCTTCAAGCCACAGCCGGTGCGCCTGGGCGAGCGCGGCACGGAGCACGTCGAAGTGCTCGAAGGCGTCGAGGCCGGCGACCGCGTCGTGACGTCGGCGAACTTCCTCATCGACTCCGAAAGCCAGCTGAAGGCCGCGCTGTCGAACCTGACTGACGCCGCCCCGGCCCCGGCCGCAGCGCCGGCAACGTACGAGGCCGAAGGAACGTTCGACGCCGTCGATCCGGCGACGAACACCGTCACGCTGACGCACGGCGACATCCCCGCGCTGCAATGGCCGGCGATGACGATGGACTTCACGGTGGCGTCGCTCGACCTCGTCGCCAACCTCGCGCCAGACACGCCTGTTCGATTCGAGTTCGAGCAGCGCCAACCGGGCGAATTCGTCGTCACGCGCATCGAGAAGGCCGGTCAGTCGGCGACCGGCAAGGCCTCGCCGCCGTCGGCCCCCGCGCACGGGAGCCACTGACATGCTCGACCGCCTCATCGACTGGTCCGCGAAGAACGTCTTCCTCGTGCTGCTCGCGACGCTGTTCGTCATCGGCGGCGGGCTGTACGCGGTGAAGAACACGCCGCTCGACGCGCTGCCGGATCTCTCCGACGTGCAGGTGATCGTGTTCACCGACTTCCCCGGCCAGGCGCCGCAGGTCGTCGAGGACCAGGTCACGTACCCGCTGACGACCTCGATGCTCGCCGTGCCGCGCGCGAAAGTCGTGCGCGGCTTCTCGATGTTCGGCGCGTCCTACGTCTACGTGATTTTCGAGGACGGCACCGACATCTACTGGGCGCGCTCGCGCGTGCTCGAATACCTGTCGTCGGTCGCCGGCCGGCTGCCGCAGGGCGTCGCACCCCAGATCGGGCCGGATGCGACCGGTGTCGGCTGGGTCTACCAGTACGCGGTGACCGGCAAGAACCTGTCGCTCGCCGAGACGAGGAGCCTGCAGGACTGGTACATCCGCTACCAGCTGACGAAAGCCGGCGGCGTGTCGGAAGTCGCAAGCGTCGGCGGCTTCGTGCGCGAATACCAGGTCACCGTCGACCCGCACCGGCTCGCGACCTTCGGCCTCGCGCTCGACGACGTCAGCCGCGTGATCCGCGAGTCGAACCGCGACGTCGGCGGGCGCGTCGTCGAGATGGCCGAGAAGGAATACATGGTGCGCGGCCGCGGCTATCTGCGCGGCGCCGACGACATCGCGAACCTGGTGCTGAAGAGCGCAGGCGGCACGCCGGTGCGCGTCGCCGACATCGGCCGCGTCGAGCTCGTGCCGGCCGAGCGCCGCGGCATCGCGGAGTTGAACGGCGAAGGCGAAGTCGCCTCCGGCATCGTCATGGCGCGCTTCGGCCAGAACGCGCTCGACGTCATCGCGAACGTCAAGGCGAAGATCGCCGAGATCGCGCCGGGCCTGCCCGAAGGCGCCGCGATCGTGCCGGTCTATGACCGCTCGACGCTGATCGAGCGCGCGATTGCGAACCTGAAGTGGACGCTGCTCGAAGAGAGCCTGATCGTCGCGGCAGTCTGCGTGATCTTCCTGCTGCACGTCAGGAGCGCGTTCGTCGCGATCATCACGCTGCCGCTCGGCATCCTCATCGCGTTCATCGCGATGCGTTTTCTCGACCTGGGCTCGAACATCATGAGCCTCGGCGGCATCGCGATCGCGATCGGCGCGATGGTCGATGCCGCGATCGTGATGATCGAGAACGCGCACAAGCGCCTCGAGCATCTGCCGGAGCACGCGACGCAGGCCGACCGTACGCACACGATCATCCACGCGTGCAAGGAAGTCGGGCCGGCGCTGTTCTTTTCGCTGTTGATCATCACCGTGTCCTTCCTGCCGGTGTTCACGCTCGAAGGGCAGGAAGGGCGGATGTTCTCGCCGCTCGCGTTCACGAAGACTTTCGCGATGGCGGGCGCGGCGATCCTGTCGGTGACGCTGGTGCCGGTGCTGATGCTGTTCTTCGTGCGCGGGCGCATCCTGCCGGAGGCGAAGAACCCGGTGAACCGCTTCCTGATCTGGGTCTACCGGCCGATCATCCGCGGCGTGATGCGACACAAAGTGCTGACGCTCGTCGCCGCGGTGGCGGCGATGGCCGTGACGGTGTTCCCGGCGCGCCAGCTCGGCTCCGAGTTCATGCCGACCTTGAACGAAGGCACCCTCTTCTACATGCCGGCGGCGCTGCCCGGCATGTCGGTGACCGAAGCCGGGCGGCTCTTGGCGACGACCAACCGCATCATCAAGACCTTCCCCGAAGTCGAGTCGGTCTACGGCAAGGCCGGCCGCGCGCTGTCGGCGACCGACCCGGCGCCGCTCGAGATGTTCGAGACGGTCGTAAACCTCAAGCCGCAGACCGACTGGCGGCTAGGCATGACGACCGACAGGCTGATCGCCGAGATGGACGCAGCGCTGAAATTCCCCGGCGTCGCGAACTCCTGGACGATGCCGATCAAGGCGCGCCTCGACATGCTCGCGACCGGCATCCGCACGCCGATCGGCGTCAAGGTGTTCGGCAACGATCTCGCGACGATCGAGCAGGTCGCGAAGGACGTCGAGGCCGCAGTCCGGAATGTCCCGGGTGCGTCCAGCGCATATGCCGAGCGCGTCAGCGGCGGCTACTACCTCGACATCGTGCCGCGCCGTGACCAGCTCGCGCGCTACGGGCTGACGGTCAATGCGTTGCAGGAAGTCGTCGCGACTGCGCTCGGCGGCGACATGGTCACGACCGCGGTCGAAGGGCTCGAACGCTACAACGTCACGGTGCGCTACCCGCGCGGCCTGCGCGACGACCCGCAGCGCATCGCGGCCGAAGTGTACGTGCCGACGACGAGCGGCCCGATCCCGCTCGGCCAGCTCGCCGACGTGCGGCTCACGCGCGGC
This sequence comes from Aromatoleum bremense, assembly GCF_017894365.1. Lineage (NCBI taxonomy): Bacteria > Pseudomonadati > Pseudomonadota > Betaproteobacteria > Rhodocyclales > Rhodocyclaceae > Aromatoleum > Aromatoleum bremense. Next base: position 1,472,548 of record NZ_CP059467.1, read on the forward strand.
TCGCCCGGCATCCGCACCGAGAACGCGCTGCTCGCCGCGTACGTATACGTCGACACGCGCGACGCCGACCTCGGCGCGTTCGTCAAGCGCGCGCAGCAGGCGGTCGCCGGAGAGGTGACGTTCCCGCCCGGTTACTACGCGACCTGGAGCGGCCAGTTCGAGTACATGGAGCGCGCGAAGGAGAAGATGAAGGTCGTGCTGCCGCTGACGCTCGGGCTGATCTTCGTGCTGCTGTACCTGAACTTCCGGCGCCTGACCGAGACCTTGATCGTGATGCTGTCGGTGCCGTTCGCACTGGTCGGCGGCGTGTGGCTGATGTGGTGGCTCGGCTACCAGATGAGCGTCGCGGTCGCGGTCGGCTTCATCGCGCTCGCCGGCGTCGCAGCCGAGACCGGCGTCGTGATGCTGATCTATCTCGACCAGGCATGGAAGACGATCCGCGCGACGCGGCTGGCCTCCGGCCACGAGCCGACGGTCGCCGACCTGTACGAAGCAATCATGGAAGGCGCCGTCGAGCGCGTGCGGCCGAAGATGATGACGGTCGTCGCGATCATGGCCGGCCTGTTGCCGATCATGTGGGGCACGGGCACCGGTTCCGAAGTGATGAGCCGCATCGCCGCACCGATGGTCGGCGGCATGATCTCGTCGACGGTGCTGACGCTCGGCGTGATCCCCGCGCTGTATGCGCTGGTCAAGCAGTGGCAGCTGCGGCGGGAGCTCGGATCGCGAACCGCGCCGCTCGCGGTGGCGCCGGCCGAGGCGCCCCGATGAACGCGAGGTCGCCGGGCGCGCCGAAGAGCCGTTTCCCCGAGCATCGTTTTCACGCGCCGACGTTCGCGGCAGCTGAGCTCGCATGGACGAAGATGTCGCGATCACTCTGCGCCGTCGGCACGCTTTGGCTGGTCGGGCTCGCGAGCACGGGTGCCGTGGCGGCGCAGTCGGCGGCGGACGCGGCGATGCCGACGATCCGGCTGGCCGTGGAAGCCGCCTGGTCGCGCAGCGCAGCCGGCCGCGCCGCCGGCGCCCGCCGCGACGCGCTCGCCGCGCGGCGCGATGCGGCCGCGAGCTGGACGCCGGAGCCGCCGAGCATGACCGTGTCGCAGCGCAGCGACCGCTTCAACCGCAACGACGGCATGCGCGAGCTCGAGGCCGAGCTCGAAGTGCCATTGTGGATGCCCGGCACGCGCGCGGCCGCCGCGGCCGTCGCCGCGGCCGAAGGCGACGCGCTCGACGCCGGGCTCGAGCGCGACCGGCTCGACATCGCCGGAGAAGTGCGCGAAGCGGTGTGGTCGCTGCGGCTCGCGCAGAACGACATCGAAGCAAACCGGCGACGCGTCGCCGAAGCCGAGGCGCTCGCCGCGGACGTGCAGCGGCGCGTCGACGCCGGCGAGCTCGCGCGCATCGATGCGAACGGCGCCCGAGCGGCCCTGCAGCAGGCGCGCGCCGCGCAGGCCGAGGCCGAGAGCCGGCTCGCGCGCGAGCAAAGACTTTTTCGCGCGCTGACCGGCCTCACGGAGATCCCCGCCGACAACGAAACCGCGCCGGCCGACAGTGACATCGACCGCCATCCGGCGCTGGTCGGCTGGCGTCGCGCGGCCGACGCGGCGCGTGCGCGGGTGCACGAAGCGAACGCCGCGACGCGCGACGCGCCCGAGCTGATCGTCGGTTTTACGCGCGAGCGCGGCGAGGTCGGCGCGCGATACGAGAATACGACGACGATCGGCGTGCGCGTGCCGTTCGGCACCGACGCGAGAAACCGCCCGCGGATCGGCGCGGCGAACGCCGAATGGGTCGAGGCCGAAGCGCTCGCCGCGCAGCAACGCGAGCGCCTGCTCGCCGAGCGCGACGCCGCGCGCGACGAGCTCGAGCAGGCCCGGCGCGTCGTCGACTTCGCCGCCGAGCGCGCGCGGCTCGCCGCCGACACGCAGCAGCTCCTCGCGAAAGCGTTCGACCTCGGCGAAATCGACCTGCCGACGCGGCTGCGCGCCGAAAACGAGCGTTTCGACGCCGAGCTCGCGCTCGGCCGCGCCCGCCTCGAGCTCGCCCGCGCCGCCTCCCGTCTAAACCAAGCTTCCGGACTGCTGCCATGACGCTCAAATCCAGTTCCCTCTTGCATTTGCGCCTTCGCACCGTCCGCTGCATCGGCGGCCGGATGCGCAAGCCATCGTGCCTGCTCGCGCTGCTTGTCGCGCTCGGGGCCACCGCGCCGACGTTCGCCGGCCCCGGGCACGACGGCGGCCACGACCACGACGAGGCGCCCGTCATCGTCGCCGGCCCGGCGCTGCCGCGCTTCGAGGCGCATTCGGACCTGTTCGAGGTCGTCGGCACGGCCCGCGACGGCGCGTTGTCGCTGACGCTGACGCTCGATGCGTACGCGACGAACGAGCCGATCGCCGGCGCCCAGATCGAGCTCGAGTCCGGCGCGTACAAGGCGGTCGGCGAGTTCGACGCGACGCAGCAGCGCTACCGCTTCGCCGGCGGACCGCTCGCCGAGCCCGGCACCCACGCGATCACGCTGACGATCACCGCCGGTGACGACGTCGATCTGCTCGCCGCCGATTTCGTCATGCCGCCGGCGCAAGCCGAAGACGCGGGCAGCGCCGCGCCCGCGTCGCGCAGCCGCCTGCTGTGGCTCGGAGGCGGCCTCGTCGCCGCGCTCGCGCTCGCGTTCGGCGCCCGCAAGACGCTGCGGCGCCCCGGCAGCGCATCAGCGTGATGAACAACGAGAGGAGCCGTCCCGTGAAGCAGATTTCCCCCCGCGCGGCATGCGTCGTCGCCGCGATCGCGGCGCTCTTCGCCACACTGGGCGCCGTCCCCGCGCTCGCCGATGCCGGCCACGACCACGGCGGCGAGGCGCCGCTCGTCGGCAGCCCGAACGCGCCAAAGCGCCAGCCCAACGGCTCGGTGTTCCTGCCGAAGCTGGCGCAGCGGCAGCTCGGCGTGCGCACGATCGTCGCCGAAGAACGGGAGCTGCCGCAGAGCCATCAGTGGGTCGGCCGCGTCGTCATGGACCCGAACGCTGGCGGCAAGGTGCAGCCGACCGTCGCCGGACGCATCGAAGCCGGCCCGCGCGGGCTGCCGGTGCTCGGTCAGGCGGTGAAGAAGGGCGAGGTGCTCGCGGTCGTGCGTCCGTCCGCCGGTGCGATCGAACGCGCCGAGCAGCGCGCGCAGGCCGCCCAGCTGCGCGCGAGCCTCGCGCTCGAAAAGCAGCGGCTCGCGCGCCTCGAAGCGCTCGAAGGCAGCGTGCCGCGCAAGGAAGTCGACGCGGCGCGCTTTGAGGTCGCGAGCCTCGGCGAGCGGCTCACCGCGATCGGCGGCAGCCTGACGACGACCGAGTCGCTCGTCGCGCCGGTCTCGGGCGTCATCGCGACGAGCGACTCGGTCGCCGGGCAGGTCGTCGAGGCGGGCCACGTGCTGTTCGAGATCGTCGACCCGGCGCGCCTGCAGGTCGAGGCGGTCGCGCACGACGCGACGCTCGCGGCATCGGTCGCCGGCGCGTCGGCGTCGGTCGACGGCGGCCGGACGTCGTTCCCGCTCGCGTGGATCGGCGCGGGGCGCGCGTTGCGCGACCAGGCGCTGCCGGTGCTATTCCACACCGTCGACGGCAACGTGCCGCCGCTGAACCTCGGCCAGCCGGTCCAGGTCGTCGTGCAGACGCGCGAGCGGATCCGCGGCATCCCGGTGCCGGCCGCGGCGCTCGTGAAAAATCCGGCGAACCAGGAGATCGTCTGGGTGCATACGTCGGCCGAGCGCTTCGCGCCGCGCACGGTGCGCTACCGCATGCTCGACGGCGCGACCGCGAGCATCACCGCCGGACTCGCCGCCGGCGACCGCGTCGTCGTCGAGGGCGCGCCGCTCGTGAATCAGGTCCGCTGAAGGGTCCCGCATGTTCGACTGGCTGGTGCATCAATCCCTGCGCAACCGCCTGATGGTGCTCGCGCTCTCCGCGGTCATGATGATCTACGGCGGCCTCACGCTCGTGCGCACGCCGGTCGACGTCTTCCCCGACCTGAACCGCCCGCAGGTAACGTTGCAGATCGAAGCCGGCGGCATGGCGCCCGAAGAGGTCGAGCAGCTCATCACGATCCCGCTCGAAGTGTCGATGAGCGGGCTGCCCGGCGTAGCCGCGGTGCGCTCGGTGTCGTCGGTCGGCCTCGCCTTCGTCTATGTCAGCTTCGACTGGAGCGTCGATATTTACCGCGCGCGCCAGATCGTCAACGAGCGCTTCACGACCGTGCGTGACCAGCTCCCCGCCGGCATCGAGCACGCGGCGATGGGGCCGATCAGCTCGATCATGGGCGAGATCCTGCTGATCGCGATGCCGATCGACCCTTTGCGGATCGATCCGATGGCGACGCGCGAATACGCCGACTTCGTGCTGCGCCCGCGGCTGCTGGCGGTGCCCGGCATCGCCCAGGTGATCCCGATCGGCGGCGAGGTGCGCCAGTACCAGGTGCAGCCCGACACCGCGCGCATGGCCGCGCTCGGCGTCACCGTCGACGACATCGCGGGCGCGCTGCGCGGCTTCTCGGCGAACACCAGCGGCGGCTTCCTCGAACTCAACGCGCGCGAATACCTGATCCGCCACATCGGCCACACAACGCAGCTCGCCGACCTCGAACGGCTGCCGGTCGCCGCGCACGACGGTCGCAGCATTCTGTTGAAGCAGGTCGCGGCGGTGAGCTTCGCGCCGGCGATCAAGCGCGGCGACGCCGGCTTCAACGGCCAGCCGGCGGTAATCCTGTCGGTGCAGAAGCAGCCCGACGCGGACACCGTGAAGCTCACGCGCGAGGTCGAAGCGGCGCTCGGCGAGCTGAAGAAGTCGCTGCCCGCCGGCATGGACGCGCCGCGCGTGACTTTCCGCCAGGCGAACTTCATCGAGTCGTCGATCGGCAACCTGCAGGGCAAGCTCGTCGCCGCTTCGGCGATCGTCGCGGTCGTGCTGTATCTGTTCCTCGCGAACCTGCGCACGACGCTGATCTCGCTCGTCGCGATTCCGGCCTCGATCCTGACGACGGTGCTGGTGTTCCGCTACTTCGGCATGTCGATCAACACAATGACGCTCGGGGGCCTCGCGATCGCGATTGGCGAACTCGTCGATGACGCGGTCGTCGGCGTCGAGAACGTGCTGCGGCGCCTGAAGCAGGACCGCCAGCGCGGCGCCGAAGGGCACGCGCGGCTCAACCCGCTGGAAGTCATCGGCAAGGCGACGCTGGAAGTGCGCTCGGCGATCGTCTATGCGACCTTCATCATCGTGCTGGTGTTCGTGCCGCTGTTCGCGCTGCCGGGTATCGAAGGGCGGCTGTTCATGCCGCTCGGGGTCGCGTACATCACGTCGATCCTCGCGTCGATGCTGGTGTCGGTGACGCTGACGCCGGTGATGGCGTTCTATCTGCTGCCGCGCATGACTAGCCTCGACCACGGCGAGCCGAAGCTCGTGCAGTGGCTGAAGGCGCGCTACGCGAAGGCGCTCCACTGGGGCTTCGAGCATGCGCGGCTGCTCGTCGCCGCCGCAGCCGTCGCGGTGCTCGCCGCGCTCGCGCTCGTGCCGTTCTTCCCGACGACCTTCCTGCCGCCGTTCAACGAAGGCACGGTGCTCGTCGGCCTGCGGCTGAACCCCGGCACGACGCTGACCGAGTCGGTGCGTATCGCGCAGCAGGCGGAGCTCTCGATCCGCGAGGTGCCCGAAGTCGTGCATGTCGGCCGCCGCTCGGGCCGCGCCGAGATGGACGAGCATGCCGAGGGCGTGCATTCGTCGGAGCTCGACATCGCCCTCGGGCCGAGCGAACGCCCGCTGGACGACATCTACGCCGACATCCGCGCGCGGCTCGCGAGCCTGCCGGCGAACATCGGCATCGGCCAGCCGATCAGCCACCGCATCGACCACCTGCTGTCGGGCGTGCGCGCGCAGATCGCGATCAAGATCTTCGGCGACGATCTCGACACGCTGCGCGCGCAGGCCGACGCGCTGCGCGGGCGGCTCGCCGGTATCGAGGGCCTGGCCGACCTCGAGATCGAAAAGCAGGTGCTAACGCCGCAGATCAAGGTGCGCGTCGACTTCGACGCCGCCGAAGCCTATGGCCTGCCGCCGTCGAAGCTGCTCGCCGAGCTGAAGATGCTCGTCGACGGCGAGCGCATCACGCAGGTCATCGAAGGCAACCGGCGGTTCAACCTGGTGCTGCGCCTGCCGGATGCCGCGCGCTCGGTCGGCGGCCTCGCCAACGTGCTGATCGACACGCCCGCCGGACGCGTGCCGCTCGCGAAACTTGCGCACATCGACGAATCGGACGGCCCGAACCAGATCAGCCGCGACGACGGCAAGCGCCGCATCGTGCTGTCGGCGAATGCGTCGCAGCGGCCGCTGTCCGACGTCATCGCCGACATCCGCGGCGTCATCGCCGACACGCCGCTGCCGGAAGGCTACTTCGTCGACCTCGGCGGGCAGTTCGAGGCGCAGGAGGAATCGAGCCGCCTGATCGGCTTGCTGTCGCTGGTGTCGGCGGCGATGGTGTTCCTCGTGCTCTACAGCCGCTACCGCAGCACCGCGCTCGCGCTGATGATCATGGCGAACATCCCGCTCGCGCTGGTCGGCTCGGTGATCGGCCTGTGGCTCTCCGGCCAGCCGCTGTCGGTCGCCGCGCTGATCGGTTTCATCACGCTCGCCGGCATCTCGACGCGCAACGGCATCCTGAAGGTCAGCCACTACATCAACCTGTGCGCCTTCGAGGACGAGAAGTTCGACCAGAAGATGCTCATCCGCGGCTCGCTCGAGCGCCTGACGCCGGTGCTGATGACCGCGCTCGTCGCCGCCTTCGCGCTCGCGCCGCTGCTGTTCGAGGCCGAGCAGCCCGGCACCGAGATCCTGCATCCGGTCGCGGTCGTGATCTTCTCGGGCCTGATCAGCTCGACCCTGCTCGACACCTTTCTGACGCCGGCGATGGTCTGGCTCTTCGGCCGCAAACCGATCGAACGCCTCGTCGATGATTCGGGCAAGGATGCCTACTGATGTTTGCTTCGATTTCCATCCCCCGACACTCAAGGAGAAAATCATGAAAGCCCTGCACGCCCCTCTCGCCACCCTTCTCGCCACCGTCGCGATCCTGTCCGCTCCCGCCACCTTCGCCGGCGCCGGCCACGACCTCACGCCGAAACATGGCGGCACCGTCGTCGAAGTGAAGGAAGTCGTATACGAACTGGTGGCGACACCGGAGGCGCTGAGCCTTTACCTCGACGACCACGGCCAGAAGATCGACACGACCGGCGCAACGGCAAAGGTCACGCTATTGAACGGGACCGAGAAGAGCGAAGCGACCCTCGCGCCCGCTGGCGACAACAAGCTGGAAGCGAAAGGCACATTCAAGGTCACCTCCGGCACCAAGGCCGTCGCGGTGGTCACGCTGGCGGGCAAGGCGCCGGCGACGGTGCGCTTCGCGATCAAGTAAGGACGCGATCCGGGACCGGCTGTCGACGCTTCGCGCGGCTGCGGGTCATGATGACCGAAATGTAATCTTCGCGTCAGCCTCCCGTCGACCGGCGCGGGCTATGATGAATTCATCTTCAGCACGGGGAGTGCATCATGCACTTGCATCACTCGCCTGCCCACGCAACAGCCGAACGGGTTGACCCGGCCTGCACAAGTTCCCTGTTTGGTTCCGGCTACGCAGACTTAGGAGACAAATCATGAAAACGATCCTGACCGCACTCGCGATATCCCTGGTCGCGGCCCTTCCCGCCTACGCGGACGATGCGCATCACCCGGATCAGCCCCCGGCCGTCTCCGCCTCGACGCCTGAAACGACAGTGCAGAAGATGCGAGACAACACGACCACGATGCAGTCGCAACTCGAGGCCCTCGCCGCAGCCAAGAATCCCGAGGAGCGGCAGAAACTGCTGATGGAGCACATGCAGACCATGCGCGAAAACATGATGCTGGGCCAGCAGATGGCGGCGGGCCAGATGGGCTGCCCGATGATGGGTGACATGGGCATGATGCAGGGGATGGGAATGATGGGTCCGGGCGCGCCCTCAGCCGAGGCCCTCGCCAAGCGCATGCATCAGATCGAGCAGCGCATGGACAGGATACAGATGAGGATGGAACAGACGCCCTGACGCGCCAGGGAATGATCGTCGGTGGGCGGGGCGCCGTTTCATCGAGGACGGCGGTTGCTCCGCCCCCGCACGCACGGTTGAACGGAGGCCGCGATGCTCGACACGCTGAAGGACCTGCTGCTGCGATTACGGGCGTGGATGTCGGAGAACGAGCGCGCCCACCGGAACGCGAAGGCGAGCGCGTGCTGCAGCACACCGTCTGCCATCTACGCGGCGCAATACCGGGCGCGCGGAGAAAATCATCATGAGTAAAATCCGTCCCGCCCCGGCGCACGATCATCATCGCCATGACCGTCCCGAACATGCTACGCCCCCGCCTGCCCCGGCGACCGACCCGGTGTGCGGCATGACTGTGAAACCCGATTCACCGCACGTCGCGACGCACGACGGGCAGACGTACCGCTTCTGCAGCGCGAAATGCCGCGACAAGTTCGAGGCCGAGCCCGAGCGTTATGTGCGCCCCGGCGCGGAGAGCGCGCCGCCGATGCCGGTGGAAGTCGCGCCGGGCACCGAGTACACCTGCCCGATGCACCCCGAGATCCGCCAGATCGGACCGGGCACGTGCCCGAAATGCGGCATGACGCTCGAACCGGTGCTGCCGGGCGCCGAAGAGGCCGAGAACCCCGAGCTCACCGACTTCCGCCGGCGCTTCTGGTGGCCGTTGCCACTGACCGTGATCGTTACGGTGATCGCCATGTCGGGCGGGGCGTTCGATACGCTGCTCGGCGGCGCGCGCCCGTGGATCGAGATGTTGCTCGCGACACCGGTCGTGCTGTGGGGCGGCTGGCCGTTCTTCGTCCGCGGCGTGCAATCCCTGATTAACCGCAGCCCGAACATGTGGACGCTGATCAGCCTCGGCACCGGCGCCGCATATGTCTATAGCGTGATTGCTACCGTCGCGCCGGATATGTTTCCAGCGTCGTTCAGGATGGGCGAACACGTCGCGGTCTATTTCGAGGCAGCCGCGGTGATCATCTCGCTGACCCTGCTCGGCCAGGTGCTCGAACTGAAGGCGCGCTCCGAGACCGGGGCAGCGATCCGGGCATTACTTGGCCTCGCGCCGAAGACTGCACGTCGCATCCGCGACGACGGCACCGAAGAGGACGTCCCGCTGACGCACGTGCATCCGGGCGACCGGCTGCGCGTGCGTCCCGGCGAGAAGGTACCCGTGGACGGCGCGGTCGTGGACGGCTCGAGCTCGGTCGACGAATCGATGCTGACCGGCGAGCCGATGCCGGTGACGAAGCGCCCGGGCGACAAGGTCATCGGCGCGACGCTCAACACGAGCGGCGCGCTCGTGATGATTGCCGAGAAAATCGGCTCGCAAACCGTGCTGTCGCAGATCGTGCAGATGGTCGCCCAGGCGCAGCGCTCGCGCGCCCCAATGCAGCGGATGGCCGACCGCGTTGCCGGCTTTTTCGTCGTCGGCGTCGTCGCGATCGCGCTCGTGACGCTGTTCGTCTGGGGCTTCTTCGGCCCGCAGCCAAGTTGGGCGTATGGCCTGATCAACGCGGTCGCGGTATTGATCATTGCGTGCCCGTGCGCCCTCGGCCTCGCGACCCCGATGTCGGTGATGGTCGCGACCGGCAAGGCCGCAACCCAGGGCGTGTTGTTCCGCGACGCGGCCGCGATCGAGTCGATGCGGAAGGTCGACACGCTGATCGTCGACAAGACCGGCACGCTGACCGAGGGGAAGCCGGCGTTCCACAGCGTCGCGGCAGCGGCGGGGTGGACCGACACCGAAGTGCTGCGCATCGCCGCTAGCCTCGACCGGGGCAGCGAGCATCCACTCGCGCATGCGATCGTCGCGGAGGCGAAGAAGCAGAGGCTTCCCCTCGGCACTGCCGACGCATTCGAGTCCTCGTCCGGCATCGGGGTGCGCGGGAGCGTCGAGGGCCACTCGATCGCGCTCGGAAACACCGCGCTGATGGAAGACGAAGGCGTCGACTGGCGGCCACTCGAGGTGCGCGCGGAAGCCCTGCGCCAGGAAGGCGCGAGCGTGATGTTCCTCTCGGTCGACCGCAAGATCGCCGGACTGCTCGCGGTCGCCGATCCGATCAAGGCGACCACGCGGGACGCGCTCGACGGGCTGCGCGCGACCGGCCTGCGGATCATCATGGCGACCGGCGACGGGCACACGACCGCGCGCGCCGTGGGTCGCCAGCTCGGCATCGACGAAGTGCACGGCGAGGTCAAACCGAAGGACAAGGACGACCTCGTCGCGAAGCTGCAGGCCGACGGTCGAATCGTCGCGATGGCGGGCGACGGCATCAACGACGCGCCGGCACTTGCGCGCGCAAACGTCGGCGTCGCGATGGGCACCGGCACCGATGTCGCGATGAGCAGCGCGCACCTGACGCTCGTCAAGGGGGACCTGCGCGGGATAGCGACCGCCCGTGCGCTGTCGGTCGCGACGGTGCGCAACATGCACCAGAACCTGACGTTCGCGTTCCTCTACAACACACTTGGCGTGCCGATCGCGGCCGGCGTGCTGTACCCGGCCTTCGGGCTGCTGCTGTCGCCGCTGATCGCGGCCCTGGCGATGAGCTTCAGTTCCGCATCGGTCGTCGGCAACGCGTTGAGACTGCGCCGCGCGAGGATTTGAGCAGTGCGGTGAGGCCGGGGCCACCTGATGCAGCGACCGGCGCTCCGGGCGGCATCTCCCATCGGCTGCGAGGAGAAGGGTCATGAGAAATGGACACGAGCGAAGCGCTGGCCGTGTTCTTGCTTTTCACTGAGCACCGCGCCCACGTGCTCGGCTTCCTCCCCTGGCTGATATTGCTCGCGTGTCCGCTGATGCATCTGTTCATGCATGGCGGGCACGGCGGGCACGATCACGGGACAAAGCCGAAAAGTGTGGAAGGAGATGAAACATGAGCGACACACCCGCCTATGGCCTGTGGTCGCTGGTCGTGATCAATTCGCTGTTCTTCATCGCCTTCGCGTTCAGCTTCGCAAGGCCTCGCAGCAAGCGCGACTGGCGCTCGTTCGGTGCCTACTCGGCCTTCATCGTCGCCCTGTTCACCGAGATGTATGGCTTCCCGCTCACGATCTACCTGCTTTCCGGCTGGCTGTCGTCGCGTTTTCCGGGGGTGGATTTCCTCGCCCATGATTCCGGGCACCTGCTCGAGACGATGTTCGGCTGGCGCTCGAATCCGCATTTCGGCCCCTTCCACCTGCTCAGCACGGTATTCATCGTCGGCGGATTCTGGCTGCTCTCCAAGGCCTGGCCGGTGCTCTACGAGGCCCAGCGCGAGCACCGGGTGGCCGACAGCGGTCCCTATGCCAGCATCCGACATCCACAGTACGTCGCCTTCGTTCTCGTGATGTTCGGCTTCCTGCTGCAGTGGCCGACGCTGATCACGCTCGTGCTGTTCCCGATCCTGCTCGTCGTCTACGCGCGGCTCGCACGGCACGAGGAGCGCGACGCGGTCGCCGAACTCGGCGATGCGTACCGCCGCTACCTCGAACGCACGCCCGCGTTCATCCCCCGCCTGGGTACGCAGCAGTCCGGGGTGCCGCGGAACTGACGAAACGGGGTTTCGATCACACGGCCATCGAGGGAGATTGCGGCTTTGAACGATTCACGCACTTCGACCACTTCAGCGGCAACATGCAGTTGCTGCGGCGCGCTCATCGCGTCGCGGGACCGGCCGGAAACCGGCGATCCGCTCTGTGAGCGCTGTTTTCTCGAACCGCTCGCAGCGGGGTGTTCGACTTGCGGCGACCTGAACGCCAGTTTCGCCGAAGCGCTCGCCGAGGCGCTCGATCTGCGCGAACACGAGACTGTTCGCCAAGGCGGGCACTCTGCTGGAGACCGCCGGTGGCGCCGGCGATCCGGCTGCGCGCTTCAAGTACGAGGCCTTCATGTCCCTGCGCCAGTTGCCTTCGGACCTGAGCCGGGTGCTGCACGGCATTCGCAATCGCGGCATGGAGGTGTCGGTGGCACACCACGGTCTGGAGCCGCTCCAGGAGGAAATCGGCCGCAGCAGCCGGCGCGTGGCGCTGGCGCTGGTGACCCTGGGCCTGTACATCGCCGCCTCGCTGCTCATGCAGCACAGCCTGGGGCCGCGCTGGGGCGAGGTGCCGGTGCTGGCCGGCCTGGGCTATGTCCTCGCCCTGTGGCTGAGCTGGCGCCTGGTGCGCGACATCGGTGAGCATGACTGATGGCCGAGCGAAATGGCCCGCGATGCCTGCGGGCCATCCGGAACATGGCGCGCCGCGGCCGCGCCCCTTCTTTTCAGTTGCCGCGACGATCGTGATTCAGCACATCGTCGAGGCGCCAGACCTCGTTGCCCTTCATCATGATTTTCTGGCCATCCTTCGTCTCCATCGCATGGCCCTCCTTCATCGAGACAACCAGGCCGGCCTTGTTTTCCATGGCCATCTTGCCGTCCTTGAACACATACACCATGGAACCGTCCTTCAGTTCGTAGGACTTGGCGACGTTGACCTTGTCGGCGGCGAAAGCCGAGGTGGCAATCAGCACGGACGCGGCGGCAGCGGCGATTTTCATCAACATGATTTACTCCTTGTGAGTTGTGTTACTTCGGATCAAACCGGACGGGTAACGCCGTGTTCGAATCAGGCACTCGCGTTCGAGCGGCCCTGGACACATGCTAGGCGGACGCCACTGACCACAAGATGACTAGAGCATTACTTTTGCTTCACCTTCCGGTCATCTCCCGGACAGGCGGGGCGGGGCGTGACCCCGCGCATTCGGGAACGGCGGGATGGACCACGGTGTCCATAAACCGGATACCGCAGCGACGTGTCATTGCCGTTTCCACCGCTCAAACAGATACCGATCCGCGGCGGGAGCCGGAATATTCCGATGCAGTTAGAATGTCAGTCAGTCTGCATCCCCCGTACAGTGGTCTAGACTGACAGGAAACAAGGAGCTTGCGATGACCACCATCGGTCGGTTCCAGGTCGACTACACGCGCTTCCTCGATCCCCGGGGCGAAGCGACCCAGCCCTTGCCGGATTTCGCGCTCGATCCGGAAAAACTGATTCCCCTGTACCGCGCGATGGTCCTGACGCGCACTTTCGACACCAAGGCGATCGCGCTGCAGCGCACCGGCAAGCTCGGCACGTTCGCGTCGGCGCTCGGGCAGGAGGCGATCGGCATCGGCGTCGCCAGCGCGATGCGCGCCGAGGACGTGCTGGTGCCATCGTACCGCGACCACGCGGCGCAGCTGATGCGCGGCGTCACGATGGCCGAAAGCCTGCTCTACTGGGGCGGCGACGAGCGCGGCAGCGATTTCGCGGGACCGCGCGACGATTTTCCGATCTGCGTGCCGATCGCGACGCAGGTATGCCACGCGGCTGGCGCGGCCTATGCATTCCAGTTGCGCGGGGAAGCGCGCGTCGCGGTGTGCTTTCTCGGCGACGGCGGGACATCGAAAGGCGACTTCTACGAAGCGCTGAACTTCGGCGCGGTGTGGAAAGCGCCGCTGGTCGTGGTCGTCAACAACAATCAGTGGGCGATCTCCGTTCCGCGCAGCATGCAGACCGCGGCGCAGACGCTGGCGCAAAAGGCGATCGCGGTCGGGATCGAAGGCTGCCAGGTGGATGGCAACGACATCGTCGCCGTGCACCACGCGGCGCGGCAGGCGATCGAGAAAGCGCGCAGCGGCGGCGGCCCGAGCCTGATCGAGGCGCTCAGCTACCGCCTCGGCGACCACACCACCGCCGACGACGCGAGCCGTTACCGCGATCCGGCAGTGGTACAGGAGCACTGGACGTTCGAACCGCTCGGGCGCCTGCGCAACCACCTCGTGCGACTGAATGCGTGGGATCCGCAGCGGGAAGAACAACTCGTCAGGGAATGCAGCGAGGCGGTCAATGCGGCGGTCGAGAGGTATCTCGCGACGCTGCCGCCTACGCCCGAAGCCATGTTCGATCACCTGTACCGCACGCTGCCGGCGGCGCTGCAGGAACAGCGCGACATGGCACTGCGGTTCGCACCGCACGAGGGAGGCGGCCATGGCTGAGCTCAATCTGGTCGAAGCGATCAACCACGCGCTGGCGTACGAACTGGCCCAGGACCCGGCGGTCGTGCTGCTCGGCGAGGACATCGGCGTCAACGGCGGCGTCTTCCGCGCCACCGCGGGGCTGCAGCAGCGCTTCGGCGCGGCGCGCGTGGTCGATACGCCGCTCGCGGAGACCGCAATCGCCGGCACCGCCATCGGCATGGCGGCGATGGGGCTGAAGCCGGTGGCGGAGATCCAGTTCTCGGGCTTCATCTACCCAACGCTCGATCACCTCATCAACCACGCGTCGCGCCTGCGAAACCGCACGCGCGGCAGGCTGTCGTGCCCGCTGGTGCTGCGCTCGCCGTGCGGCGCCGGCATCCACGCGCCCGAACACCACTCGGAAAGCCCGGAGGCGCTGTTTGCACACGTGCCCGGGCTGCGCGTCGTGATCCCGTCATCGCCGTCGCGGGCCTACGGCCTGCTGCTGGCGGCGATACGCGACCCCGATCCGGTGATTTTTCTCGAACCGACGCGGCTGTACCGCCTGTTCAAGCAGGAAGTCGCCGACGACGGCGAAGCGTTGCCGCTCGACGTGTGCTTCACGCTGCGCTCAGGCAGCGACGTGACGCTGGTCAGCTGGGGCGCGATGGTGCACGAAACGCAGGCCGCAGCCGACGCGCTGGCGCAGCAGGGAATCATGGCCGAGGTCATCGACGTGGCGACGCTCAAGCCGCTCGACATGGCGACGATACTCGAATCGGTGGGGCGCACCGGGCGCTGCGTGATCGTCCACGAAGCCGCACGCACGGCCGGGTTCGGCGCGGAAATTGCCGCCAACCTCGCCGAAGAGGGCCTCTACACGTTGCTCGCGCCGGTGCGACGCGTCACCGGATACGACACGGTCGTGCCGCTGGCGCGCCTCGAATACCAGTACCTGCCGAGTGTCGAACGCATCGTCGCGGCAGTCCACAAGACGCTGGAGGGCGCATGAAGATCTTCAAACTGCCCGACCTGGGCGAAGGCCTGCAGGAAGCGGAGATCGTCGAATGGCACGTCGCGGCCGGCGACGAGATCGAGGCCGACCGGCCGCTGCTGTCGGTGGAGACGGCCAAGGCGATCGTCGAGATCCCTTCGCCGCATTCGGGCCGCATCGAGAAGCTGTTCGGACAGCCGGGACAGATCGTGCATGTCGGCGCGCCGCTGGTCGGCTTTGCCGGCACCGCCGAAGACAGCGACGCCGGCACCGTGGTCGGTGAAGTGCAGGTCGGCCACCAGCTCGCGCAGGAAGCGCCGGCAGCCGTCGGCGGCGGCGCGGCGGCGATCAAGGCGACGCCGGCGGTGCGCGCGCTCGCGCGCCAGCTCAATGTCGAGCTCGAGATGGTCACGCCCTCCGGTCCCGACGGCCTGATCACGACATCGGACGTGCAGCGGGTCGCGAAGATCCTCGCGGATGTGGGGCCGCCGGAGATCCTGCGCGGCGTGCGGCGGGCGATGGCGCGCAACATGACGCTCGCACAGAACGAAGTGGCCGGGGCGACGGTCGTCGACGACGCCGACATCGACGCGTGGCTGCCGGACAGCGACGTCACGATCCGCCTCGTGCGCGCGCTGGTCGCGGGCTGCCGCGCCGAGCCGGCGCTCAACGCGTGGTACGAGAGCCACACCATGGGACGCCGCGTGCTGGCGAAGATCGACGTCGGCATCGCGATCGACCTCGCGGAGGGGCTGTTCGTGCCGGTATTGCGCGACGTCGCCAACCGCGACGCCAACGACCTGCGCCGCGGCCTGGACCGCATGCGCGCCGACGTCATCGCGCGCAAGATCCCGGCCGACGAACTGCGCGGCAACACGATCACCCTGTCGAACTTCGGCATGATCGCCGGCAAGTACGCGGCGCCGATCGTCATGCCGCCGACCGTGGCGATCCTCGGCGCCGGCCGCGTGCACCAGCAGGTGCTCGCGATCGATGGCGCACCGGCCGTGCGCCGCGTGCTGCCGCTGAGCCTCACGTTCGACCACCGCGTCGTGACCGGCGGCGAAGCGGCCCGCTTCCTGGCCGCGGTGATCGCGGACCTCGCGCTGCCGGAGTGACTTCAGGACGCCGGCGCGTTGCCGTGCAGCTTGCCGTAGGCGGCAAGCAGGCGCTGGTGCATGTCGCTGCCGGCGAGGTTCAGCCCGAGCGCGGGCTGGTCGAAGAAGCGCAGTTCGCCGTCGAGCAGCGCGCTGGCCTGGCGCAGCGTGTCGGCGCCGTAGAGGCTGTGCAGCGCGGACGCGTAACGCCCGCCGTCGCTGTCGCTGTCCTCTTCGTCGAGCTTCAGCAGGCATTCGACGCAACGGTAGACGCGGCGCCGTGCCGCGTCGATCTGACCGAAATGGCGGATCCACTCGCAGCCTTCGGCGATCGCGTCCTCGTCGCCGACCGCGAGCGCCAGCAGCGTCTTCAGCTCGCCGACGCGCAGATCCTGCCAGAACGCGTCGTCGCCCGGCGCCAGCCCGATCAGCGCCGCGACCAGGCGCTCGTCGGCGAGACCGCTGTCGTTGAGCGTGTCGAGCAGCTCGCCGCATTCGTCGTCGTCGAGCTCGGACAGGTGCAGGATCGCTTCGCGGATGTCGTTGGCGACGCTGTTGTTCTCGAATTCCAGCTCGTCGATCGGGTAGATCTCCGACATGCCGGGGACGAGAATCCGGCATGCATAGACGCCGAGATGCGTGAAATCGGCGACGTAGATGTCGCGGCCGTCGGCGTGCAGACGGTCGACGAGCCACGCGTAGTCCTCGGCGGTCGTGGTGCCGAAGTTCCAGTCGTGGAACGCGAAATCCGGCTGCGTGCCGAGGAAGTTCCAGCTGATGATGCCGCTCGAGTCGACGAAGTGGATCTCGATGTTCGGCGAGCTGGCGATTTCGTCGAGGTCGAAGCCGGGTTCGGGGAAGCCGCCGAGCGCGTCGAGCGCGCGCCCCTGCAGCAGTTCGGTGAGCGCCCGCTCGAGCGCGATCTCGAAGCGCGGGTGGGCGCCGAAGCTCGAGAAGCAGCCCTGGTCGTGCGGATGCAGCAGCGTCACGTTCATCACCGGGAATTGCCCGCCGAGCGAGGCGTCCTTGACGAGGATGCCGAAGCCGGCCGCGCGCAGCCCGGCAATGCCGGCGGCGATGCGCGGATAGCGCGCGATGACTTCCTCCGGCACGTCGGGCAGGCACAGCCCTTCGCTGATGATGCGGAACTTGATGTGGCGCTCGAAGATTTCCGACAGCGCCTGGGTGCGCGCCTCGGCCGGCGTGTTGCCGGCGGACATGCCGTTGCTGACGTAAAGGTTGCCGATGATGTTGACCGGGAAATGGACAACCGCGTCGTCGCGCAGGCGCACGTACGGAATCGCGCAGATGCCGCGCTCGGCGTTGCCGGAATTGAAGTCGACGAGCGCAGCCGCGTGGATGCTGCCGTTCGGGTTGTAGAACTTCTGCAGCGCCGGCGTCAGCAGCGCTGCCGGCCATTGGCCATCGGCGCCGTGCTCGAACCACCGCTCCTGCGGGTAATGCACGAAACCGCGCCCCCCTTCGGCCAGGGCGCGCTCGGCATACTGTTCGCCGAGGTAGTAGTGGTTCCAGAAGTAGTTGCACGACAGGCGCTCGAAATACTCGCCGAGCGCACTGGCGAGCGCCGCGAGCTTCGAGGCACCCTTGCCGTTCGTGAACATCAGCGGGCAGTCGCGGTCGCGCACATGCACCGACCAGACGCCATCGACCGGATTGAGCCACGAGCGCTCCTCGATGTGGAAACCGGCGGCTTCGAGCCGGGCCTGCATCGTGCCGATCGAGGATTCGAGCGAGGCATCCTTGCCCGCGATGAAGCTTTCTGATTGCATGGGTACGTCCTGCTGAGTGCTGCGTGACAAGGAGAAGAAAAGCCCGCGGGCGCCGCCCGGGAGAGATTGCGGCGGGAGCGGGCCCGCGGAGGCCCCGCATTCTGGCGTGCTTGGCGACGCTCTACAATGAAAAGCCGATCCGGCCCGCCAGCCGTGCGTTTTGGCGCCTGTCGGCAAGGGCCGATAATCACTGCGGCGACCGATCGGGACGCGCTGCGCTCAACCGGCGGTTCGAGCCCCCAACCTGCATGAGGGACAAGCATGAATTACGAGACGATCCTTTACGACATGAAGGACGGCATCGCCGAGATCCGACTGAACCGCCCGCACCGGCTCAACGCCGTGACCCGGCAGCTGTATGACGAACTCAACGCGGCGCTGAGCCGCGCCGAAGCCGACGCGCAGGCGCGCGTCGTGCTGCTCACCGGAGAAGGCCGCGCGTTCTGCGTCGGCGCCGACCTCAAGGAACACAAGGCGGGCCGCACGCCGTTCGAGCGCCGCCAGTACCTGCAGGGCGAGCAGAAAGTGTGCAAGCGCCTGCTGCAGCTCGGCAAACCGGTGATCGCCGCGGTCAACGGCTTCGCGCTCGGCGCCGGGGCCGAGATGGCGATCGCGTCCGACTTCGTGCTGATGGCCGAAAGCGCGCAGATCGGCCTGCCGGAAATCTCGATCGGCAACTTCCTCGGCGGCGGCGTCACCTACCTGCTGCCGCGCCTGGTCGGGCTGGCGAAAGCGCGCGAACTGGTATTCCTCGGCGAGCGCATCGGCGGCGCGGAAGCCGTGCGCATCGGGCTCGCGAACCGCGCGCTGCCCGACGAAGGCTTCCTCGACGCCGCGCGCGACTTCGCACGCCGGATCGCGGGCAAGGCGCCGTTCTCGATGCAGCTCGCGAAGGAGCAGCTGAACATGGCAGCCGAGCGCACGCTCGACGCCGCCTTGACTGCCGAGCTCGAAGGCATGATGTTCGTCGGCACGACGCGCGACTGGCAGGAGGGCGTGGACGCTTTCGCCGACAAACGCACGCCCGTTTTCAGGGGAGAATGAGATGGACCTCGCCCCGCCCTTGCCCAGAACCAGCCCGCTGCACGATTTCCTCGCCCCCGGCTCGATCGCGATCATCGGCGCCTCGACCGACCCCACCAAGCGCGGCTACAAGGCGATGGTCGGGCTGATCAAGGATGGCTACCCGGGCGCGATCTACCCGATCAACCCGAAGGTGGACAATGTGCTCGGCGTTAGGACCTACGCGACGCTCGACGACGTCCCCGGCCCGGTGGACCTGGCGCTGATCTGCACGCCGGCCGCGACGGTGCCGGGCCTCGTCGCCGATTGCGGCCGGAAAGGCGTCAAGGGCGCGGCCATCCTCGCGAGCGGTTTCCGCGAGACCGGCCCGGCCGGCGCGCGGCTCGAACAGCAGGTGCTGGCCGCGGCGCGCGAAGGCGGCGTGCGCATCATCGGGCCCAACACCTCGGGCATGTTCAATCTGCACAAGAAGGTCAATCTGCTCGCACTGGCGAACGTCAAGCCGGGCAACATCGGCTTCATCTCGCAGTCCGGCAACATGCTGCTGTCGCTGGTGCTCGAAGCCGAGCACAACGGCCATGTCGGTTTCAGCACCTATGTCGGTCCGGGCAACCAGACCGATATCGGCTTCAACGACTATCTGCGCTACCTCGGCGAGGACCCGGACACGCGGGTCGCGACGTTCTACGTCGAAGGCTTCCGCGACGGCCAGCGCTTCCTGCACAACGCGCGCGAGATCACCGCCGTCAAGCCGGTCGTCGTGTACAAATCCGGCGCGACCGAGCAGGGCAAGAAAGCGGCGAGTTCCCATACCGGCGCGCTCGCCGGCAGCTACGCGATGACGGTCGACCTGCTGCGCCAGGTCGGCGTCAGCGTCGTGCAGCATTCCAACGAGATCCTGCCGGTCGCCGAAGGGCTGGGCCTGTTGCAGCAGGCGCCGGGCAAGCGCGTGGCGGTGGTCTCGGACGGCGGCGGCCAGGCGACGATCGCCTCCGACCGCCTCGTCGAAGCGGGGCTGGAGCTCGCGGAACTGGGCGAAGCGACGAAAAAGCGCCTCGGCGCGATCCTGCTGCCGCAGGCTTCGCTGGTGAACCCGGTGGACGTGGCCGGCAGCAGCGACGCCAACCCTGCGCTGCTTGCCGACTGCATGGCGATCGTCGCCGACGATGACAACGTCGACGCGGTGTTCCTCGTCGGCATGTTCGGCGGCTACCACATCCGCTTCGCCGAGGACCTGCTGGGCGGCGAAATGCGCGGCGCCGAGTCGATGATCGAGCTCGCCCGCCGGATCGACAAGCCGGTCGTGGTGTATAGCCTCTACGCGCCGGTCAAGCCCCCCGCGCTGCGCCGCCTGCACGAAGCGGGCCTGCCGGTGTACACATCGATCGAATACGCGGTGCGCGTCCTCGCGGCGCTCGGCGAACGCGGCGTGTATCTCAGGGATGCCGCAAGCCAGGCGCCGCTGCCGGCAATGGTGCCGAACGACACGACGCAGGCGATCTTCGCCGCCGCCCAGGCGGAGGCCCGCGACCTGTTCGAGTTCGAAGCCAAGGCGCTGTTGCGGGCGCACGGCGTCGCCGTGCCGTCCGAAGCGCTGGTCCACGATATCGACGAGCTCGACGAGATCGCCGCCCGCTTCGGCGACCAGGCGCTCGTGATGAAGGTCGTGTCGAAGGACATCCTGCACAAGTCCGACGCCGGCGGCGTCAGGCTGAACCTGCGCGGCAGGGCGGCCTTGCGCGAAGCCTTCGACCAGATCATCGGCTCCTGCCATGCGTACAAGCCCGCCGCCGACATCAAGGGCGTGCTGGTCACGCCGATGGCGCGCAAGGGCACCGAAGTCATCATCGGCGTCAGCCGCGATCCGATCTTCGGCCCGGTGCTGATGTTCGGCCTCGGCGGCATATTCGTCGAGATCCTCGAAGACGTCGCCTTCCGCGCGATTCCGCTGTCGCGTTATGCCGCCCGCTCGATGGTCGATCAGATCAGGGCGCGCAGGATCCTCGAGGGCGCGCGCGGCGAAGCGGCCGTCGACAAGGAAGCGCTCGTCGACCTGCTGCTGAAGGTGTCGAGCATCGTCGCCGCCTATCCGCAGCTCGCCGAGCTCGATCTCAACCCGGTCATCCTCTACGAGGACGGGTACGCGATCGTCGACGCGCGCGTGATCGTCAACCAGGCCGTGCTGAACCCGAAGGACGATGCCTGAAGACGCTGACGGCCTCCATCGAGGCGCGGCGCTGCGCCGAAAACCCCGGGCGTGACGAGGATCAACGCCAAATCGCGAGCCGGGGCTTGGTATTACGGCGCAAGCCCTTACACTCCCACCCTCCGGAGGGGCCCATCGCACTGCCGGCCTGTTCGCCCCCGTACATGTTCGGCGCCCTGCGCCGGACAGTTTTTCTTCCGCAGGTTTTCAAAGGTTATTCGATGCACCCCGTCCACGATGTTGATGCGCTCCTCTTGCTCGCCCTGGCCCTGTCTTCGAAACGACGGCCGGCCGAACTCGCCGAAATCATGGCCGCGGCCGATCTGATCCAGGGCGCCATTCCGTCCGAAACGAAACTGGGCGAGGCCTTTCACCGCCTCTCGACACACGGCCTGATCGGCGAGGTGGACGGCCGCTTTACGCTGACGCCGGACGCGCAGAAGATCATGGCCGGCCAGCCGAGGAAAGCCGAGACGGCAGAACGCATCTTCAATGTGCGGGAAAAGCTCTCGGCGTACGAGCCCGCGGGGAAACACGCACCGATCGTGCTCACCGAGGAGCAACTGGCGCAAGCGATCCTCGCGCACCGCAGCGCCGGACAAGACGCGGGCAAGAACATGCTGGTGCCCAAGCCCAAACCCAAGACCGCGGACGACGACGACAAGCGTCCGGACAAGCGCCCCGGTCAATGGCGCCGGCCCTTCGCGTCGCGCAAACGCAAGGCTTGAAGAGTTTCGTCCTGCACAACCTGCAGAGGGAACTCGCTCGCGCGCCCGAGTCCTGTCAATGCGACTGCTGGATGCCGGCGACAACCCAGCCGCGGCTGCCGTCGAGGGCTTTCGCGAGATGCCACCGCTCGTCGAACTCGACCGGCGCCGCCCCCGTTTCTTCGCGGATCAGGCCGTGGAAACGTACGCTGACGAGGTGACGCTGCGCCTCCTCGGCGTAGCCGACGACCTCGGCATGCAGGTCGACCACTTCGGTGCGCTGGACTGCGTCGCCGCGCTCCTGGATCTGCATTTGCAGCTCCGCAAACATCTCCGGCGCGACGAACTCCCGCAGGTCGTCGAGGTTGCGCGCGTCGTTCGCCGCCTGCAGCCGCACGAAGTTGAGCTTCGCCTGACGCACGAAGGCCTCCGCATCGAAACCCGCCGGAAGCATGCCGGCGCCGGAATGCGCAGCCGCCGCCACAGCCGGTGCCCCTGAAGCCTGGGCGGGCATCGCGACCGTGCCGCCGCCCGCCCCCGCTCCGGCGTACTGCATCGCCGGCGCTGTCGAGCGTTTGCGCATCACGAGACGGAAGACGGCGAAGGCGGCCATCGCCAGCAGCGCGATCATCAGGATGTTCGCAAGTCCTTCGCCCATGCCCAGATGCGAAGCGAGCGCCGCGAGACCGAGGCCTGCGGCAAGGCCGGCCAGCGGACCCATCCAGCTGTTCTTCTTCGCGGCCTGCCCCGCCGCCGCGGCGGCATTCGGGGCCGTGTCGGCGCTACGGGCCATCGGCGCGGCCGGAGCCTGCGTCGTCGCATCACGCTGGGTGCCGAAGGATTTCCCGCTGCCGAGACGTTTTGCCTCGGCGTCGGGCAGCGTCAGGCCCACGCTCAGCACGAGGGCGAAAAGGGTGAGGAAAAAGCGTTTCATGTAGCAGGCACTCCTGTGGGTGGAATTCGGGAAAACTGCAGGGCGCGATCCGCCTTCGCGGCGCATCGATCGCCCGTCATGCCGCGTACGTGCGCCGGTATTGCCGCTCGAGCCGGCGCGCCGCGCCTTTCAATGCGTCGTCGATCGACTGCAGCCAGTCGCGCGCGATGGCGCTGACCACGACATCCCGCGTGCCGACCACCTTCAGTCTGACCTCGCAGCACTTGTCCGGGCTTCCGGCCTCCCGCTCCAGGTCGGACAGGCGCACGGTCGCCTGGGGAACGAGCCATGACAGGCGGCGCAGCGCAAACCGCAGCCGGGCCTCGATCACGTTCCTGAACCGCACGCCGGCAGCGCGCCCGGATTCGACATGCACCTCCATCGCAATCCTCCTGTTGGGTGATGACCGGATGACGATAGTTCACATCGAACTTCCTTTGAAGCTTAATTTGACGTAGTTTTACTTCGTAAAAAAGGAAGTCCACGATGCATCCCCTCAACTTTCGCCATCTCTACTATTTCTGGGTCGCGTCCAAGGAAGGCGGGATCGCACGCGCCGCGGAGCGCCTCGACATGGCCATCCAGACCGTCAGCACGCAGGTGCGGGAGCTCGAGCATTCGCTCGGCCACGCCCTTTTCCGCTCGGCGGGCCGCGGCATCGAACTCACCGAAGCCGGTGCGACCGCCGTGCGCTACGCCGAGCAGATTTTCCAGCTCGCCGAAGCGCTGCCGGAGGCGGTGCGGGAAGCGGCCGCGGAGCCCGGCATCCGGCTCAGCGTCGGCATCGCCGACAGCCTGCCGAAGCTCGCGGTGCGGCACCTGCTGCAGCCGGCGGTGCAGACTCCCGGCCTGCGGCTGCTGTGCCACGAAAGCAGCTTCGACGATCTGCTCGCCGACCTCGCCCGTCACCGGCTCGACGTCGTGCTCGCCGACCGCCCGGCACCGACGAATCCGAACCTCAGGGTGTTCAGCCATCGCCTCGGAAAAGCTTCGCTCGCGTGGTATGCGCCGGCGACGCTGCTCGACGGTCGCGAAGGCGACTTCCCGGCCTGCCTCGCGCATTTGCCGCTGCTGCTGCCGACGACCCACTCCGCAGTGCGGGCGCGGCTCGACGACTGGCTCGCGCGGCACGGAATCCGCCCGAGGATCGTCGGGGAATTCGAGGACAGCGCGCTCCTCGCCACCTTCGGCGAAAGCGGGCTGGGCGCTTTCCCGGCACCCGAATGGTCGTTCGACGAACTGCCGCGGGCACGCGGACTCACGCTGCTCGGGCGCTGCCCCGACGTCGTCGAACATTTCTATGCAATCCTCGCGCACCGCAAGGTCGAACACCCGGTGGTGCGCAAACTGCTGCTTCCCGCCGAGCGGTCCTGACATTCGATCCCCGAGACGTTCGCTTCCCCGAGACGTTCGCTTCCCCGAGACGTTCGCTTCCAATTCCGCGTTGATTCCGCAATTCAGCTGTGCCAGATTGAACCTCCGCACTTTCGCCTGCATCGATTCCGGGACGCGTGCCCGGGCATTTCAGGAGGAATCGTCATGGGCATGAAGCAGCAGTTGAAACGCATGGCGCGCAGCGCGCTGGTGCCGCTGATCTATCGTTATCCACCCTTCGTGCTTGCCCCGGAACGTCTCTACCTGCTGCTGCATCACCTCATCGAGACGAAGGACGTGCCGGGCTCGGTGGTCGAAGTCGGCTGCAACCTCGGCGGCACGACGGTCATCGCGAAGAAGATGCTCGATCGGCTCGGCATCGCCAAACCCTATGTATGCATCGACACGTTCGACGGCTTCGTCGCGGAGCAATTCGCCAGCGACGTCGAACTCGGAACGCCGCTTTCCGACCAGGAAATGTTCTCCGGCAACTCGAAGGAACTCGTCGCGAGAATCCTGCGCCAGCACCAGTGCGACGACGTGGAGCTCATTCAGGGCGACATCGCGACGCTCGCGGTCGAGGCGCTGCCGGCCAAATGCTCGGTCGCGCTGATCGACGTCGACCTGACGGAACCGACGTACGTCGCCCTGAAGCGCCTGTGGCCGCGTATGGCCCCCGGCGGCGTGATTCTTGTCGACGACTGCCCGCCGGCTTCGAGCTGGAAGGCGCGCGATGGATACATGCGTTTCTGCAACGAATACGGGGTGGAGCAGAAATATCTCCACGGGATGGGAATCGTCGCGGGCTGAGAATCGGACGGTGAGGACACCCGACACCGCCCATCTGATGCCTGGCGAGACCGGGGTCAGGCTACCGGGATCGGCAAGGGCGCAAGGCATGCTGCATTGAGTCTGCCGATACGGCGCTGCCGCCGGGCCGGCGGAACCGGTCCGGCAAAACAGGTCGCAACAACGACACTCGCAGCTACTGCTGCTGCCGCGTTAGGTGTTGCCCCGACTCGACTTCCCTTGTCCCTGTTCCTGGCCGGGCTGCCTTTGAGTGCCCTGGCTTTGCTCTTCCTGCCTTTGACCACCCTGGCCGGCTTGCCCCTGGCCGGGTTGCTTGTGGGTGCCCATGCCTTGCTCGTGCTGTTGCTGGCCGCCCTGACCGCCTTGTCCCTGGCCGGGCTGCTTCTGGGTGCCCTGGCTTTGCTCCGGCTGCCTTTGCCCACCCTGCGTCTGGCCGCTCTGACCCTGGCCGGGTTGTTTCTGGATGTCCTGCTGTTGCTGCTCGCCCTGGTTCTGACCACGCTGCTTCTTCTGTTCCATGATTCTCTCCATGCACTGGGGCGACGGGAACGTCGCCTGTGGAACTCGCAGCAATGCACGGGCCCGGGAACGCGGATGTTTTGTTTCCTCACTGTCGCCGCCCCAGGAACAAGCTGACCGTCCCCGCCGGAGGTGTCGTCAGGACTGCCCGGACCGTGGCGTGAACTCGCGCTCCTTGGCCTCGAGCGAGCGGATCAGGCCGTCGATCCCGCCGAGGCGTATCTGCTGCGAGAACGTCCCGCGATAATTCGTCACGAGGCTGACGCCGGTTACGACGATGTCGAAAATCTTCCATCCGTCGGCGCGCTGCTCAAGGACGTAGTCGACGGTCACCGGCTGCCCTCCCGGCTGGCGGATCTCGGTCTGGACCTTGACGATCTTGTCCGAAGGACTCGCGCGCAGCGGGCGAACCTGGACCGTCTGGTCGCGATACTGCGTCAGCGCATTCGAATAGGTCCGCACCAGCATGTTGTAGAACGCATCCATCAGCCGCTTCTGCTGCTCGGGCGACGCATCGCGCCAGTCGCGGCCGACTGCCAGCATCGTCATTCGCCGGAAGTTGAAGTGCGGCAGCACCACCTGTTCGACGAGCCCGACGACCTGCGTCGTTTCGCCCGCGCGAAGCGACTCGTTGGTCTGGAGGATTTCCAGCACATCGCCGGAGAGTTTGCCGATCAACTGGTCGGGAGCCGGCCCGCCCGCCGAAACGCCGCTCGGCAGGAACGAGAGAACCGAGAAGTACAGTGCAAAGAAAGTCGATTTCATGTTGATTACCTCATCGTGAGCAAGGCCGGAAGCGGAATCGTTCCGGACATGCGGGTCAATCAGAGACGCTCGGCAGCCGAGCGCTCGTCACTTTTGGGTTGCGTCGCGGCAGGCACGAGCGATGCTTCCCCGTCGGGTTCGAAATCCTCGTATTCCATCGGCGGCTTGCCGTCGTGCACCTTGGCGCGGCGCTGCTGCAGATGGAAATTGCGGGTAAAGGTGTATTTGTCCAGCGTGCCTTCGTCGAGCGTCTTCTCGAATCCGAGCAGGCGGGCGCGTTTGTCGGCAATGCGCAGGCCGGCCAGCGTATTGCGCGTCGGGACGTGAGCCATCCGCCACACCGGGTCACCCGCGCCATCGAGCGGAAGCACCGCCGCGTCGCGCAACGTGCTCGGACCGAAAAACGGCACGACGAAATACGGCCCTTCGCCCACGCCCCATACGGCGAGCGTCTGGCCGAAATCCTCGTCGTTCTTCTGCAGCTCCATTTCGGACGCGACGTCCAGCAGTCCGAAAATCCCGAGCGTCGAGTTCACGAGAAAACGCATCCAGTCGGACACGCCGGCACCGACCTTGCCCTGGAGAATGTTGTTGAAACCGATCCAGATATCGGCGAGATTGCCGAAGAAATTGCCTACGCCGGTCTGCACTGGGGTGGGCGCGAGCGTGTCATAGACTGTCGCGAGCGGCCGGGCCACCGCCTTGTCGACCCGCTCGTTGAAGCTGAACATCACCTGGTTGTAGCGCTCGAGCGGATCGTCCGGGTTGCCCGGTACGCTCGCACATCCGCCCGCGACCAGCACCGCACAAGCGATGAGTAGCGCAAAAGCCCGCGACCGCGATTGGAATGCTCTCATGCTGATCTCTTCTTGTTCCGTTCATCACTTGAAAGGGGTAGCCGCAGATCTGGTACAGCGAGATGCATGCCAGAACATACAAATCGTTGATTTGCAATATATTGCCTAGATACATCTGGCAATGCACGATAATGCATCGTCGATGAGGACGTTCAATCTTGAACGTTCAGCGTTCAGTTCTGAACGTTCAGTCCGATATCGGCGGATGCACCGGCGTCGGCGGGCCGGGCAACGAGGGCCGCCAGGCGAAAGCTCACAAATTGGCAGGAATTCCCCGCGTCTGCCGTGGTCTCTTTGCACAGGCGAGCATCACGCCGGCAGTGGTCGCATAGCGACGAGGAGGTCAGATGAAATCGCGCAAGGGCGCTCTCGCTCTGGCCCTGCTGTTGGGATTGGCGGTACCCGAGGTGGCGTCGGCCGATCATGGCCGCGGCACTCATTCCTTCCAGCCGCGGCATGAGGCGTTCAAATACCGCCACGACAGGTTCGGATCCCGCGACGATTTCGCCAGACACCGTGGCCACAGCTTCAGCCGTAGCCACGACACGTTCAGGCGCGATCGTCGATCGCTGCATGCCCACCACAGCCACTCCCGCCTCGGGCTGTCCATCGGCGTGCCGCTATACTGGAACTGGCCGCCGCCGTATTACGCTTATCCGCCTGTCGTGACGATGCCATCCCCGCCGCCCGTGTACATCGAGCGCGGTTACGACGAGGCCGCGCGGGCCGAAGGCTACTGGTACTACTGCTACAGTCCCGAGGGTTACTACCCTTACGTCAGACAATGCCCCGGCGGCTGGGAACGCGTCTCGCCGACGCCGCCGCGCTAACGGAGAACCTCAGTGTCCGCACCGCTGAAAATCGCCCCATGGGTGGCCTTGCTCCTGGGTGGCTGCGTGTCGCTGCCTTCCGGCCCGAGCATGCTGGTGCTGCCCGGCACCGGGAAGAGCTTCGAGCAGTTCCGCGTCGACGATTTCTCATGCCGGCAGTATGCTCATGAGCAGATCGGCGGGCGCTCCGCCGAGCAGCTCGCGAGCGACAGCGGGGTGCGCAGCGCGCTGCTCGGCACCGCGATCGGTGCCGCGGCCGGAGCTGCCTTCGACGGCAGCCGGGGCGCCGCGGTCGGTGCGGGCACCGGCCTGCTGTTCGGCAGCGCCGCGGGAACAGGCGCCGCGCAGACCTCTGCCTATGGAGCCCAGCGCCGCTACGATTTCGCCTACCAGCAATGCATGTATGCGAGCGGGCACCGGGTACCGGTGTCGGGGCGGTATGTCGTCCAGCGCCCGGAAGGATACCGGCCCCCGCCTCCGCCTCCACCCCCGGGCACGCCGCCACCGCCACCGCCGGGAGTGCGCTGACTCGACCGGCGCACATCCTTTCCGCTCAGAACGGCACCGCGCTGTCGAAACTCGCCGGCACTCGCGTTTCCGGGTGGATGAAGGCGATGCCGGCGGCGTGCAGGTGCATGCGCGCGTGACGCGCCGCACTCTCGTCCGCAGCGTAGAGCGGGTCGCCGAGGATCGCGTGACCGATCGACATCAGGTGCACGCGCAGTTGGTGGGACCGGCCGGTGACGGGCTTGAGTTCGACGCGCGAAACGGCCTCGGCGCCTTCGCCGCTGCGCGCGATGACGCGATAGCGGGTCAGCGCGCGACGGCCGCGCACCGGGTCGACGATCTGGCGCGGGCGGTTCTCCGGGTCGTCGGCCAGCGGCAGGTCGATCTCGCCGCTGTCGTTCCCGATGTGACCATGCACCAGCGCGACATAGCGCTTGCCGACGATTCGTTTCTCGAAGGCGAGACTCATGCGCCGCAGCATCTCTTCACCGCGCGCGAGCAGGATCAGGCCCGACGTGGCCATGTCGAGACGGTGCACGATGAGCGCATCCCGATAGAGCGCCTGCACACGGATCGCCAGGCAATCCTGCCGCGCCTCGCCCCGTGCGGGGACGCAGAGCAGGCCGGCAGGCTTGTCGGCGACGATCAGTGCCTCGTCGGCGTAGAGGATGGTGGGCGTGAGGTGCGGCACGGCGTCGGAAGCGATGGCACGGCGGGGCGCCGATTGTACGGTGCGGATCCCGCCGCTTCCGCTCAACGGGTCATCTCCAGATATCGGTCGGAGATGTGCCCTGTCACTGCGTCGCGTCCGGGGTCGACGGGGACGGGCTCTGTTCGCGCATCGGGTCCGTTGCCGGGGTACCGCCCGGCGACGGCGTCCCGCTCCGGGGCTTCGACTCGTCCGGGGTCGGTTCAAACGCCGAAAACTCGCTGATCGGCCGGTCGGTCGGTTCCAGCTCGACATACTGCTCCGACTGGTACTCGGGCTTCGCCTTCAGTTCGTCCTCGGTGGCGCCGATGCGCAACTTGCCGTCCTGGTAGCTCAGTTGATCGAGCGGCACCGCGACCTTCTTGTCACCCATCCCGAGCACGCCGCCAACAGAAATTACTACCTGGATGTTCCGCTCGTCACGGCTGCGCACCACTTCCTTCACGGAGCCGATCTCTTTGCCGGTCTGACTGACGACATCCTTGCCTTCCAGCTCACGCGGCGTCATGTTCTGCAGCTGGGTGGCCGCGGCGGTACTCGCTCCGGTTCCGGCTGCCGCACCGGTCCTGCCCGGCTGGTTCATCTGCTGCGACGACGTGCCCGTTTCCGGGGCCTTTTCCGCCTTATCGCCTCCCGCCCAGACGGGCGTGGCGACGAATACGGAAATTGCACCGGCTATCAGCGACTTACGATAGATTGAGTTCATGTCACTCTCCTCTGTCAAGGTTTCCTGATCCGACCGGTCCACCCTGCGCAGGTTACGAAGGGTGCGGAACCGATCCGCGGGGAGTGTTGCAAAAACCGCTCCCGACCCTGCTCCGCCGCAGTACCGACGCCTGCAAAATGGGGGCCCGACCCGCGCGGAGCAAGCTGCCCCGCCAGTGCCCGGCGGCAGTGGGCTCATTAGTTCTGCCTTATGCGAAGCTTTCCATAAGGCCGGGATGGCTGCAGCGGAGGATCACCAAAAATGAATCGCAGTGTTGTGCATGCCCTCCTCGCGGCTGCCCTGTTCGGGGCGAGTACGCCCTTCGCCAAGTTGCTGGTCGGCGAGCTACTTTTCCACTGCGCCGTTCATCGGCGCGGCGGTCGCGCTGGGCCTGCCCGGTGAAACGGCTTCACCGGCCTTCTGGCTGGCGAGCGGACTGATGGGCTGGGGCGTCTGGCTGCATCTGACGGAGCACCATGAACACGAGCACAGCCATGAGCCGATGGCGCATGACCATCGCCACGTCCATGACGAGCACCACCAGCATGCCCACGACTTTGAATGGGAGGATGACAAGCCCCATGAGCACTGGCACCACCATGTCGCCCTGGTGCACAAACACCCGCATTTTCCGGATATCCATCACCGTCACCCGCACTGACGAACCGCCCGGACGGTAACAATCACTCCCCTGCTCACATCGTTCGCTGGAGTTGGGTATCCCTTTGTTTCCATGATGAAACGGCCGGATGGTGCGAAAGTACAATCGCCAACCGCGGCGTGGTCGCCGGTGATTCATGTGGAATGAGGAGAAACCTATGAATAGATCAATGATGCTGGGCATCGGACTGGGAGCGTTGAGCGTTACCGCAGGCGGTGCCGTCGCAACCTACAGTCTGGTTGACTTTGGCCCGAAATATGCCGATGTGCTTGAAGTGCAGCCACTCAAGGAATCGATCCGTACGCCGCGTGAAGTCTGCGAGGACGTCGCAGTAAGCCACCGAGCCCCGGTCAAGGATCAACATCAGATCGCCGGAACGGTGATTGGCGCGTTGGCAGGGGGTCTGCTGGGCAATCAGATCGGAGCAGGTAGCGGCAGGAAGATCGCCACCGTTGCCGGGGCAGCCGCCGGCGGTTATGCGGGAAACAAGGTGCAAAAAAACATGCAGGCCAGCGATGTCTACACCACCACCGAAACCCGCTGCAAAACGGTGACGGACACCAGTGAAAAGGTGGTCGGCTATGACGTCGAATATCGACTTGGCGAACAGATCGGACGCGTGCGCATGGACTACGAGCCCGGCCCGCGCATTCCTGTCAAGGATGGCCAGCTGGTCCTAACTGCAGGGCACAGTGCGACGGGGCGATAGTGCAGTGCTCGCGGTCATTGGTTTCGGCAAGCGGATAAGGCGATGCCCGGATGATTCGCTTTAACGGAAACCGGGACATGACAGGGAACTTCGATTTTGTCGTCGTCGGTGGCGGACTGGCCGGCGCGATGGCAGTGGAAACCTTGCGGACCGAGGGCGCGGAGGGGAGCATTTTCCTGCTGGCCACCGAGCCGCATCGCCCCTATGCGCCTTCTATTTGATCGCATTCGGCTTCCGCGATGCGCCAATCATCGGTCAATTTCCCCGAAATGGCGGCACTCAGCACCGTCTGCCGAAACCGCTTGAGCAAGGCAGGAATGGCGGCGATACGGTCGTTGCACGCCTGGATGAAAGCTTCGAGCTGGCGCAGGATGGCGGTTTCCAGGTCGGCTTCGTCGTGGCCCTGGCGCAGGCCGAGGAAGTCGAGGAAGTACGGGGCCTTGAAGACGACGGCCGGTGCTGTTTCGTCGGCACTCGGGGCGGTGAGGGCAGTGCCTTGTGCGCCGGCTATTTCGCTGCGCTCGAAGGCCTTTCGTTCAATCTGCCGGTGCAGTTCGCGCACGCTCCAGCGTTCGGCCATGCACTGCCCGGCGTAGAAGTGGCGGGCGGGCTCGGTCTTGAGCGGCAGCAATTGCAGGAAGTGGGTCCAGCTCAATTGTCGCATCAGTGATGCGACTTTCTCGGGGTCCGGAAAAGCCTGGGTGAACTGCACCATGCGGCGCAGGTTCTTGGGCTCGAAACCACGGCCAAATTCCTGGGCCAAGCGTTCGCCAAGGCGGTCCATCAGGTGGGTGCCGTAGCGGGCGCGCTCGCCGCCCAGTACTTCCGTTGCAAGACGCTGACCGATGCGCCAGTAGAGCAGCGTGAGTTCAGCATTGACCGTGGCTGCCAGACGTTGACGGCTGGCGGCGATCAGGTCGCGCAGTTCGTCGTGCAGGGGTCACCGCATCGTCCTCGACGCTGACCTCTTCACCGACTCGCCAGGTCATGCCGTGGGTGGACAGCTCAGTATGGATTTGCACCGGCGGTTCTCCAGCCAGATTGTGGTTTGCGTCGTTGCCGGCTTTGCGAATTTCGTGGAAGAGCCCGCCGACTTCGCGCGGTACGATGCCGTGGTCTTGCAGGCGGCGCAGCAGGTCAATCTGCCTTTCGTCCGCAGAAGTGTATATGCCGACCCGGGACGCCACCGACTGGGCCATGCCCTCCGCAAGCTGGCGAAGTTTCAGGAGGCAGGTATTCGGATCATCGGCGAAGTAACGCTCGGCAAGCAAGCCCAGTCGTTCAAGCTGCTCGTCGTGGGCCTTGAGTTGCGAAAAATTGCTTGGTTGACGAATACCGGGCATGCGTTTTCCCCTATCGCAACTCGTACCAGACGCCCCGGCCGGCGCCGTGCTGACTCAGGCCCGGAAATGTTGCTTGAGCGTGTTGCGATTGCCGTTGGTAAGCCGAATCGCCTCGCCCATGGTGATGCGCCCATGCTCGCGCGCGAACTCGACAATCTGCAATCACGTTTTCGAGCAAGCTATAGGGCACGTAGGCGTAGCCGGCTACCTCCCGTTCGTCCCGGGTTGAGAAAGACTTGATCTGCAGATTCGACAGCAGGCGCTCGACCTCGCGATCAGACAGCCTGCCACCTTCGATGCGGGTGGAGCAACTGATTAGCGACAGGCCTGAAGGCCGGGGTATTCAACCTCCGCACCTCCCTGAAGAGCGGGGTTTCAAACCGGAGTCAGTTTTACGATGAAGTCCTGCCAGGGTTACTCCACCGTGACCGACTTCGCGAGGTTTCTCGGTTTGTCGACGTCCGTGCCCTTCACGAGCGCGGCGTGGTACGACAGCAACTGCAGCGACACGACGTGCAGCACCGGCGACAGCATGCCGTAGTGTTCGGGCATCGGCAGGATGTGCACGCCTTCGGACTCGGCGATCTCGCTGCCGGCGTCGGCGAAGACGTAGAGTTCGCCGCCGCGGGCGCGGACTTCCTGCAGGTTCGACTTGAGCTTTTCGAGCAGTTCGTCGGCCGGCGCGATCGCGATCACCGGCATGTCGCGGTCGACGAGCGCGAGCGGGCCGTGCTTGAGCTCGCCGGCGGCGTAGGCCTCGGCGTGGATGTACGAGATTTCCTTGAGCTTCAGCGCGCCTTCCATCGCGATCGGCCAGTGGCGGCCGCGGCCGAGGAACAGCGCGTGGTGCTTGGCGGCGAAGCGCTGCGCCCAGGCTTCGATCTGCGGTTCGAGTTCGAGCACTTTCTGCACCGCGACCGGCAGGTGGCGCAGCGCAATGAGGTAGCGCGCCTCTTCGGCTTCGGGCAGGCGGCCGGCGAGCTTCGCGAGCGCGAGGGTCAACAGCGCGAGCGCGGCGAGCTGCGTCGTGAAGGCTTTCGTCGACGCGACGCCGATCTCGGGGCCCGCTCGCGTGATGAAGCGCAAGCAGGCTTCGCGCACGATCGCGGACTCCGGCACGTTGCAGATCGCCAGCGTGCGCGTCATGCCGAGGCTCCTCGCGTGCTTCAGCGCGGCGAGCGTGTCGGCGGTCTCGCCGGACTGCGAGATCACGACGACGAGGGTGTCGGGGTCGGGCACCGATTCGCGGTAGCGGTATTCGCTCGCGATCTCGACGGTGCACGGCACCTTCGCGACCGACTCGAGCCAGTAGCGCGCGACGAGGCCGGCGTGGTAGCTCGTGCCGCACGCGAGCATCAGCACGCGGCGCACGCCGGCGAACACCTCCGCGGCCTGGCTGCCGAAGAGCTGCGGGCTGATCGAACCGCCGCCGGCGATGATCTCGAGCGTGTTCGCGAGCGCCTGGGGCTGCTCGAAGATTTCCTTCTGCATGTAGTGGCGGTACTGGCCGAGTTCGACCGCGTCGGCCGACAGGCTCGACACGTGCACGTCGCGCTCGACCGGCGTACCGTCGGGCCGGACGATGCGATAAGCATCGACGTGCAGTTCGGCGAGGTCGCCGTCCTCGAGGTAGATCACGTTGCGCGTCACCTGCAGCAGCGCCGCGGTGTCGGACGCGGCGTACATGCCGCTGTCGCCGACACCGAGCAGCAGCGGCGAGCCGCGTCGGGCGACGATGACGCGCTCGGGCTCGGCTTCGGCGATCACGCCGATCGCGTAGGCGCCGACGAGCTCGTTCGTCGCCAGACGCACCGCTTCGAACAGGTCCGCTCCCGATTCGAGCTTGGCGTGGACCAGGTGGGCGATCGCCTCGGTGTCGGTCTCGGATTCGAAACGGTAACCGCGCGCCTGCAGCGCCTCCTTGATCGCCTCGAAGTTCTCGATGATGCCGTTATGCACGACCGCGAGCCCGCCGGAGATGTGCGGATGCGCATTGCGCTCCGAGGGCACGCCGTGTGTTGCCCAGCGCGTGTGCGCGATGCCGACGCTGGCCCGGAGTTCCTTCGACTCGGCGAGCGCCGCGAGTTCGGCGACGCGCCCGGTCGAGCGCAGGCGCTTCAGCCCGTCGCCGAGCACCGCGAGGCCGGCCGAATCGTAGCCGCGGTATTCGAGCTTGCGCAGGCCTTCGAGGAGGACCGGGACGACGTTGCCGGTCGCGATCGCAGTGACGATGCCGCACATGGTTATTCTCCCGCCCGTTTTTTGACCGGCCGCTTCCAGCCGGGAATGCTGATCTGTTTCGCGCGCGACACCGTGAGCTGGTCTTCGGGCGCATCCTTCGTCAGGGTCGTCCCGGCCCCCAGCGTCGCGCCGCGCCCGACCCGGACCGGTGCGACGAGTTGCGTGTCGGAGCCGATGAAGACGTCGTCCCCGACCGTCGTGCGGTACTTGTTCGCGCCATCGTAGTTGCAGGTGATCGTGCCCGCACCGACGTTCACGCGCCGGCCGATGTCGGCGTCGCCGATGTAGGCGAGGTGGTTGGCCTTCGAGTCGTCGGCGATCGCGCTGTTCTTGACCTCGACGAAGTTGCCCAGATGAACGCCGTCGCCGAGCGTCGTGCCCGGGCGCGTGCGCGCATACGGCCCGATGACGCAGTCGCGCCCGGTCACCGTGTCCTCGACGTGCGAGAACGGCGCGAGACGGGAGCCGGCGCCGATGCGGGCGTTGCGGATCACGCAGTTCGCGCCGATCTTCACGTCGTCGGCGAGCTCGACGCGGCCTTCGAACACGCAGTTGACGTCGATCTCGACGTCGCGGCCGCATTTGATCTCGCCGCGCACGTCGATGCGCGCCGGGTCGAACAGCGTGACGCCGTCCTCCATCAGCCGCGTCGCGATGTTGCGCTGGTGGATGCGTTCGAGTTCGGCGAGCTGCGGCTTGCTGTTGACGCCGAGCGTCTCCCACACCGCATCCGGCTGCACGGTGGTGACCTCGACGCCTTCGGCGACCGCCATGCCGATGATGTCGGTGAGGTAGTACTCGCGCTGCGCATTGTCGTTGCCGAGCCGCTCGAGCCAGCCGCGCAGACGCGCGACCGGAGCGACGAGGATGCCGGTGTTGACCTCGCGCACGCGGCGCTCGTCGGCGCTCGCGTCCTTTTCCTCGACGATGCGCACGACGCGCCCCGCGGCATCGCGCAGGATGCGGCCGTAGCCGGCCGGATCGGGGAGTTCGACCGTCAGCAGCGCGAGGCGCTCGCCGCCCGCGGCGGCTTCGAGCCGGCGCAGCGTCGGCACGCCGATCAGCGGCACGTCGCCATACAGCACCAGCGCCATGTCGCCGTCGGTCAGATGCGGCAAGGCCTGTTGCACCGCGTGGCCGGTGCCGAGCTGCGGCTCCTGCAACGCCCACTGCACGGGGACGTGTTGCAGCCGTGTCCGCACCGCTTCGCCACCGTGGCCATGAACGACGCAGATGCGCCGCGCCTCCAGCGTTTGCGCTGCGGCAATCACGTGCTCCAGCATCGGCCGGCCGGCAATCGGCTGCAGCACCTTGGGCAATGCCGATCGCATCCGCTTGCCCTGCCCTGCGGCGAGAATCACGACTTCCATGAACACTCCGGTAAGCGTCGAAAACCGCGCGGATTCTATCACGCAGCCCCACCCGGCCCCGGTTACCATGTGCGTCGCGAATGCCGCGTGCGACATTTTTTCCGCACCGCACCAGAAATAATCGCGAATGTCGCATGACGCCTGAACGCGCCCGCTAGAATTCCGCTTTTGCACCGCCAAAAGGACAGGACCGATCATGACGCAAGTCGCCACCCAGTTCATCCAGAACCGCGTCTTCGACGAGATCCAGGTAGGCGATCGCGCGGAGCTGGTGCGCACGCTGCGCCCGGATGACATCCATCTGTTCGCGATCATGTCCGGCGACGTCAATCCGACCCACGTCGATACCGAATACGCGCGCTCCAGCCAGTTCCGCGAAGTCGTCGGCCACAGCATGTGGGGCAGCACGCTGATCTCGACCATCCTCGGCACCGAGTTCCCCGGGCCCGGCACCGTCTATGTTTCGCAGGGGCTGAATTTCTGGCGCCCGATCACGATCGGCGACACGCTGACGATCACCGTGACCTGCCGCGAAAAGTTCGAGCACAACCACCACATCGTCTTCGACTGCCTCGCACTCAACCAGGACGGACTGAAAGTCATCGACGGCGTCGCCGAAGTCCAGGCGCCGACCGAAAAGGTCAAGCGGCCGCGCATCATGCTGCCGGAAGTGACGATTTCCGACCGCGAACTGCGCTACGGCCACCTGTTGTCGATCACTGCCGGCAGGGCGCCGATCCCGATCGCGGTGGCCCATCCGTGCGACGCGGAGTCGCTGCGCGGACCGCTGCAGGCGGCCGCGGCAGGACTCGTGGTGCCGGTGCTGGTCGGCCCCGAGGCGAAGATCCGCGCCGTCGCGGAACAGGAAGGACTGGATCTGAAAGGCTTTCGCATCGTCAATGTCCCGCATAGCCACGCCGCCGCCGAAGCGGCCGTCGCCCTCGCGCGCGACGGCGTCGTCGAAGCGCTGATGAAAGGCTCGCTGCACACCGACGAACTGATGAGCGCGGTGCTGTCGAAAGTCGGAGGTTTGCGCACCGCGCGCCGCATCAGCCACGTTTTCATGGCCGACGTGCCGACCTACCCGCACCCGCTCTTGATCACCGATGCGGCGATCAACATCGAGCCGACCCTCGAGGACAAGGCCGACATCGTCCAGAACGCGATCGATCTCGCGCACGTGCTCGGGCTCGCTGAGCCGAAAGTCGCGATCCTGTCGGCAGTCGAGACCGTGACCTCGAAGCTGCGCTCGACGATCGACGCCGCGGCGCTGTGCAAGATGGCCGACCGCGGCCAGATCAGGGGCGGCCTGCTCGACGGGCCGCTTGCGTTCGACAACGCGATCTCGCTCGTCGCCGCCAGGACCAAGGGCATCCACTCGCTGGTCGCCGGCAACGCCGACATCCTCGTCGTGCCCGACCTCGAATCCGGCAACATGGTCGCGAAGCAGCTCGAATATCTCGCCAACGCGCTGATGGCCGGCGTGGTGCTCGGCGCGCGCGTGCCGATCGTGCTGACGAGCCGCGCCGACACCGCCGAGACGCGCACCGCGTCGTGCGCGATCGTGCAACTGATGGCGCACAAGAAGCGCGAGGCAAGGCTCGGATGAAAGCGATCCTGGTCATCAACGCGGGCTCGAGCAGCGTCAAGTTCGCGCTGTACGCGACCGAACCGGAACTGGCCGCGAAACCCGCGCTGTCGGGGCAGATCGAGGGGATCGGCGCAACGCCGATGCTGTCCGCGCAGGACGCCGCCGGCCTTCGCTACCGGGAGCCGGTGCACACCGCGGGCGGGCAGGCCGAGCAGCATCGCGACGCCCTCAATCACCTGTTCGCATGGCTCGCCGCGCACAACCCGGCACTCGACATCGTCGCGGCCGGGCATCGCATCGTGCATGGCGGCGAACTCCACAGCGCGCCGGTGCGGCTGAACGAGTTCGTGCTGCGCGACCTCGACGGCTTCGTGCCGCTCGCGCCGCTGCACCAGCCGCACAATCTGCGGGC
Organism: Aromatoleum bremense; assembly: GCF_017894365.1. NCBI lineage: Bacteria > Pseudomonadati > Pseudomonadota > Betaproteobacteria > Rhodocyclales > Rhodocyclaceae > Aromatoleum > Aromatoleum bremense. The sequence continues at coordinate 1,510,769 of NZ_CP059467.1, forward strand.
GGTGCGCGCGGTGGCCGTGCTGCTGCCCGGCATCCCGCAGGTCGGCTGCTTCGATACCGCCTTCCATCGCACGCAGCCGGCGCTCGCGCAGGCGTTCGCGCTGCCGCGTGCGATCACCGCCCGCGGCGTCAAGCGCTACGGTTTCCACGGCCTGTCGTATGACTACGTCGCCCGGCAGCTGCCCGACGTCATCGGCGCGCGGGCGAGCGGCGCGGTGCTGATTGCGCATCTGGGCAACGGCGCGTCGATGTGCGCGCTGCGCGACGGCAAGAGCGTCGCCTCGACGATGGGCTTCACCGCCGTCGACGGCCTGATGATGGGCACGCGCACCGGCAGCCTCGACCCGGGCGTGCTGCTGTACCTGATGGAACAGCAGCACATGGACGCGAAGGCGCTGACGAACCTGCTGTACAAGGAATCCGGCCTGCTCGGCGTGTCCGGCATCAGCCAGGACATGCGCACGCTGCTGGCGTCCCCGGCGCGCGAAGCGAAAGAAGCGGTCGACCTGTTCTGCTACCGCATCGCGCGCGAGATCGGCTCGCTCGCGGCCGCGGCGGGCGGGCTCGACGCGCTGGTATTCACCGGCGGCATCGGCGAGCACGCCGCGCCGGTGCGCACGCAGGTCGCGGAACTGTCGGGCTGGCTGGGAGTGAAAATCGACGCGCAGGCGAACGCCGCCCACGCCACCCGCATCGACGCCACGGACAGCCGCGTCGCGGTCGCGGTCGTGCCGACGAACGAGGAAAGGATGATTGCGCGCTACACGGCGGAGTTGCTTGCGCTGTAGCCGTTGACGACGAAGGCGGCCTTGCGGCCGCCCTCTCGTCGTTGCCTTCGCAGCGATTCCCGCCTCAGCGCGGCAACACGCTCTCGCCCATCAGGAACTGGTCGACTTCGCGCGCACATTGACGACCCTCGCGGATCGCCCACACGACCAGCGACTGCCCGCGGCGCACGTCGCCCGCCGCGAACACTTTCGGCGACGTCGTCGCATAGCAGCCTTCGCCGTCGGTCGTCGCCTTCGCGTTGCCGCGGCCGTCCTTGTCGACGCCGAACGCTTCGAGCAGGCTGGCGGCCGGGTTCGTGAAGCCCATCGCGAAGAACACGAGGTCGGCCCTGACGTCGAACTCCGAACCCGGCACTTCCGACATCCGGCCATCCTTCCATTCGAGGCGAACCGCCTGGAGACCCTCGACCTTGCCGTTGGCGCCGTAGAACGACTTCGTCGCAACCGCGAAGTCGCGCTCGCAGCCTTCCTCGTGCGACGACGAGGTGCGGAACTTGATCGGCCAGTACGGCCACGTCAGCGCCTTGTTCTCCTGCTCCGGCGGCATCGGCATCAGTTCGAACTGCGTCACGCTCGCCGCGCCGTGGCGGTTCGACGTGCCGACGCAGTCGGAGCCGGTATCGCCGCCGCCGATGACGACGACGTGCTTGCCGGTCGCCGAGATCGGGTTCGGCGCGCCGCCGGCGATCGCCTTGTTCTGCGGGATCAGGAATTCCAGCGCGAAATGCACGCCGTCGAGCTCGCGCCCGGGGACCGGCAGGTCGCGCGGCACTTCCGAGCCGGCAGCGAGGATCACCGCGTCGAATTCCTTCGTGATCGCCTCGGCACTGACGACTTCCTTCGCGTCACTGGCGATGCCGGCGGGCAGGTCCGCCGAGCCGACGACGACGCCGGTGCGGAAAGCCACGCCCTCGGCCTGCATCTGCTCGACGCGCCGGTCGATCAGCGACTTCTCCATCTTGAAGTCGGGGATGCCGTAGCGCAGCAGGCCGCCGATGCGGTCGTTCTTCTCGAACACCGTCACGTCGTGCCCGACGCGCGCGAGCTGCTGCGCGGCGGCGAGGCCGGCCGGGCCGGAGCCGACGACCGCGATCTTCTTGCCGGTCTTCGACTTCGGCGGGCGCGGCTGCACCCAGCCCTCTTCCCACGCTTTGTCGATGATCGCGTGCTCGATCGACTTGATGCCGACCGGGTCGGCGTTGATGTTCAGCGTACAGGCGGCTTCGCACGGCGCCGGGCAGATGCGCCCGGTGAATTCCGGGAAGTTGTTCGTCGAGTGCAGCACCTCGATCGCCTGACGCCACTGGTTGCGATAAACGAGATCATTCCAGTCCGGAATGATGTTGTTCACCGGGCAGCCGGTGTTGCAGAACGGGATGCCGCAGTCCATGCAGCGCGCGCCCTGCACCGCCGCCTGTTCGTCGCTCAGGCGCATGACGAACTCTTTGTACTTCTTCACCCGCTCCGCAACCGGCTCATAGGCCTCGGAAAGACGCTGGTACTCCAGAAATCCGGTGGGCTTCCCCATTTTTTATGCGGCCTCCAGTTGCTTCTGCTTCTGCGCGGCCATCTCGGCCAGCGCCCGACGGTATTCATGCGGCATCACCTTGACGAACTTGCAGCGCCAGGCGGTCCAGTTTTCGATAATCTCGCGCGCATGCGCGCTGCCGGTGTAGCGCACGTGACGCTCGATCAGGCCCTTCAGGATCAGCTCGTCGCCCATCTCGAGGTGATCGATGTCGACGCGCCCGTGCGACTCGAGGTCGTCGCCGGATTCGGAGCCCTTGCGCGCCTCGAATTCCTCCGGCACCGGCTCCAGCGCGACCTGCGCCATGTTGCAGCGCTGCTCGAACGTGCCGTCCTCGTCGAGCACGTACGCGACGCCGCCCGACATGCCGGCAGCGAAGTTGCGCCCGGTGGGCCCGAGCACGACGACCGTGCCGCCAGTCATGTATTCACAGCCGTGGTCGCCGACGCCTTCCACGACTGCGGTCGCGCCCGAGTTGCGCACTGCGAAGCGTTCGCCGCCGACGCCGGAGAAATACGCTTCGCCTTCGATCGCGCCGTACAGCACCGTGTTGCCGATGATGATGTTCTCGGTCGACGCGCCGCGGAACGACGACTGCGGGCGCACGATGACGCGCCCGCCCGACAGCCCCTTGCCGACGTAGTCGTTGCCTTCGCCGACGAGTTCGAGCGTCACGCCGCGCGCAAGGAAAGCGGCGAAGCTCTGGCCTGCCGTGCCGGTCAGCGTGACATGCACGGTGTCGTCCGGCAGGCCGGCGTGGCCGTATTTCGCCGCGACGCGGCCCGACAGCATCGCGCCGACAGTGCGGTTGATGTTGCGCACGGGAAGTTCGATCCGCACCGTCTCGCCGCGCTCGAGCGCCGGGCGCGCGAGCTCGACGAGGTGGTTGTCGAGCGCCTTCTCCAGGCCGTGGTCCTGCGTCTCGACCTGGCGGCGCGACACGCTCGCCGGCACGTCCGGGCGATGGAAAATGCGGCTGTAGTCGAGGCCGCGCGCTTTCCAGTGCTCGATGCCTTTCTTCATGTCGAGCAGGTCGACGCGACCGATCAGCTCGTCGAACCTGCGGATCCCGAGTTCGGCCATCAGCTCGCGCACTTCCTCGGCGACGAAGAAGAAGTAATTGACGACGTGTTCGGGCTGGCCGGTGAAGCGCTTGCGCAGTTCCGGATCCTGCGTCGCGACGCCGACCGGACAGGTGTTCAGGTGGCACTTCCTCATCATGATGCAGCCGCCGACGACGAGCGGCGCGGTCGCGAAGCCGAACTCGTCGGCGCCGAGCAAGGCACCGACGACGACATCGCGGCCGGTCTTCATCTGGCCGTCGACCTGAACGCGGATGCGGCTCCGGAGGCGGTTCAGCACCAGCGTCTGCTGCGTCTCGGCCAGACCGAGTTCCCACGGCGAGCCGGCGTGCTTGATCGAACTCCACGGCGAGGCGCCCGTGCCGCCGTCGTGGCCGGCGATCACGACGTGGTCGGCTTTCGCCTTCGCGACGCCGGCGGCGACAGTGCCGACGCCGATTTCGGACACGAGCTTCACGGAAATCGACGCCGCCGGATTCGCGTTCTTCAGGTCGTGGATCAGCTGCGCCAGATCCTCGATCGAGTAGATGTCATGGTGGGGCGGCGGCGAGATCAGGCCGACGCCCGGCACCGAATGGCGCAGGAAGCCGATGTACTCGCTGACCTTGTGGCCCGGCAGCTGGCCGCCTTCGCCTGGCTTCGCGCCCTGGGCCATCTTGATCTGGATCTGGTCGGCGTTGACGAGGTACTCCGCCGTGACGCCGAAGCGGCCCGACGCGACCTGCTTGATCGCCGAACGCAGGCTGTCGCCGGCCTTCAGTTCGAGGTCGCGCGCAATCCGGCCATCGCCGATGATCTGCGACATCCGCATCGCCTGCGTGACCGGCTTGAAGCGCATCGGGTCCTCGCCGCCTTCGCCGGTGTTCGACTTGCCGCCGATGCGGTTCATCGCCACTGCCAGCGTCGTGTGCGCCTCGGTCGAGATCGAGCCGAGCGACATCGCGCCGGTGGCGAAGCGCTTGACGATCTCCTTCGCCGGCTCGACTTCGTCGAGCGGGACCGGGGCCGCCGCGGGCTTGATCTCGAACAGGCCGCGCAGCGTCATGTGGCGTCGCGTCTGGTCGTTGATCAGCTGCGCGTATTCCTTGTAGGTGTCAGTCTTGCCGGAACGCGTCGCGTGCTGCAGCTTCGCGATCGCGTCGGGCGTCCACATGTGCTCGTCGCCGCGCACGCGGTAGGCGTAATCGCCGCCGGCGTCGAGCATGTCGACGAGCACCGGGTCATCGCCGAAAGCCCGCTTGTGCAAACGCAGCGCCTCTTCCATGACTTCGAACACGCCGATGCCTTCGACCTGGCTCGTCGTGCCGGTGAAGTACTTGTCGCACAGCGCCTGCTGCAGGCCGACCGCCTCGAAGATCTGCGCGCCGGTGTAGGACATGTAGGTCGAGATGCCCATTTTCGACATCACTTTCATCAGGCCCTTGCCGATCGCCTTGACGAAATGCTTGATCGCCTTGTCCGCCGCCTCGGCCGGATTTGGCGACTGGGCAGCAAGCTGCTGCAGCGTCTCCATCGCGAGATACGGATGCACCGCTTCGGCACCGTAACCGGCAAGCACGGCGAAATGATGGACTTCGCGCGCAGTGCCGGTCTCGACGACGAGGCCGGCGCGCGTGCGCAGGCCTTTCGTCACCAGGTGCTGGTGGATCGCGGACGTCGCGAGCAGCGCGGGAATCGCCGCGGTCTGCGCGTCGATCTTGCGGTCGGACACGATCAGGATGTTGAAGCCCTGCAGCACCGCGTCTTCAGCTTCGGCGCACAGCGTCGCGAGCCGCGCCTCGACGCCTTCCTTGCCCCACTCGGCCGGGTAACACACGTCGAGCTCGGTCGAGCGGAAGCGGCTGTCGGCGTACGCGGCGATGTTGCGGATCTTCGCCATGTCGGCGAAGTCGAGCACCGGCTGCGTGACTTCGAGGCGGTACGGCGGGTTGATCTCGTTGATCTCGAGAAGATTCGGCCGCGGTCCGATGAAGGACACGAGCGACATCACGAGCTGCTCGCGGATCGGATCGATTGGCGGGTTCGTGACCTGGGCGAAAAGCTGGCGGAAGTAGCTGTAGAGCGTCTTTTCCTTCGCCGACAGCACTGCGAGCGGCGAATCGTTGCCCATCGAGCCCGTCGCCTCTTCGCCGGTCTTGCCCATCGGATCGAGGATGAACTTGATGTCTTCCTGCGTGTAGCCGAACGCCTGCTGGCGGTCGAGCACCGATGCGGCGCACTGCGGCGCACCGGCGTCGGCAGGCGCCTGCAGCTCGTCGAACTTGATGTTGATGCGGCGAATCCATTCGCGGTAGGGCTTCGCCGTCGCCAGCGACTCCTTGAGCTCGCGGTCGTCGATGATGCGCCCCTGCTCGAGGTCGATCATGAACATCTTGCCCGGCTGCAGACGCCATTTCTTGACGATCTTGCTGTCCGGGATCGGCAGCACGCCGGATTCGGATGCCATGACGACGAAGTCGTCGTCGGTAACGAGATAGCGCGCCGGACGCAGGCCGTTGCGGTCGAGCGTCGCGCCGATCTGGCGGCCGTCAGTGAAAGCGACTGCGGCCGGGCCGTCCCACGGCTCCATCATCGCTGCGTGGTATTCGTAGAACGCGCGACGGCGCTCGTCCATCAGCGTATGCGACTCCCACGCTTCGGGGATCATCATCATCATCGCGTGCGCGAGCGAGTAGCCGCCCATCACGAGCAGCTCGAGCGCGTTGTCGAACGACGCCGAGTCGGACTGGCCCGGGTAGATCAGCGGCCAGATCTTCTCGAGATCGGCGCCGAGCAGCGGCGACGAGACGCCTTTCTCGCGCGCGCGCATCCAGTTGTAGTTGCCGCGCAGCGTGTTGATTTCGCCGTTGTGCGCGATGTAGCGGAACGGGTGTGCGAGGTTCCACTTCGGGAACGTGTTCGTCGAGAAGCGCTGGTGCACCAGCGCCAGCGCGGAGACGGCGCGCGGATCGGTGAGGTCGTCGTAGTATTCGCCGACCTGGGTCGCGAGCAGCAGCCCCTTGTAGTTGATCGTCCGCGCCGACATCGAGACGACGTAGAACTCCTTGCCGTGCTTGAGGTGCAGCGCATTGACCGCGTTCGCGGCGCGGCGGCGGATGACATAGAGCTTGCGTTCGAGGGCATCCGTAACGGTGACGTCGGGCCCGCGGCCGATGAAGACCTGTCGCATCACCGGTTCCTTGGCCTTCACGGTTGGCGACATCGGCATGTCGGGGTTGACCGGCACGTCGCGCCAGCCGAGCACGACCTGGCCTTCGGCGCGTACCGCGCGGCGGATCTCTTCCTCGCAGGCAAGGCGCGAAGCCTGCTCTTTCGGCAGGAACACCATGCCGATGCCGTACTCGCCGGCGGGGGGCAGCGTCACGCCCTGCTTCGCCATGTCCTCGCGGTACAGCGCGTCAGGGATCTGGATGAGGATGCCCGCGCCATCGCCCTGCAGTTCGTCGGCGCCCACCGCGCCGCGGTGATCGAGATTCTTGAGGATCTCGAGCCCTTGCGTGATGATTTCGTGGCTCTTGCTGCCCTTGATGTGGGCAATGAAACCCACGCCGCAGGCGTCATGTTCATTGGCCGGGTCGTACAGACCCTGCTTTTGGGGGAGATCCATCTCGTTGTTCCTCGACACGACACGTTTGCCGGACAAAACCGGCGTTCATCGGGCGACGGGCGGCGCCGCATGCAAAAAACGCACCAAAACTGTGCAGACGTCAAAAAAAGCCGGGTGCACTCGCACACCGGCTCTGTTCAGCCCGTGCGCACGCACACGGCCGCTACGTACCATCCAGCGGGCTAAAGAATATACCTGCCTGAAACTTGTGATTCAAGAATTTTTTGCGCTGCGGTAAGACTATGATGATTCAATGAATTTCGCCTACGGCGAAGAGCCGGCGATGCTCCTTCATTGCATAGCGATCTGTCATGCCGGCGATGTAGTCGGCGATCGCCCGCGGCTGGTCGGCCCGGGCGCGGAGCTGGTATTGCGGCGGCAGCAGCCTGACGTCGCTCATGAATGCGTCGAACAGGTCGCGCACGATGCGCCGCGCCTTGTCGGTCATCCGCAACACCTGGTAATGCAGATAGAGCTGGTCGCGGAGAAAAGCCTTCAGTTCCCGAAGCTGCGGCAACAGCGCGTCGGAGTACGCGACGAGGGGCGGCGCCCGGTACACGTCGGCGAGAGTGACGATGCCGGCGGCAGCGATGTTCGAGCGGGTCTTGTCGATCAGGTCGAGCGCCATCGCGTTGATCATGCGCCGGATCGTTTCGTGGATCAGCTTGCGCCCGGCGAGCTCCGGCCACTGCGCTTCGACTTCCCGCCTGCGGGTCGCGAAGATCCCGACCGCGTCGAGGTCGGCGAGCGAAATGAGGCCCGAACGCAGGCCGTCATCGACGTCGTGGTTGTTGTACGCGATTTCGTCGGCGAGGTTCGCCAGCTGCGCTTCGAGCGAAGGCTGGGTGCCTTCGATGAAGCGCCGCCCGAGCTCGCCGAGCTGCGCGGCATTGGCCCGTGAACAGTGCTTGAGAATGCCTTCGCGCGTTTCGTAGGTGAGGTTGAGCCCGTCGAACGCCGCATAGTGCTCCTCGAGCACGTCGACGGTGCGCAGTGACTGGAGATTGTGTTCAAACCCGCCGTACGCCTTCATGCACGCGTTGAGCGCGTCCTGTCCGGCGTGGCCGAAAGGGGTGTGTCCGAGGTCGTGCGCAAGAGCGATGGCTTCGGCGAGGTCCTCGTTGAGCGCCAGCACGCGCGCGATCGTGCGCGTGATCTGCGCGACTTCGATGCTGTGCGTGAGCCGCGTGCGAAAGAGGTCGCCTTCGTGATTGACGAACACCTGCGTCTTGTATTCCAGCCGGCGAAACGCCGTGCAATGGACGATGCGGTCGCGGTCGCGCTGGAACTCGCTGCGTATGCCCGGCGACGGCTCGGCGTGGACGCGTCCGCGCGAATTGCCTTCGCTGACCGCATAGGACGCGAGCGCGATCACCCGCAACGCGCCTCGATCGACGCGCCGATCACGTCCGGCGCCGCATCTGCATGAAGCACCGCCTTGCCGATCGAGCGCAGCAGGACCAGGCGCAGGCGCCCCTCTTCGACTTTCTTGTCGTTCGCCATCAGCTCGAGATAGGTCGCGACCGGCAGCGGCGGTCCGAGCACCGGCAGTCCGGCGCGCACGTGCAGCGCTTCGATGCGCGCGACGTCGGCAGCGCTCAACCAGCCCAGCCTGCGCGACAGCTCCGCAGCCATCATCGTGCCGGCAGCGACGGCTTCGCCGTGCAGCCAGTTGCCGTACCCCATGCCGGTCTCGATCGCATGGCCGAACGTGTGGCCGAGATTGAGCAGCGCGCGTTCGCCCTGTTCGGTTTCGTCTGCCGCGACGACTTCGGCCTTGTTCGCGCACGAACGCTCGATCGCGAACGCGAGCGCTTCGGGTTCGCGCGCGAGCACGCGCTCGAGGTGCGCTTCGAGCCAGTCGAACAGCGCCGGGTCGCGGATCAGCCCGTACTTGATCACTTCGGCGAGGCCGGCTTTCAGCTCGCGGTCCGGCAGCGTGTCGAGCGTTGCAGTGTCCGCAAGCACGACGCGAGGCTGATAGAACGCCCCGATCATGTTCTTGCCGAGCGGATGGTTGATGGCGGTCTTGCCGCCGACCGACGAATCGACCTGCGACAGCAGCGTCGTCGGAACCTGGATGAACGGCATGCCACGCTGGTACGTCGCCGCGGCGAAACCCGCCATGTCGCCGACCACGCCGCCGCCGAGCGCGATCAGCGTTGTCGAGCGCTCGCAGCGCGTCGCCAGCAGCATGTCGAAGACGAGATTGAGCGTCTGCCAGTTCTTGTGCGACTCGCCATCGGGAAGGATGACCGCGTCCACCCTGACGCCCCCCGCCTCGAGCGCGCGCTGCAGCCGCGCCAGGTAAAGCGGACCGACGACGTCGTTCGTGACGATCGCGACCCGCGCCGTCCTGAGGAAAGGCCGGATCAGGCTGGCATCGTCGAGCACGCCCGGTCCGATATGGATCGGGTAGGCACGGTCTCCGAGGGCGACGTTCAGTGTTCGCATGTTTTCTTGTGGAAATTCTGGATCGCTTTCTCGACCTGCCTGACCATTCCGCCCGGGTTGCCGCGCCCGCCATCGACGATGATGTCGGCGACTTCACGATACAGCGGATCCCGTTCGCGATACAGGCTCTCGATGCGCTCGCGCGGGTTCGACACCTGCAGCAGCGGCCGGTTGCGGTCGTTGCGCGTACGTTCCCACAGCACCTGCGTCGGCACGTTCAGGTATACGACGATGCCGCGCGCCGCCAGAACGGCACGGTTCGCCGGATCGAGCACGACTCCGCCGCCGGTCGCCAGGACCAGTCCCGTCTCATGGCTGAGCTCGTCGAGGAGCTGGCTCTCGCGACGCCGGAAACCCGCTTCTCCCTCGATTTCGAAGATGGTCGGGATCTTCACGCCGGTGCGAGCTTCGATTTCGTGGTCGCAGTCCACAAAGCGCATCTGATGCCGCTTCGCATACTCGCGTCCCACGGTGGTCTTTCCGGCACCCATCATGCCCACGAGAACGACTAACACGAAACCAGCATCCGAAACGTTGCGGGATCGGGCCCGCGCCCAGTGACGAGCACGCGAGCCTAACGCAGCGTCAGTGAGTCCGCAACTATCCGCGGTGTGATGAAGATCAGCAGTTCGGAGCGATTCGAGATCTTCGTCGTATTGCGAAACAGCGCACCGACGACCGGGACTTCACCGAGCAACGGAATCCGGGCGACCGAATCCGTTTCCTCCTCCTCGTAGATGCCGCCGATGACGACCGTGCCGCCATTCTCGACGAGCACCTCGCTCTGGATGTTCTTCGTTTCGATCGGCGGCACGCCGTTCACGCTACGGGAAAAGTCGGGACGATCCTTATGCACGATCACGAACAACTGCACGCGACCATCCGGCGTGATCTGCGGCTTTACTTTCAGCGACAGCACGGCTTTCTTGAACTTCGTGCTCGTCGCTCCAGAACTGGTTGACTCTTGGTACGGGATTTCCGAACCCTGCTCGATCGCCGCTTCGACCTGGTTCGCGGTCAGCACGCGCGGGCTTGAAATCACCCTGCCGCGTCCGTCCGACTCCAGGGCCGACAATTCCAGGTTCAGGAAGCGGGTCGCGGCGTTGTTCCACAACACTGCGGACAGCAGGCCCGATCCCGTCTGCGCAGGAAGGTTTACATTCAGACCGCCCGGCACTGCCGTCACCGGACTCTCCGCGTCGAAAGTTCCGGTTCCGACAACTTGCCCGGCATTCGCGGCCGTGCTTTCGAGACCGCCGCCGATTGTCGCCCGCCTGATCGGCCGGCCGTTCGCGTCGAACCCTACCGTCCTGCCGCCGACGCCGCCGACTCCGAGGCGCACGCCGAGGTCGCGCGCAAAGTCTTTGTTTGCCTCGACGATGCGCGCCTCGATCATGACCTGGCGCGGCAGCAGGTCGATTTCTCCGACGAGCCGCCGGATGGCATCGAGGCGCGACACGACGTCGGTGACGAACAGCTTGTTGCTGCGCTCGTCCATCACGACGCTGCCGCGCTTGGACAGCATCGTCTGGTCCTTGCTCTTCAGGAAATCGAAAATCTCTTTCGCCTTGTGGTAATTGATCTGGAAGCTCTCGGTCTGGACTGGCTCGAGGTCGCCGATCTGGGCCTGCGCCTCGAGCTGCAGCTTCTCGCGCATCGCGAGCTCTTCGCTGGGCGCAATCCAGATCACGTTGCCCGTCTTGCGCATGTCCAGGCCCTTCGCCTGCAGGATGATGTCGAGCGCCTGGTCCCACGGCACGTCCTTCAAGCGCAGCGTGAGGTTGCCCTGGACGGAGTCGCTGGTGATGATGTTGAAGTTCGTGAAGTCCGCGATGACCTGCAACACCGACCGGACGTCGATGTTCTGGAAATTCAGCGACAGCTTCTCGCCGCTGTACTGGCCGCGGCCGCCCTGGACCAGCTTGTTCGGATCCTCGACGACGCGCCGCACTTCGAGGACGAACTGGTTGTCGCTCTGGTACGCGTTGTGCTCCCACAAGCCGGTCGGCGCGACCAGCAGCCTGACGTTGTCGCCTTGCGGTTGGGCGGTCATCGACGTGACCGGAGTGGCGAAGTCGGTGACGTCCGAACGCCGCCGCAGGTGTTCGGGCAAGGACGTCCCGAGGAACTCGACGACGAGGTTTTCGCCTTGCCGGCGGATGTCGATGCCCGTCTCCGGACTCGACAGCTGCACGGCGATGCGCGCTTCGCCGTCCTTGCCGCGACGGAACGTGATGTCCCTGATGCTCCGCGTTTCAGCTGCGGCATCCTCTGCTTTCGGCGCCGCGAAGTTCGCCAGCGCCTGCGACACCGGCGTCGAGGCCACCGCATCGGGCGCGATCGGCGACAGCGTGATGATGACGTTGCGCCCTTCGACGCGCGCCTCGTACGGCGTCGCACGGGTCAGGTTGAGGACGAGCCGCGTGCGGTCGCCCGCCTGGACGATGTTCGCGCTGCGCAGGTCCCCCTGGCCGATGTCCTGCTGCGTGCGCCCGAGTCCGTTCGCGGTGCCGCGAAAGTCGAACGCGATGCGGGGCGGAGTCGCGACGCTGAAACTCGGCGGCGGGCTCGCCGGCGGTTTCGTGAGCGTGAGCCGGACATAGACGCTGCCGCCCTGCCGGGAAACCTCCATGCCCTCGATCCGGTTCGACATCTCGGCCACCGCTGCCGGCGCCTGGGCGAGCGCCATCGGGACGGTCGCCATCAGCGCCAGCACTGCGTAAAACAGCGCCATCATGCTCTTGCGTTTCATCGTTTCGCCTCCTGGCGCTCCTGCAACAGCAACTTGCTGGTGCGTTCCACCCAGTCGCCATCCAAGTCTTCAACGAGTTCTTTCAGGGTGAGCTCAGCGTCGGAAATGCCGCTCACCACACCGAAGTTCTGTCCCATGTAGTTGCCGACCCTGACCTGGTAGAGGCTCTTGTCGACTCGCACCAGTGCGTGCACCCGTTCGCCCTGCCGCATCACGCCCACGAGTTCGAGCGACTCGAGCGGAAATGCCTCGAGCGGTTCGCGCCGGCGGTTCAGGTCCGGTCCGCTGCCCGGCCCGTTTTTCGTTTCGGGCTCGAGCCGTTCCGGGGCGAACGGGGGTGTCCGGTCGGCCACGGTATATTCGACGACGGGAAAAGGCCTGACTTCGGGAAGCGGCTTGACCGAGCTGCGCATCCCTTTTTCCTGCTCCGTCATCCAGCTCCGGATGTCTTCCTGGTCGCTCGAACAGGCCGCGAGCACCGCCGCGCAGGCGAGAATCAGAAGGCGCTTCATAGACTTCTCACTCACTTGCGTCCCTTGGCGCTTTCGGCGGCCTTGGCCTGCTGCCGCTGCAGGGCGAGCTCCTCCTCGTCCAGGTAACGGTAGGTCGTCGCCCGGGCGTCGAGCTTGAGCGTTCCGTCCTTCTGCCCTTCGATCGCGATATTGTTCAGCGTGACGATGCGGGGCATGCTCGCCACGTCCTCGGCGAACGTCCCCAGGTCGTGATAGGCGCCGACGATGCGCACTTCGATCGGCATCTCGGCGTAGAAGTCCTTGACCACTTCGGCGCCGGGCTTGAACAGCTCGAACTGCAGCCCGCGCCCGAGCCCGGCCTGATTGATGTCGGAGAGCAGCGAGTCCATTTCCGCGCGGTTCGGCAGCTGCTTGAGGAGTGCGCCGAACTGGCGATCGGTTTCCTCGAGCTGAAGCTTGTAGGCGTCGAGATTGACGGCCAGCTTCTTCTTCGAGACCCAGCTCTGCCGCAGCTCGGCCTCCTCGGTCTCACGCGTCTCGAGCAGCGCGGCCTGGTCGCGCCAGTCGAACCACCAGGCTGCCGCGACCGTCGCGACCAGCAGCGCGACGAATACCGCGATGCGCGGCGCAAGCGGCCAGGCACCGGGATCGTTCGGGTCGAGCCCGCGGAAGTCCTGGGACAGGCGTTCGAAGTCGATTTGCCGCAGCCTGTCGAGTTTCACGGCTTCGCCCTCTTGTCTTCTTCGGCCGACGGGCTTTCGATGCCGATGTTGAGCGCGAACTCGCTGACGCGGCGATTGTTCAGCGTTGCCGATTTCACTTCGACCAGCCCCGGCTGCTCGAGAAACGGCGACTCGTCGAGATTGCGCATCAGGTGCGAGACACGCGAGTTCGACTGTGCATACCCGAGCAGCCCGATTTTCGGGCCGTTCTGCTTGATCGATTTCAGATACACGCCCTCCGGCATGTGCACGGCGAGTTCGTTCAGCAGGTGCACGGACTGCGCGCGCGTGCCCTGCAGCGACTCGATTACCTGCTTGCGCGCGACGAGCGCGTCGATCTGCTCGCGCAGGCGCTTGATCTCGGCGATTTCGGCGTCGAGTTTCTTGATTTCCGCGCTGAAGAAAGCGTTCCTTTGCTCCTGGCGCTCGACGCGGTCGACCATCACGACATGCACGAGCAGGCCGATTGCCAGGCCCGCGCTGACCATCAGGGCGGAAAAGACGTAGAACTGCTGGCGCCGCTCGCGGCGCTTCGACTCGCGGTGCGGCAGCAGATTGATTCGAATCATGGATCGAATCTCCGGAGCGCCAGTCCGCATGCGACCATCAGCGACGGGGCATCGGCAAGCAGGTTCCTGGCCCTCACGCGCGGCGACAGCGACATGGCGGCGAAGGGATTGGCGACGGTGGTGTCGACCTGGGTTCTGCCGCTCACGACTTCCGGCAGTCCCGCAATGACGGCACAGCCGCCCGCCAGCACGATCCGGTCGACCTGGTTGTACTGGGTCGATGTGAAGAAGAATTGCAGCGCCCGCGAGACTTCGAGCGCGAGGCTGTCCATGAACGGGCGCAGCAGGTCGCGCTCGTAATCTTCCGGCAGCCCGCCGGCGCGTTTCGCGGCTTCGGCGTCATCCGGGCTCATGCCGTACTGCCTGGCAATCTCCTGCGTGAGCTGATTGCCGCCGAACGCCTGCTCGCGGAAATAGATCTGCTGGCCGTTGCGCAGCACCGTGACATTCATGACGTTGGCGCCGATGTCGACGACTGCGACGATCAGATTCGCCGCGCCTCCGGGCAACTGTCGGGCGACGAGCTCGAAAGCCGCTTCGGCGGCAAAGGATTCGACGTCCACGACCACCGCCTTGAGGCCTGACGCCTCGACGACCGCGACGCGATCCTCGACTTTTTCCTTGCGCGACGCGGCGATCAACACCTCGACTTCGTCCGGACTGGCCGGCGAGGGGCCGACCGTCTGGAAATCGAGATTGACTTCGTCGAGCGCGAAGGGGATGTACTGGTTCGCCTCGGACTCGACATGGATCTCCATTTCCTGGTCCCGCAGCCCGGCCGGCAGAATCATTTTCTTCGTGATCACCGCGGACGCGGGCAGCGCGACCGCGACCAGCCTGACGCCCGAGCCCATGCGGCGCAGCGCGCGGCGGATCGACTCGCTGACGCCATCGATGCTGTTGATGTTGCCGTCGACGACCGCGTCGCGAGGGAGCGATTCGATCGCGTAGCGCTCGATCCGGTAGCCTTCCTTCTCGCCCCCCGACAGCTCGACCATCTTCACTGATGAAGATGAGATATCGAGCCCAGCCAGCTGGCGTACCTTAGGACGAAACAGGGATAGGTCGATCACAAGGAAAAAGCCTTGAATTTCTTCATGTTACGTACGATCGTCGAACAGATTCCAGGATGCTAGCAACAAGGGTGAAAGGTGTAAAGAAGTGTAACCCGGAAGGTGGCGCAAGGGCAGCCGGAACCGGCGCGTAGGCGGGCGATCGTATAATCGTTTCCCCACACCCTAATCTGGACTTTCGATGCGTTGGGTTTTCTACCCCGTTGCCGCGCTGATCGTTTTGGTCATCCTCGGCGTTGCAACCCTGGGAGCGATGTCTGCACTGGTCTGGCCAAACCTCCCGTCGCTGCGGGCGCTGACCGATTACCGCCCCAAAATTCCGCTCAGAGTATACACGGCGGACGGCCACCTCCTCGGCGAATTCGGCGAGGAACGGCGCGCGGTCGTGCGGATCGAGGCCGTCCCGATGCAACTCAAGCAGGCGATCCTCGCGGCGGAGGACGAGCGCTTCTACGAGCATCCGGGAATTGACGTGATCGGCATCGGCCGGGCAGCGCTGGCGAACGTGGTATCGGGCGGGCGCGGACAGGGCGCTTCGACGATCACGATGCAGGTCGCGCGCAACTTCTTCCTTTCGCGCGAAAAGACCTACAACCGCAAGCTGTACGAAATCCTGCTCGCGCTGAAGATCGAACGCAGCCTGGCCAAGGACCAGATTCTCGAGTTGTACATCAACCAGATCTACCTCGGGCAGCGGGCCTACGGCTTCTCGACCGCGTCCAGGACGTACTTCGGCAAGTCGCTGCAGGAGCTCACGCTTCCCGAGTCGGCGATGCTCGCCGGGCTGCCGAAGGCCCCTTCCGCATACAACCCGATCGCGAACCTGCGCCGCGCGACGCTGCGCCAGCAGTATGTGTTGCGCCGCATGGTCGAAGCCGGCTACATCGACAACGAGACCTACGAAAAGGCCCGCGACACTCCGCTGCAGATCACGACTGCGCGCTCCGCAACGAACCCGATGCGCGGCGATTACGTGTCGGAGATGGCCCGGCAGATCGCCGTCGAGCAGTTCGGCGATGAGGCCTACCACGCCGGCATCCGCATCATCACGACGGTGATGCACGAAGACCAGGTCGCGGCGCATCGCGCGGTGCGCCAGGGCGTGCTCGATTACGACCGCCGCCGCGGCTACCGCGGCCCTGAAGGCTTCGTCGATCTCGCCGGGGTCGCAGCCAACGACGAGGAGCGCCTCGACGAGTTGCTGTCGGAGTTCGAGGAGTACGACGACCTGCTCCCGGCGCTGGTTCTCGAGGCTTCGCCGAAGCGCGTCCGCGTCTATCGCCACGGCGAAACGATCACGATCAGCGGCAGCGGACTGAGTTTCGCGGCGCCGATGCTCAACCAGCGCGCGCCACAGAGCAGGCGGATCCGCCCGGGCGCCGTCGTTCGCATCCGCGACAACGGCGAGAAAGGCTGGGAAATCCTGCAGGTACCCGAAGTCCAGGCGGCGCTGGTGTCGCTCGACGCGAACACCGGCGCGGTTCGGGCGCTGATCGGCGGCTTCGACTTCGGCCACAGCAAGTTCAATCACGTGACGCAGGCATTGCGCCAGCCGGGCTCGAGCTTCAAGCCGTTCATCTATTCGGCCGCGCTGGAGCGGGGTTTTTCGCCGAGCAGCGTCGAAGACGACGCGCCGCTCTTCTTCCCTGCCGGCGTCACCGGCAGCAAGGACTGGGAACCGCGGAACTACGACGGCAAGTATGACGGACCAATGACACTGCGCGACGGCCTGGCGCGCTCGAAGAACATGGTCTCGATCCGCCTGCTGCAGTCGATCACGCCGCACTATGCGCAGGACTACGTCACGCGCTTCGGCTTCGACGCGGAACGCCATCCGCCGTACCTCACCATGGCCCTGGGCGCAGGCAGCGTGACGCCCTGGGAAATGGCGGGAGCCTATGCCGTGTTCGCCAATGGCGGCTACCGCATCGATCCGTACATCGTGAAGGAGATCATCGACGGCGACGGCCGCGTGGTGGCGAAAGTCGATCCTCCGGTCGCCGGCGAAAGCGCCCCGCGCGTCATCGACCCGCGCAATGCGTGGCTGATGAATTCGATGCTGCAGGACGTGATCCGGCGCGGCACCGGCACCCGCGCCCTGGCGCTCAAGCGCGGCGATCTCGCCGGCAAGACCGGCACCACGAACGATTACGTCGATGCGTGGTTCACCGGCTACAACCCCGACCTCGTCGCCGTAAGCTGGATGGGCTACGACCAGCCGCGCAATCTCGGCCGCGGCGAAACCGGCGGTTCCGCCGCCCTGCCGATATGGGTGAACTACATGCGGACGGCGCTCAAGGGAGTCCCGGAAAAGGCCCTCGCGCAGCCCGACGGACTGCTCGCGATCCACTTGCAAGGCAGCGGCCGCGAAGAGTACATCTACCGCGAAAACCTGCCGTCGCAGCCGCTGGAGGTTCCGACGCTGCCCGTCGGGCTCTTCCCGCCGGCCGAAGCGCCCGACGAGGCAGTGCCAGTGCCGCTCGCCTCGCCGGTCGAACCCATCTACGCTCCCGCGCCGGTCGTCGAACGCACGCCGACGCCGGTGAAGCGCTGAGCGGCCCGGGCCCTGTTCAGCCTCAGCCAGCCGAAAGGCTGACGGCGACTCCGGACTGCTGTCGCACCAGTTCGGACAGCATCGCGTACAGTTCCGCCCCGTCGCGCGTCGCCAGCCAGCGACCGCTGTCGGGGCGGAAGTGGAAGCATCCCGACTTCGCCGCGACCCAGATCTCGCGCGCCGCCGTATGGCGGTTGATGATCATCTTCGTGCCGTTCTCGAACTCGATCTCGAGCACGCCGCCAGGCTTCGGTTCGATGTCGATGTCGGCGCCGCAGCTTTCGAGGGCGGCTTCGATGCGCGCGAGTTCCGCATCGGCAAGAGCGTTGAATGCGGCTTCTTCCATGATCTCTCCTTCTGTTAGGATTCCCGTTTTTCCGATCGGCGACACCATGCGAGCGACTCTCATTGCGGCGGTGCTGGGCAGCACGCTGTTCCTGTCCGGGTGCGGCATCAAGGGGCCGCTGTACCTGCCCGAGATTCCGGTCGCACCGCCGCGTGCGGCACCCGCGATCGACGCCGATCATAGCAAAGCCTCTTCCGCCCCGAGCGACTCGAAATGAATTCCGACTTTCCGATCCCCACGCTGCGCCCCGGCCCCGACGGGCTGCAGATCGAAGACGTTCCGCTCGCGGCGATCGCCGAGCGCTTCGGCACGCCGATCTACGTCTATTCGCGCCAGGCACTCGAGCAGGCTTTTGACGCGTACCGTCACGCGCTCGCCGGACGCCGCGCGCTGGTGTGCTACGCCGTCAAGGCGAACTCCAACCTCGGCGTGCTCGCAATGTTCGCAAAACTCGGCGCCGGGTTCGACATCGTTTCGGGCGGCGAGTTGTCGCGCGTGCTGGCGGCGGGCGGCGACCCGGGCAAAGTGGTGTTTTCCGGCGTCGGCAAGAGCGGGGCCGAGATGCGCGAGGCGCTCGCGGCCGGCATCCGCTGCTTCAACGTCGAATCCGAGGCCGAGCTGGAGCGGCTCGACATGCTCGCGGGCGAGCTCGGCACGCGGGCGCCGATCGCGCTGCGCGTGAACCCGGACGTCGACCCCAAGACTCACCCCTACATTTCCACCGGACTGAAGAACAACAAGTTCGGTGTCGCGTTCGACACCGCGCTCGCGCTGTACCGCCGTGCCGCGGGGATGGCGAATGTCCGGATCAGCGGCATCGCCTGCCACATCGGGTCGCAACTCCTGGACTCCGGGCCGATCGCCGAAGCGGCCGAAAAAGTGCTCGGACTCGTCGATGAGCTCGCAGCGGAAGGGATCCATCTCGACCACATCGATCTCGGCGGCGGCCTCGGCATTCGCTACCGCGACGAGGCGCCCCCGTCGGTCGCAGCCTATCTCGCGCCGCTGCTGCGCCTGCTCGACGGCCGCAGCGAGGAGCTCTGCTTCGAACCGGGCCGCTCGCTGATCGGCAACGCCGGCCTGCTGCTGACCCGCGTCGAATACCTGAAGCCGGGCGCCGAGCGGAATTTCGCGATCGTCGACGCGGCGATGAACGACCTCGCGCGCCCCGCCCTCTACGACGCCTATCACGAAGCGGTCGCGGTGGCGCCGCGCGACGTGCCGGAATGCAATTACGAGATCGTCGGGCCGATCTGCGAAAGCGGCGATTTCCTCGCGCACGACCGCCCGTTGGCCGTCGCGGCCGGCGACCTGGTCGCGCTGCTGTCGGCCGGCGCATACGGCATGGCGATGAGTTCGAACTACAACACGCGCCCGCGCGCCGCCGAAGTCATCGTCGACGGTCCCCGCACACACCTCGTGCGACAGCGCGAAACAGTGGAGTCGCTCTACGCGCTGGAGTCGCCGCTACCCTGAAAAGGGGCCGCGCCGGGACTCTTCGATCAGCGCCCGGCCGAACGCTTTCCAGGCCGGCCCGCCATGCGTGTGCAGGCCCGTTTCAGCACTCTCCGTCATCGTGCGCAGCATCAGGACCGCGAACGCGAACAGCTCTCCCCTCGCCTTGTGCTGCGGGTCCGGATCGTGCAACAGCGCGGTGGTATGCTCGGCGCCGCCGTCGAGCGCCTCGCGCGCGAGCTGCCGCATCGCCGCCGCGTCCGCCCAGTCGAGCCCGAGCAGGATGCCGCGCTTCAGGATCTCGCGCTCGAGTTCGATCGCATCGCGCGCAAAGTGCTCGAAGCCGCTCATCGCGCCGCCCTCCCGGTGACGCTTCCGTCACCGCGCGCGCCTCCCCGCCGCTCACCGCCGGCGAGATCATCGAGGCAGCGCGCGAGCGCATCCTCCCATCGCGGCATGACGATACCGAAGCGCGCCTGCAGCTTGCCCGGGGCGAGGCGTGAATTGGCCGGCCGCGCGGCCGGCGTCGGATAGGCGGACGAGGGAATCGGCGTCACCGCGGCGACTTTCAGGCCGATGCCGGGCAGTTGCGCTCGCGCGGCGGCGAAGATTGTCTCGGCAAAACCGTGCCAGCTGGTCTCTCCGCGGGACGCGAGATTGAACACTCCCGACGAGAAACTGTGCTGCTGCCGCTCCGCCTGCGCCCGGGCGACCGCAAGCGCCGTCGCATCGGCAATGTTGCGCGCCCAGGTCGGCGCGCCGATTTGATCCGCGACGATTTGCAGGCTGTCGCGCTCGCCTCCCAGACGCAGCATCGTGCGCACGAAATTGCCGCCGCGCGCCGCGAACACCCAGGTCGTACGGAAGATCAGGTGGTCACAACCGCTTTCGCGAATTGCGAGCTCGCCCGCGAGTTTGCTGCGGCCGTAGGCGTTGATCGGCGCGACCGGGTCGTCCTCGTCGTACGGCGCGGGCTTTGTGCCGTCGAACACGTAGTCGGTCGAGTAATGCACCAGCAGTGCACCGCTACGCTTCGCGACGCGGGCCAGTTCGCCCGGCGCGGCGCCGTTGATCAGCGTCGCCGCCGTCTCGTCGCTTTCGGCGCGGTCGACGGCGGTGTAGGCCGCGGCGTTGACGATGACGTCCGGCGCGAGCTCCCCAATCAGCGCTGCGAGCGCAGCCGGCCGGGACAGATCGCAGCGGCTGCGGTCGAGCGCAATCACATCGCCGAGCGGCATCAGGCTGCGCGCGAGTTCCCAGCCGACCTGGCCGTTCGCGCCGGTCACCAGCAGCTTCATTCGAACACCTCGCAGGCGGCGAGCGGCTTGCCTTCGCGGTCCTTCCCCGACAGCAGCGGGGCGTCGAGCGGCCAGTCGACACCGACCGCCGGGTCGTTCCACAGCAGGCAGCGCTCGTGCTCCGGCGCGTAATAGTCGGTGGTCTTGTAGAGAAAATCGGCCGATTCCGACAGCACGACGAAGCCGTGCGCGAAACCGGGCGGAATCCACAGCTGGCGGTGGTTGTCCTCGGACAGCTCCACCCCTGCCCAGCGGCCGAAGCTCGGCGACGCCCGGCGCAGGTCGACCGCGACGTCGAACACCGCGCCGCGCACGACCCGCACGAGCTTGCCCTGCGGCTGGCGGATCTGGTAGTGCAGGCCGCGCAACACGCCGCGCGCCGAGCGCGAATGGTTGTCCTGCACGAAGGTCTCGTCGAGCCCGGTCGCGTCGCGAAAAGCCCGCGCGTTGAAACTCTCGAAAAAGAAGCCGCGCGCATCGCCGAACACTTTCGGCTCGATCATCAGCACGTCGGGAATCGAGGTCGGCACGGCCTTCATCAGAACACCCGCTCGTCGAGGAGCCGCTGCAGATACTGGCCGTAGCCGTTCTTCGCCAGCGGCCGGGCGAGCGCCTGCAGCTGGTCGGCATCGATCCAGCCCGCGCGCCACGCGATTTCCTCCGGACACGCAATCTTCAGCCCCTGGCGCTTCTCGATCGTCTGGATGAACAGGCTCGCGTCGAGCAGGCTCTCGTGCGTGCCGGTGTCGAGCCACGCATGGCCCCGCCCCATGACTTCGACATCGAGCGCGCCGGCCTCGAGATACTCGCGATTGACATCGGTGATCTCGAGTTCGCCGCGCGCGCTGGGCCTGAGCGAGCGGGCGATGTCGACGACGCGCTCGTCGTAGAAGTACAGGCCGGTCACCGCGTAACGGCTCTTCGGCCGCGCCGGCTTCTCCTCGAGGCTCACCGCCCGGCCGTCGGCGTCGAATTCGACGACGCCGTAGCGCTCCGGATCGTGCACCGGATACGCGAACACCGTCGCACCCTGCGCCCGCTGGCCCGCTTGCCGCAGCGAGTCGGAAAATTCGTGGCCATAGAACAGGTTGTCGCCGAGCACCAGCGCCGAGCGGCCGCCGGCGAGGAACTCCTCGCCGATCAGGAAGGCCTGCGCGAGCCCGTCCGGGCTCGGCTGCACCGCATACCGCAGGCTCAGCCCCCAGCGCTTGCCGTCGCCGAGCAGCTGCTCGAAACGCGGCGTGTCCTGCGGCGTCGAGATGATCAGGATGTCGCGGATGCCGGCCAGCATCAGCGTGCTGAGCGGGTAATAGATCATCGGCTTGTCATAGACCGGGAGCAGCTGCTTGGATACCGCGAGGGTGGCCGGATGCAGCCGGGTGCCGGAACCGCCGGCGAGGATGATGCCTTTGCGTGCGCTCATCGCGTCAAGTCCTTCCTATCGTTGGCCATAGTTGCGGTCGACCCACTCACGGTAGGCGCCGCTCTGCACATGCGCGACCCAGTCCTGGTGATCGAGGTACCACGCGATGGTCTTGCGGATGCCCGATTCGAACGTCTCGACGGGCCGCCAGCCGAGTTCGCGTTCGATCTTGCGCGCGTCGATCGCGTAGCGCCGGTCGTGTCCGGGCCGGTCGGCGACGTAGGTGATGAGCCGCGCATGCGGGCCGGCGGGGTCGGGGCGCAGCTCGTCGAGCAGCGTGCACACCGTATGCACGATGTCGAGGTTCGGCTTCTCGTTCCAGCCGCCGACGTTGTAAGTCTCGCCTGCGCGCCCGCGCGCGAGCACTTCGCGGATCGCCGCGCAATGGTCGCCGACGTACAGCCAGTCGCGCACGTTCTGCCCGTCGCCATAGACCGGCAGCGGCTTGCCGGCGAGCGCATTGGCGATCATCAGCGGGATCAGCTTCTCGGGGAACTGGTACGGGCCGTAGTTGTTCGAGCAGTTCGTCGTCACCACCGGCAGGCCGTAGGTGTGATGCCAGGCCCGCACGAGGTGGTCGGAAGCGGCCTTGCTCGCGGAATACGGGCTGTTCGGCTCGAAGCCTTTCGTCTCGGTGAACGCCGGGTCGGCGGGGCCGAGCGAGCCGTACACCTCGTCGGTCGACACATGCAGGAAGCGGAATCCCGCTTTCGCGTCGCCGTCGAGCCCGGACCAGTACGCGCGCGCCGCCTCGAGCAGCGTGAAGGTGCCTTCGACGTTGGTGCGGACGAACGCCGCCGGCCCGTGGATCGAGCGGTCGACGTGGCTCTCGGCGGCGAAATGCACGATCGCGCGCGGGTGATGTTCGGCCAGCAGGCGGTCGAGCAGCGCGCGGTCGCAGATGTCGCCGTGGACGAACACGTGGCGCGCATCGCCCGTCAGCGAAGCGAGGTTCTCGCGGTTGCCGGCGTAGGTCAGGGCATCGAGATTGACGACCGGTTCGCCGGTCTGGCCCAGCCAGTCGAGCACGAAGTTGGCACCGATGAAGCCGGCGCCGCCGGTTACCAGAATCATGGAACTCCCCTATGGACGGAATCGTCGTCCGCGCGGCAGCGTAGAATGCCGGGCCCGCGAACGATCAGGAGGCCGAATTGTATCCTGCCGACAAGCGGCACGCGCCGCGCCGGCCGCCAAAGCACCGCAATCCGGCATTCCGCCGATGACGAGCGCATTGTTGCGCGTGCTCGGCGCGCTGTTCCTCGGCGGCTGGCTCGCCACCGCCCACCCCTCCCACGCTTCCGCGCTGCCGGAGCCGGTCGCACAGGCCCTCGCTGCCGCGCACATTCCGCAATCGGCCGTCGCGCTGTGGGTGCAGGCCGTCGACGACGGCGAACCGCAACTGCGCGTAAACGCCGAGCGGCCGATGAATCCGGCGTCCGTGATGAAGCTCGTCACCGCGTTCGCCGCGTTCGAGCGCTTCGGCCCGGCGCACGTGTGGACGACTCGCGTCGCGGCGACCGGGACCATCCGCGCCGGCGTGCTCGAAGGCGACCTCTACCTGATCGGCGGCGCGGACCCGCTGCTGAGCGTCGAGCGGCTGTGGACGCTGCTGCGCAAGATCCGCGCGCTCGGCATCGAGACAATCCGCGGCGATCTCGTGCTCGACGGCTCGGCGCTGCGGCTGCCGCAGCACGACCCGGCGGCGTTCGACGATCGCGCGCTGCGCCCGTACAACAGCGGCGCCCACGGCCTGCTGGTGAATTTCAACACGCTGAATTTGACGCTGCTGCCCGCAGGCAGGCCGGGCGAGCGGGTCACGGTCGCGGCCAGCCCGCCGCTGAAAGGGCTCGACATCGACAACCGCATCGTCATCGCAGCGGGCGAGTGCGGGGTGTGGTACCGCGACCTCGACGCGTTGCTCGAAGCCGCGCCGGGCGGTCCGCGCCTGGTGCTGCTCGGCAGCCTGCCGGCGAGCTGCGGCCAGCGCGACTGGGCGACGGCGCCGCTGCCGCCGGAACGCTTCGGCGTCGCCGCCGTCGCCGCGCTGTGGGCGGAACTCGGCGGCAAGCTCGAAGGCGTCGCGAGGCCGGGCACAGTGCCCAGTGATGCCGCGCCGCTGCTGACCGGCAGCTCGCCGCCGCTCGCGGACGTCGTGCGCGAGATGAACAAATGGTCGAGCAACGTGATCGCGCGCCAGCTGCTCGCCACCCTCGGCGCCACCGACGCGACATCGCCCGACATGGTCGCCGGCGGCGCGGCGCTCACGCGGGCGCTGCTCGACGCGGCGGGCATCAGCACGGCCGGGCTGTTCGTCGAGAACGGCTCCGGCCTGTCGCGCAGCGAGAGCGTCAGCGCCCGAACCCTCGGCGAAATCCTGCTCACTGCGTGGCGGCGACCGTACATGCCGGAATTCATCGCCGCGCTGCCGGTCGCCGGCCTCGACGGCACCGCGCGCGGCCGGCTCCACGACAGCCCGGCGCGCGGCCAGGCGCATATCAAGACCGGCTCGATCAACGGCGTACGCGCGATGGCCGGCTACGTGCTGGACCGCAACGGCCGCCGCCATGTCGTCGCGATGCTGGCCAACGATGTCGCGGCGGGCAGCAGCCAGGCGGCGCAGGACGCGCTGCTCGAATGGGTGTGGGACGCGCGCTGAGCCTCGCCTCCCTGCCGCCGCCTCGCGCTGTCACCCCGGCGGCATCGGCATCATGCCGCGATGCAGGAGGCTCCACCACCCGCGCGCGACGCGGTAGACGACCCACAGGCCGGCGCCGGCGACGAGCGCCAGCGCGAGCGGGATGCCGATGATCGTGAACGCCAGCAGCAGGCCCGCGACGATCCACAGCGCCGCGAACCAGAACGTGCGGATCTGCCAGCGAAAATGGCTTTCCAGCCAGGTGCCGCGGACTGCGCCGCGCTTGAGATAGTTCAGCACCACGGCGACGATCGACGGCACGCTGGCAACGAAGCTGCCGATGATCGTCGCGCTGCCGACGACTCCGGTGACCACCGCGAACGCGTGCAGCGCGTAGATCAAGTGCGTCAGCGTGACGAGGTTGCCGAGATCGGCGCTGCGCACCGGGCCGCCGTCGGACGAATACTGGGTCATGCGGAACTCCTTTGCTGTTGAAGCGCATCGAGGATGCGACTGCGGACGGTGCGGTCCGTTCGCGCAGGCGCCCGATTTGTCCGCTACAGGCCGAGCTCGCCCCACATCGCGTCGACGCGCACCTTCACCGCGTCGTCCATGACGATCGGCCGGCCCCATTCGCGCGTCGTCTCGCCGGGCCACTTGTTCGTCGCATCGAGCCCCATCTTGCTGCCGAGGCTCGCGACCGGGCTCGCGAAGTCGAGGTAGTCGATCGGCGTGTTATCGACGAGCACCGTGTCGCGGCTCGCGTCGACGCGCGTCGTCAGCGCCCAGATCACTTCCTTCCAGTCGCGGATCGCGACGTCGTCATCGACGACGATGATGAACTTCGTATACATGAACTGCCGCAGGAAGCTCCAGATGCCGAACATCACGCGCTTCGCGTGGCCCGGGTACTGCTTCCGGATGCTGACCACTGCGAGCCGGTACGAGCAGCCTTCCGGCGGCAGGTAGAAATCGACGATCTCCGGATACTGTTTCTGCAACAGCGGCACGAACACTTCGTTGAGCGCGAGCCCGAGCATCGCCGGCTCGTCGGGCGGCTTGCCGGTGTAGGTCGAATGGTAGATCGGGTCCCTGCGCATCGTGATGCGTTCGATCGTGAACACCGGGAACTCCGAGACCTCGTTGTAATAGCCGGTGTGGTCGCCGTACGGCCCTTCGGCCGCGGTGTCGCCGGGGTGGATCACGCCTTCGAGCACGATCTCGGCCGACGCCGGCACCTGCAGGTCGGAGCCGAGGCATTTGACCAGTTCGGTCTTCGCGCCGCGCAACAGCCCGGCGAACTGGTATTCCGACAGCGAATCCGGCACCGGCGTCACCGCGCCGAGGATCGTCGCCGGGTCGCAGCCGAGCACGACCGCGACCGGGAACGCTTCGCCCGGATGCGCCTGTTGATGATCGCGAAAATCCAGCGCGCCGCCGCGATGCGCGAGCCAGCGCATGATCACCCGATCGCGGCCCAGCACCTGTTGGCGGTAGATGCCGAGGTTCTGCCGCTTCTTGCCCGGCCCGCGTGTCACGACAAGGCCCCACGTGATCAGCGGCGCGACGTCGCCGGGCCAGCAATGCTGGATCGGCAGCCGCGCCAGATCGACCTCCGCGCCTTCCCACACCACTTCCTGGCAGGGCGCCGAACGCACCTCCTTCGGCGCCATGTTCAGCACCTGGCGGAACACCGGCAGCTTCTCCCACGCGTCCCGGAATCCTTTCGGCGGCTCGGGCTCCTTGAGGAACGCGAGCAGCCTGCCGACTTCACGCAGCGGCGTCTGCCAGTCGCCGTCCGCGAGTTCCTCGCCCATGCCGAGCGCAACGCGCTGCGGCGTGCCGAAGAGATTCGCGAGCACCGGGATCGCCTGCGCCACCCCGCGCGTCACCGGCTGCTCGAACAGCAGCGCCGGCCCCCCGGCACGCAAGACGCGGTCGGCGATCTCGGTCATCTCGAGATGCGTGTCGACAGCAACGGCAATGCGCTTGAGTTCGCCGCGCTCTTCGAGCTGGGCGATGAAGTCGCGAAGGTCGTGGTATTTCATACGGTTTTTTTACTCGCCAGTGCGCGTTTCGAGCACGAAATGCCATCGCGATTCCGCCGTTTCAGTGCCCACTGTTGTCGGCGTGGTTGTCGAGTCGATCAAGAATGCCGAGCGCCTGGCGGACATCGCCCTGTGCGGCGAGCGCACGAAAGCGGTTTTCCGTGTCCCACGCGGCGAGCGCCTGCGCGCTCATTTCCTCGACGAGCTTGTTCACACTCAATCCTCGGCTGCGCGCCAGCGACTTCAGCCGCTCCGCCGTGTCATCGGGCAGCCGGATCGTCAATGTACTCATCGCAATACCTCCAAGCATTCGGCCGGCGTCATTACCCGCAACCCGCCCCACTTCAATTCACCTCGCCCGACATCCCGGATGTTGTGTGTCACGACAGCCGTCGCACCGCCCGCGAGAGCCAGCTCGATGAGATGGTTATCTGCCTCGTCAGGCAGATTGGGGCGCCAGCCGTAATACACCGTCACCCAACGTCCTACCCGGGCCAATGCGGCGAGCACCTGACGGCGCTCTTCGGGCGTCGTCGCGTCCGTCCACACCGGCCTGCCCAGCAGATCCTCGTATTCCAGCCACAGCGCATTACCAAACAACGGCTGACAAACCCCTCTCAGCGCAAGCCGAAGCACTTCACGCGAAGCGCCGCGCTCGGAGCGCATCGCAGCAACGAATACGTTGGTATCGATTACGATCGGGATCATGAGTGATAGCGTATACGCCATCATCGAGAAGCGCAATTCGCTTCCGTCGCCACGGCGCATTCATAGAAAAACCCCGCCTTCTTCCGAAGAGCGGGGTTTGAACAAGCGGGATGCGGGACTCGTTTAATTACGTGATCAAACCCTGATGTACTCTAAGGATTAACTGTCAGAGTGAAGGCCCTGCTTGCTGTCGAAGCACCCCGGACAACGGTCACATCCACCACGAAGGTACCCGCTTGTTCCGGCTTCCCAGAAATACCGCCGGCAGCGCTCATCGTCAGGCCCATGTCATTAGCCTGAATCACACCACCTTTAAAGAACTTCACGCTCCATGTGGTGGACTGACCTTCCTCACCGCCGGTTGCAGAAAACACGTGGACATAGTCTTGACTCACTTTCCCTGCAGTTATGTCATTGGCCCCATCGATCGTCAACTCAGCCGGCGGCTCGGGCGCGGGTTCTGGCTCGGGCTCTGGTTCGGGCTGAATCAGGATCGTATAAACGGCCTCCACCTCCTGCGCAGGGATCCCGGAATCTTTGACCCGCACGGCAAAACTGAAAGATCCTGCCTCCAATGGCATCCCCGTGATCACCCCATAAGGCTGCAAGGTTAAGCCAGACGGCAGATTGCTGCCGGGAGCTTTCGACCACTCGAAAGGCGGAATCCCTCCCGATGCATTCAGAATTACAGGCGAATAGTGAGTGCTCTGCTCAGCCTCCGGCAACGCCCCTGCTCCACTTATGGCTAAAGCCGCCTGCCCCACCGATTCAACCACCGAAATCTTTCTCATATTCGAGGTCAATTGGCTGATGCCATTATCCACGTTATTGTCGAGGCGGTCGGTCACCACTTCGACCAGCACATCGCCAATCGCCGCACCGCTAATCAGGCTGAACTGTGCTTGACCGTTGATCGAGCGCGCCCTCACCCAAGTATTGTCTCCACCCGTACCGCGCAGTTTGGCGTCGTCGTCTGCTGCACTACCCGTCGGAACGATACGTGCATAAAGATTGTTCACTCCGATCGCCGGATCTGGAACCCGCTGACCCACATCATCGAGAAGCTGTGCCTGAAGCAGCAACTGGGCAGGGCCGTTCGTGTTCTGCGCGAACAGGAAATTCGGCGCGCTCGTATTGATCACGATCTGCGACGCCTTGCCGGTCGCCTGGCCAACCGCCACCTGGAATTGCTCGCGGATATAGGAGATCGGAGTGCCGGCAAAGCGGGCGCCGATTTCGATCTTGTCGTCGTTGCAGGTGACGGTGGCGGTGTTCGGGTTCGGCACCGCGACTTCGATCGTCACGGTTCCGGCCTTGTTGGTCGAAGTCAGCAGCACGTTCCAGTTTCCGGACGACGAGCTGGTGAAAAACGTCGTGCTGCCACTCGTGGCGCCGGCGAGCAGCGGTGGAACCAGGAAGCCAGAAGCTGCGCCGCTGATGATGTTGAATTCGGCCGACCAGCAGTTGCCGCCCTCGGTGCCGCCGCCCGGCACGAAGCTGCCGCGAAGATTGATCGTCGAAGTGTAGGGGCTGCCGATCGCGGCGGCATCGCCTGCGATGTTCAGCGGCAGGGAAGTACGGTCCGCCGAGAATGTCAGCTTCAGCGTCTCTGCCGGATTGGGTATGAGAGGTGAATTGCCGCCGCCGTCGCTACCGCCTCCGCCACCCCCGCCGCCACATGCCACCAGCAGCGACGCCGTGACGCCGAGCGCCAGGCCCCTGAATATCCCTTTTGCCATTGAACGCACTGAACCCCCTTCGAGAAATTGCCAGCGGCCGACCTGTAACGAATCGTGAATCGGCCGGAATTGGACCGCATATTACCCACATTTGCAACCGCGATGGCGGCGGCATCATGGCATGCGCGGGCGATGCAGAACCGGGGGCGGGGATTCAGCGGTGGCGGTTGATGGCGTCCCGCGTGTCGAGGGCGGCGCGGCGGGCGGCGGCGGCGAAGTCGTGGTCCGCGCCGGCGTACAGGATCGCGCGCGACGAGTTGATCATCAGCCCGCTGCCGTCCGCGCTGCGCCCGGCCTGCACCGTCGCGGCGATGTCGCCGCCCTGCGCGCCGATGCCGGGCACCAGCAGCGGCATGTCACCGACGAGTTCGCGCACGCGCGCGATCTCGGCCGGGAAGGTCGCGCCGACGACCAGGCTGCAGTTGCCGCTGGCATTCCACTCGTCGGCAACCAGGCGGGCGACGCGCTCGAAGAGGCGCTCGCCGCCGCCGACGTCGAGGAACTGCAGGTCGCTGCCGCCGGGGTTCGACGTGCGGCACAGCAGGATCACGCCCTTGTCGGCGTAGTCGAGATAGGGCTCGACCGAGTCGCGGCCCATGTACGGATTGACCGTGATCGCGTCGGCGCCGAAGCGCTCGAACGCTTCGACGGCGTACTGCCCGGCGGTGCTGCCGATGTCGCCGCGCTTCGCGTCGAGGATCACCGGGGTGTCGGGATGACGGGCGTGGATGTGCGCGATCAGCGCTTCGAGCTGGTCCTCGGCGCGCTGCGCGGCGAAGTACGCGATCTGCGGCTTGAAGCAGCAGACGAGATCGGCGGTCGCATCGACGATCGCGCTGCAGAAGCGGAATATGGCGTCCGGTTGCCCGTGCAGGTGCGCGGGGAAACGCGTCGGGTCGGGGTCGAGGCCGACGCACAGCAGGCTGTTGCGCGTGCGCCAGGCGGCCCGGAGGGCGGTCATGAAATGCATGGAAGCGTCCAGAATGGTCCGGGCCGAATGATAAGCCGGCCGGCGGCTAGGGCGCACGACCGGCTTATCGATGCGCTGCGCGGCGAAAGACGCTGGGTGCCGCGCAACGCGGCCCCCATCTGGCGCCCGATCCGGCCCGATCAGGTTTCGATCTTCAGGATTTTCTTCGCTTTCTCGAGGGTATCGAGCGCTTCCTGGTGCTTGCCGGCCTTGTGCAGCGTTTCGCCTTCGGCGCGCAGCTGCTTCACTTCGGTCATTTGTTCGGCAGTGAGCATCGGGTTTTTCGCGAGTGCCTCGTCGATCTTTTTCATCTCGGCGGGACAGTGGAACGCGAATGCGCTGCCGGACAGCGCCATCGCCAGCAGGCCCGCAATCAGGCTCTTTTTCATCATGGTCTCCTTGGGGATCCGCGCGGTTTTCCGCGCCGTCATTCGACCGTGTGATCGCGGTCGGTTCACCCTAGTTCAGGCCGCGGGAAACGCAACGTAGTCGATGACGAGGGCGACGAACAGCGCCGCGCCGACCCAGTTGTTGTGCAGGAAAGCCCTGAAGCAGCGCGCACGGTCGCGGTGGCGGATCAGCGTGTAGTGGTAGATCGCGATCGCCGCTGCGACCGCGATCCCGCCGAAGAACCACGGCCCGCGCCCCGCCGCGACGCCGACGGCGGCGATCAGACCGAACGCGACCGTGTAGCACAGCATCACCGCGGCGACGTCGAAGCGGCCGAACGTGATCGCGGAAGTCTTGATGCCGATCTTCAGGTCATCGGGACGGTCGACCATCGCGTATTCGGTGTCGTACGCGATCGCCCAGAAGATGTTCGCGAGCAGCAGCAGCCACGCGAGCGCCGGCACTTCGCCCTGCACCGCGGCGAACCCCATCGGGATGCCGAAACCGAACGCGATGCCCAGGTAGGCTTGCGGGATCGCGAGGAAACGCTTCGTGTAGGGGTAGCTCACGGCGAGAAACAGCGCCGGCAGCGACAGCCACCGCACCAGCGGATCGAGCGGCAGGATCAGCACGAAGGACACCAGCGACAGCGCGGCGGCGAGCAGCAGCGCCTCGCGGATCGTCACCGCGCCGGTCGCCAGCGGCCGCGTCCGCGTGCGCTCGACGTGGCCGTCGAAGTCGCGGTCGGCGTAGTCGTTGATGACGCAGCCGGCCGAGCGCATCAGCGCCGTGCCGAGGACGAAGATCGCGACCACGTGCAGCGGCGGAAACCCGTCGGCGGCGAGCCACAACGCCCACAGCGTCGGCCACATCAGCAGCAGGATGCCGATCGGCTTGTCGAGACGCATCAGCCGCAGGTACAGCGGCAACCGGCCGGACAGCGTGGCGGGGGCAATCATCATGTCGGCAACTCCAGAATCGTGGGCAGGAACACTTCGCTGACCAGCAGCGTGCGGCCGCGCAGGCCGAACAGCGACCGGCGCGCCCACAGCGCGGGCGGCAGGCGGCGCGGCGCGACGGCGGCCGAAGCGCGATGATAGCGCGCGTCCCGGCGATCGAGACAGCTGCAGGCCAACGGCTGGCGGCGGATGCGCGGGTCGGCGAACAGCGCGGCGCCGAGCGGACGGGAGCCGAGCCCCTGGAACAGGATCCATGCTCCGCGCACGTTGTGCCGCGGCAGGATGCTGCGCGCGAACACTACCGGGACGCCGTCGGCGGCGAGCAACACTTCGCGCAGCCACGCGAGTTCGCCGCGGCGCAGCCCGAGCAGCGCGGCCTCGTCCGGGTGCGGGACGGCGAGGCGCTGGGCGAGCACCTCGACCGAAAACAGGCTGCAGCGACTGCGGATGCGCGCGGTCAGCGAACCTGGATCGGTGAGCCAGGGGCGCAGCTGCGGGAGCACCCGGGCGCGCGGCGGGCGTTCGAGCCAGGTTTCGGGGTGAGGTCGGATGCGCATGGAAAAGGACGCCGGCAGGACGCCGCGGGGCCACGCATGATACCGGGAACGGCAGGCCGGCCCAATCGCGGGACGTCGCGGGACGTCGCGGGACGTCGCGGGACGTCGCGGGACTTGGCGGCGGCGGCGGGACAGGGCGGGCGGCTGGCACCTCAGGCCCGCAGCAGCCCCTCGCGGCCGCCAAGCCAGCGCTCCATCACGCGCGCGGCTGTCTGCGGCGCTTCATCGAGCAGATGTTCGGCGAGCGAGCGTGCCGGCCCGAGCAGCTCCGCGTCGCGTTCGAGGTCGGCGTAGCGCAGCAGCGGCGTGCCGCTCTGGCGGGCACCGACGAATTCGCCCGGGCCGCGGATGTGCAGATCCTCGCGTGCGATCGCGAAGCCGTCGCTGTGTTCATAGATCACCTTCAGGCGCGCACGGCCGTTTTCCGACAGCGGCTGCGCGAACAGCAGGATGCACACGGACTCGGCGGTGCCGCGCCCGACGCGGCCGCGCAGCTGGTGCAGCTGCGCGAGACCGAAGCGCTCGGCGTGCTCGATGACCATCAGGCTCGCGTTCGGCACATCGACGCCGACTTCGATGACCGTCGTCGCGACCAGCAGATGCAGCTCGCCCGCAGCGAACGCGGCCATCGTCGCTGATTTTTCTTCGCCCTTGAGGCGCCCATGGACGAGGCCGATTCTCAGCTCCGGCAGCGCGGCGGTGAGGGTGTCGAACGTCTCGAGCGCGGTCTTCAGCTGCAGCGCCTCCGACTCCTCGATCAGCGGACACACCCAGTACGCCTGGCGCCCGGCCAGACACGCGTCGCGCACGCGGGCGACGACCTGGTCGCGGCGCAGGTCGGACACGAGCTTGGTGAGGATCGGCGTGCGCCCCGGCGGCAGCTCGTCGAGCACGGTGACGTCGAGATCGGCGTAGTAGCTCATCGCCAGCGTGCGCGGAATCGGCGTTGCCGACATCATCAGCATGTGCGGATGGCTGCCGCCCGCGCCCTTGTCGCGCAGCGCGAGGCGCTGGCGCACGCCGAAGCGGTGCTGCTCGTCGACGATCGCGAGGCCGAGCCGCGGCAGCAGCACCGGGTCCTCGATCAGCGCGTGGGTGCCGACCGCAAGCAGCACTTTGCCGCTCGCAAGACGCGCGAGCTCGGCGTCGCGTTCGCGCCTCCGGCGGCCGCCCGACAGCCACGCGATGTCGACGCCGAGCGGTTCGAGCCACGCGGCGAGTTTTTTCCAGTGCTGTTCGGCGAGGATCTCGGTGGGCGCCATCAGCACCGCCTGGAACCCGTTTTCGGCGGCCTGCAGCATCGCCAGCGCGGCGACGATCGTCTTGCCGCTGCCGACGTCGCCCTGCAGCAGGCGCTGCATCGGGTGTGGCACGGCGAGGTCGTGCGCGATCGCGGCGACCGCGCGGGCCTGCGCGCCGGTGAGACGGAACGGCAGCCGGGCGAGCAGCGCATCGCAGAGACGACCGGTGGCCTGCAGGGCCGGCGCGCGATGCGTGCGGCGGGCGTTGTACGCGCGGCGCAGCGACAGCTGCTGGACCAGCAGTTCCTCGAACTTGATGCGCCGCCACGCCGGGTGGTCGCGATCTTCGAGCGCGGCCGCGTCGACGTCCGGCGGCGGGTGGTGCAGCGTGCGCACCGCGTCGGCGAAGCCGGGCAGCCCGAGCCCGGCGAGCACCGCCTCGGGCAGGTACTCGTCGAGCGGGACGGCGTGCAGCGCGCGGGCGACGAGCTTGCGCAGCGCCGACTGCGCGAGCCCGGCGGTGGTCGGGTAAATCGGCGTCAGCGCCTGCGGCAGCGGCTCGCCGTCATCGACGGCATGCAGCCGCGGGTGCACCATCTCGTCGCCGAAGAAACCGCCGCGCACTTCACCGAACAGGCGCACGCGGCGGCCGGCGGCGATCTGCTTCTGCTGCGACGGGTAGAAATTGAGCCAGCGCGCGACGAGCATGCCGGACGCATCGCGAACGCGGGCGATGAGCTGGCGGCGCGGCCGCAGCACGATCTCGCTCGATACGACCTCGCCTTCGATCTGCACCGCGGTGCCGCCTCGCGCCGCAGCGATCGGCGTCACCCGGGTCTCGTCCTCGTAGCGCAGCGGCAGGTGCAACACCAGGTCCTGCGGCCGGCGCAGATCGAGCCTTGCGAGCCGGCCGGCCAGTTGCGGACCGACGCCGGCCCATCCGGCCAGCGCCGGTCGCGTTGCGGCATCAGGAGGCGACGGACCTTCGTGGATCAGCCAAGCACCAGTATCGCGTCGGCCTCGACGAGCGCGCCTTTCGGCAATTCCTTCACGCCGACCGCGGCCCGGGCCGGGTACGGTTCGGCGAAGTAGCGCGCCATCACTTCGTTCACCTTGGCGAAGTTCGCGAGGTCGGTGAGGTAGATCGTCAGCCGCGTCGCGTCGGCGAGCGAGCCGCCGGCCGCTTCGGCGACCGCCTTGAGGTTCTCGAACACGCGCACGGTCTGCGCTTCGAAGCCCTCGACCATCTGCATCGTCGCCGGGTCGAGGCCGATCTGGCCAGAGCAGTAGACGGTGCTGCCGGTCTTGACGGCCTGCGAATAGGTGCCGATCGCTGCGGGGGCGTTGGGGGTCGAAACGATGCTGCGGCTCATGGGCGGAATCCTTGAGTGGTGGGTGCCGGGCGACTCACAATGAGGCGATTGTAAGCCAGGTCGGCCGGAGGCCACATCATGAGCAGCTCGCAGCTTTCACGGATGCTTCCGCTCCTGCGCGAGGGCGCGCACCAGCGCAGCTTCGGCAACCGTGATGCCGCAGCGTTCGGCGATCGCCTCGACATCGAGTCCGCGTCGCGCAAACACCAGCGCCTCGTCATACTCAGGCGATGCGCCCGCTTTGGCGACGCCGCCGTCGAACTGCTCCTGCTGCGCCTGCTGCACCTGCAGCCGGGCCGTCAGGCTGGCGACCTCCCGGCGCTGCTCGGCGAGTTCGGCGCGCAACTGGGCGACGTCCCGGCGCAGCTGCTGCACCTCCAGCTCGACCTGGAAACCGTCGCGCCGCGACGACGGCGGCGGCCGCTCGAAGACGAATACCTCCTCATCGCCCGACGCACCGTCGGCTGAAGCCGGATGGCGCCGGGCGCCACGTGGACGGCGCAAGCGGCTGCGCAGCGCCTGGTACAGCCGGATCGCGACGTAGACGGCCAGCAGCGCGGCTGCGGACCACAGGATTTCGCTAATACCCATCGCGGACTACCTCGCCGCCCGTGCAGACGGCCGACGGCGCTCCGGCATGACGCGGGCGGGCGGCGGGGAACATGACGCGTGGATTGTCGCGGATAATACCCGCCTCATCCCCCTGCAACGACGCAACTGCTGACTCATATGACTTTCGACCTCGCTCTGATGCTGCTCTTCTGGCTGAAGAAACTCGTTTCGGCCTTCATGCTGCCGCCGCTCGCCCCGCTGCTGCTCATCGCACTCGGCCTGCTGCTCGTCCAGCGCTGGCGCCGCGCCGGACTGGCGCTCGCGTGGACGGGGCTCGCCGTAGCGCTGCTGCTCGTCTTGCCCGTCACCGTCGGCTGGATGCTCGACGGGCTGGAGACCGATCCGCCCCTGACGGCGACACCCGCCCGCCGCGCCGAGGCGATCGTCATCATCGGCGGCGGCAAGCGGCGCCACGCACCCGAATACGGCGGAGAGACCGTGAACCGGCTGACGCTCGAACGGCTGCGCTACGGCGCGCGCCTCGCGCACGGACTGCGCCTGCCGGTGCTCGTCAGCGGCGGAGCGGCGACCGGCGAGCGCCCGGAAGGCGAGCTGATGAAAGCCGCGCTCGAGACGGACTTCGGCATTATCCCGCGCTGGGTCGAGGCGAGCTCGCTCGACACCGGGCAGAACGCGGAATTTTCCGCGCCGCTGCTGAAAGCGGCCGGCGTGCGGCGTGTCCTGCTCGTCACGCACGCCGCGCACATGCGACGCGCCCGCGCCGAGTTCGAGGCCCGCGGCATCGAGGTGATCGCCGCGCCGACCGCCTGGCTCGGCAAGCACGACGCGAACGACCAGGTGCTGAGCGCGCTGCCGAGCGCGACCTCGGCCTATGCCGGCTGGTACGCGGCGCACGAATGGCTGGGGCTGCTCGCGCTGCGCCTGTCGCGCTGAACGCCACGCAGGGGATCGTGGCGTTCCCGCGGCAACTTCGGCAAGCCCGATCCCGCAAAGGCGGCTGCCAGCCGGGCCCGCAGCTCGCGAATCCGCAGGACGCGTCGGCGCTGTTCTACCCGGCGAGCGTTGTCGTCAGGCCGCCCTGCCCCGCGCGAGCGCGCTCGCGATCTCGGCGACATGGCGGCCCTGGAACTTCGCCATCTCGAGTTCGAGCTGGCTGGGCATGCGGCTGCCGTCGCCGCCGGCGATCGTCGCCGCACCATACGGCGAGCCGCCCAGGATCTCGTCCATCCCCATCTGCCGCTTCTCGCTGTAAGGCAGGCCGACGAGGACCATGCCCTGGTGCAGCAGCGTAATGTGCGTCGACAGGACCGTGCTCTCCTGCCCGCCATGCTGCGTCGCGGTGCTGGTGAATACGCTGCCGACCTTGCCGATCAAGCTCCCCTTCATCCACAACCCGCCCGTCTGGTCGAGGAAGTTGCGCATCTGCGCGCACATGTTGCCGAAGCGCGTCGGCGTGCCGAAGATGATCGCATCGGCCTCGGGCAGCTGCCCGGTCGTCGCCACCGGTACGTGCGCGAAGGCCTGCTGCGCCGCCTTCGCCCCGGACTTCTCGAGCACTTCGTCGGGCACCAGTTCCGGGACGCGAAACAGGCCGACTTCGGCACCGGCGACGCTGCGCGCGCCTTCCGCGACCGCTTCCGCCATGCGGAAAATGTGGCCGTACATGCTGTAGAAAATGATCTGGACTTTCATGTCGCAGCTCCGTGGGTGAAGGACAGAATGGCAGGGCACCGCTGCCGTTAGGCCAGCCTAGTCAACGGATCCGCCGCGTTCAACCGCGGCAATGGCGGGCCGCAAGCATGCCGCCGAGGTTTCAGTCTGCGGATCGCGCGAACCACACGCGGGCAGCGTGGGTCTCCTCAAGGACTGGCCGGGACGCGCGAACGAGCGTCCCGGCCGTGCCCGCCGTAGCGCCGGGCCCCGCGCCCGTATCGCCGTATTGGCCCGTATCGCCGCATCGTTATCTCACGTCGAGGAGAGCAGATGAACCCGAATGCATCGACATCCCCGCAGGACCCGCTGCCCGTCGAGACCGTCGTCGTGCCGCACGCGAGTGATCTGGGCGGCGGCTTCAAGGTGATGCGCGCGCTGCCGTCCGTGCAGCGGCGCATGGTCGGGCCTTTCGTGTTTCTCGACCAGATGGGGCCGGTGGAGCTTGCCGCGGGCAGCGGCCTCGACGTCCGGCCGCATCCGCACATCGGCCTCGCGACGGTGACCTATCTGTTCGACGGCGAAATCCTGCACCGCGACAGCCTCGGCAGCGTGCAGCCGATCCGGCCCGGCGAGCTGAACTGGATGACTGCGGGACGCGGCATCGTGCATTCCGAGCGCACGCCGCCCGAACTGCGCCCGTCCGGCCCGCGCCTCGCCGGACTGCAGGCGTGGGTCGCGCTGCCGGCGCGCGACGAGGAGAGCGAACCCGCGTTCGCGCACCACGGCGCGGCGGAACTGCCGGTCATCGACGCGCCCGGCCTGAGCGTCCGGCTGATCGCCGGCGAGGCTTTCGGCGCGCGCTCGCCGGTCGCGACGTGCTCGCCGCTGTTCTACGCCGACGTCACACTCGCCCCGCCGGCGCGCCTGCAGGTGCCGAGCGAGCATGTCGAGCGGGCCGCGTACATCGTCGCGGGTTCCATCGCCATCGACGGTGTGGCGTATTCGGCAGGCCAGCTGCTGGTCCTGCGGCGCGGCGCCGAAGTCGTCATCACGGCGTCGTCGGCGACGCGGCTGATGCTGCTCTGCGGCGAACCGCTCGACGGGCCGCGTCACGTGTGGTGGAACTTCGTCTCGAGTTCGCGCGAGCGCATTGAGCAGGCGAAGGCCGACTGGCGCGCCGGCCGCTTCGCGCCGGTGCCGGGCGAGACCGAATTCATCCCGCTGCCGGACAACCACCCGCCCCCGGTCCGGTATCCCTGAGGCCGGCACGGGCACCCCTCTCATCGGGCAAACCCTCGCGGAACGAGCACTCAGTCTGCTAGCTGACGCTGGCCGCCCTACATTCTTCGTCGCGTGATCGGCCTTTGCTCAAGGATGCGGTCGCGGGTTTCGGGGCAGGCTGACGAGCGGCGGGATCGCGCTTGAATGGCGAGAACGGTTGCCTATGTTGAATCATCGACCTGAAGTAGCCGCTTTCCTTGCGACGGCCGCGTCAGGACATTGAGCGACGAAGCTGGAGAAGGCAATGGCGACAAGACATGCAGCAGGATGGGCGGCATTCGTCAGTATGCTCGGCTTGGCGCCCAGCGATACGTTTGCGGCCGACGCTGCGGCCGCCGGGCTGAGCGACGCCGACACGCGTGCCGTCTTCAAGGCGGCCGGAGCGGTGCCACGCAAAGGGGGCTGGGTGATATGCACGGACGACCCCAACGCGTCCGACGCCATGATCGACAGCGTCCGCGATCTGAACGGCGACGGGCTTCCCGAGGTGGTGCTGACGGAAGGCGGCACCTATTGCTACGGCCACGCGGGAACGGGCTTCCAGCTATTGAGCAAGCAGCCCGGCGGCGGATGGAAGGTGATGGCGAAAGACAGTGGCATCCCCGAGTTTCTGAAGACCCACGGAGCGAATGGCTGGCCCGACCTTTCCGTCGGCGGCCCGGGCTTCTGCTTTCCGGTGCTGCGCTGGAACGGCAAACAATACACTCATCATCGCTTCGAATATGAAGGCAAGCGCTGCAAACCGCCGCGTTAGCGACGGCCAGCCACCCAGCCGCGTCAGGCCTTGCCGGCCGCCCCGCGATCACTCGGACTGAACGGCAGGTCTCGATTCCCTCGAACTCACCCTTTCGGCCCAAACAGCCGGTCCCGGCCAACACACGCGAACGCTCGGTCGCGGCGATGGGGGCCGGGCCGGCATCGGGAGCGTCAGCCGCGCCGAGCCGCTTCGATCGCAGCAATGTCAATCTTTCTCATCCCCATCATGGCTTCGAACGCGCGCTTGGCCGCCGCTGGATCAGGATCGGCGATCGCGTCCGTCAGGGCGCGTGGCGTGATCTGCCACGACAGTCCCCACTTGTCCTTGCACCAGCCGCATGCGCTTTCCTGCCCGCCGTTTCCGACAATCGCGCTCCACAAGCGGTCCGTTTCAGCCTGGTCGTCGGTTGCAACCTGGAACGAGAAAGCCTCGTTGTGTTGGAACGCCGGGCCCCCGTTCAGGCCGAGACAAGGGATGCCCATCACCGTGAACTCGACCGTCAAGACATCGCCCTGCTTGCCCGCGGGATAGTCGCCCGGCGCACGATGGACAGCTCCCACCGCGCTGTCCGGGAACGTCTCGGCGTAGAACTTCGCGGCGTCCAACGCGGTGCCGTCGTACCACAGACATATCGTGTTCTTGCTGACCATCATCTTCGTCCTCCTGAATTGGGAGAGATACGCGCATTCAAGCCGCGCAGGCAGCCACTACTTCAGCAACTTGCGTACCTTGGGGGGCGCGCGCATTGCTCAATAACCGATGAAGAGAGTAATACCGGCCATCTGCGGCCGTTGGTCATTGATGCCCGATAGCAGCCTGTCGCCGACACCTTGGACGTCAGAGCGGCCCCGTGGCAACGACGCGGCCCCGCGTGAGAGCCCCGTAGGTGCAGCGAGGTCGTTGCAAGGAAATTTTTCGGCGAGTTGCGGCGAGATGGCGAACTCGTTTATAAACCGTTTCCGGATATCGCATTTCCGATCGCCGCTGCGATCATTCCACGCACCCGCTGCATGCCCTGCGCTTCTGCAACCCGAGTTCGAGTTTTTCGCCGTCACGCGCCGCTTTTGGCGAGGCTGATGGTCGTGCTCGTGGCGCTGTTTCATGGCTGGGTGGCGTATGCGAGCGTTGTCTCCACCTCGCACGATCCGGTCAGCTGGCCCGAGCACCGCAGCGCACCGCTTGCGGCGCAATTCGACGACCACGGACACAGCCACGACGAGCCGGCGTCCGATGACCACGACCCCGGACATCGGCACGGTCACAATGCGGCGGACCACAGCCACGACAAACTCAATCTGCCGCGCACTGGCACGTACGCTGCAGGGATGTCGACGGACGTCTGGAGCACAGTGAATCAGGTGCAGGTCCATCCGGGCCCCTATTTCCCCTTCGAGCGTCCGCCCAAGGCCATTCCGATCCTCTAACGAAGCTGGTCCGTTGTTTGCGTAACAACGTGGCCCGTCCTCAATTTGATCGGAACTGACACATGACCCGACTGTTTCCCGTCGAGGGCCAGCCCATACGGCTGTCCCGTTTCGGAGCATTCCCGTACGCCCTTGCCGGCGTGCTGCTCTACCTGTTCTTCAGCGCGGCCGCCTACGCCCACGGCGTGGCCGAAGGCGACAAGGGCTATATCCAGGAGATCTCGGGCACGCAGCTCTTGCCCTTCACCTATCTCGGTGCCAAGCACATGGTCACCGGCTACGATCATCTGCTGTTTCTCGCCGGGGTGATCTTCTTCCTCTACAAGCTGAAGGACATCGCGCTCTACGTCAGCCTGTTCGCGATCGGCCACTCGGTCACGATGCTGTACGGCGTCTACGCCGGGGTTAACGTGAACGCTTACGTGATCGACGCGATCATCGGTTTGTCGGTGGTGTACAAGGCGCTGGACAACCTCGGGGCCTATCAGCGCTGGTTCGGCGTGCAGCCCGACACCAGGGTCGCGACGCTGGTGTTCGGCCTGTTCCATGGCTTCGGCCTCGCGGCGAAGATCCAGGAATTCGAGATCGCGCGTGACGGTCTCCTGCCCAACCTGCTGGCCTTCAACGTCGGTGTCGAGATCGGCCAGTTGCTCGCACTCGGCGCGATCCTGATCGCGATGGGCTACTGGCGGCGCACGACCGCTTTCCTCAAGCACGCCTACACCGCCAACGTCGCCATGATGTGCGCCGGCTTCATGCTGATCGGCTATCAGCTGACCGGCCTGTTCGTTTCCTGAATTCTGCGGAGTCCCGACCCATGTACAACACCGATCTTCCGACTCGCGCCGAACTGCCGGGCACGGGCAAATTGCTGCGTTCCACCGCCATCGCCGCGCTGATCGCGACCGGCCTGCTCATCACGACCATCCTGCCGGCGGAGTACGGCATCGATCCGACCGGCGCCGGCCGCGCCCTCGGCCTTACGCAGATGGGTGAAATCAAGATTTCGCTCGCGTCCGAAGCCAACGCCGGAGAAGCGGCGCCTGCAGGCGGCGTCGCGCCGACCGTGTCATCGCCCCCCCGGGCAGCCATAGCGGTCGCGACAGCCCCCGCTCCCCATGGTCACGAACATGAGCACTCAGCCGCTGCGGCGCCCGTCGTGACATCACGCTCCGAGCCGGCAGCAGCCGAGGTGGTCCCGGCGCGGCAACATACCGTGACGATCAGCCTCAAGCCCGGCAAGGCCGCGGAAGTCAAGCTGACGATGCAAAAGGACGCCAGCGTCCGTTACGAGTGGTCAACTGTCGGGGGAGCAGTCAATTACGATACGCACGGTGACCCAGTCAAAGCGCCAAAAGGCTTCTACCACGGCTACAGCAAGGGCAAGAACGAAACCGCCAATGCGGGCACGCTGCAAGCGGCTTTCGACGGCAAGCACGGCTGGTTCTGGCGTAACCGCTCGGCAGCCGAGGTTACCGTGACGTTGAAGACCAGTGGGGACTACGCGCAGATCGAACGCGTGCTGTAAGTCCTGCGTTCCCCCTCTCCATTCAGGCTGTTTGTCGCCGGCGCTGGGCCTGCTGCTCATGCGCGCGCTGCTGTCGCAGATGGACGTGCCGACCCGCTCAGCCTTCGTGATGGCGGTGGTCACGCCGCCGGAACGGGCGGCGGCGGCCAGCTTCACCGCCGTGCCGCGCAGTCTCGCGGCGGCGTTCAGCCCTTCGCTGGGGGGCGTGCTGTTTGCCGCCGGTTGGCTGGCAGCGCCGCTGGTGGCTTGCGGGATGCTGAAGATCGGCTACGATCTGGCCTTGTTCGCGGCCTTCCGCCGCAGCCAGAGCCAAGACGAGGCGCCTGACTGACCGCCGAAGCTGTGAGGGGCATGATCCTGTCAATGAGATCTAACGGTTATCGAAACGATGCATAGCGCCGTCGTCTATGCCCTGCTGGCTGCAGCCCTGTTCGGCGCAAGCACGCCATTCGCCAAGTTGCTGGTCGGCGAGCTTCCGCCCATATTGCTTGCCGGCCTGCTTTATCTGGGCAGCGGCACCGGTCTCATGCTTATTCGCCTCGTCCGGGATAGGGGCTGGAAGCCCTCCGGCCTTGCCCCCTCGGAATGGCCCTGGCTCTTGGGTGCCATCCTCTTTGGCGGGGTGCTTGGTCCAGTGGCCCTGCTGTTTGGTCTGACCTCGACGAGCGGTTCGGCCGCTTCCCTGTTGCTGAATCTGGAAGCAGTGCTCACCGCGGTTATCGCCTGGGTCGTGTTCAAGGAAAACGCCGACCGCCGCATTGTGCTGGGCATGCTCGCCATCGTTGCTGGAGGCGTCGTACTGTCGTGGCCGACTGGGGATGGAGGCATGACCGGTTGGATCGGCCCGCTCGCGATTGCGGGTGCCTGCCTGTGCTGGGCGATCGACAACAATCTGACCCGCAAGGTCTCGGCGTCGGATGCCTTGTTCATTGCGGGAAGCAAAGGGATGATTGCCGGCGCGGTGAACACTTCACTGGCGCTGTCGCTCGGGGCCGCGGTGCCAAACGCGACCATCGTGTTTGCGACGATGGGCGTCGGGCTCCTCGGCTATGGCATCAGCCTCGTCATGTTTGTGCTGGCCCTGCGAGGGCTCGGCACCGCGCGGACGGGGGCCTACTTTTCCACTGCGCCATTCATTGGCGCCGCGATGGCGCTGGTTTTGCTCGGCGAATCGACTTATCCGGCGTTCTGGTTGGCGGCTGGCCTGATGGGCTGCGGGGTGTGGCTGCACCTGACGGAACACCACGAACACGAACACGCGCACGAACCACTCGAGCACAGCCATCGTCATGTGCATGACGAACACCACCAGCATGAGCACGATTTCGATTGGGACAGTAGCGAACCGCATGAACATCGGCACAGTCACGGTGCCATGATCCATAAGCACCCGCATTTCCCGGATATTCACCACCGACACGCACATTGAAATGCCGTATGAGTTTGTCGTCCTGGGTACGGTGACCGCCGTTTCATCGCCTTGAGCGTCTGCTCTTTGCCGTAGCGACTGTCGACTGCCTGGCGAACGCAAACTGCGTGCTCGACCAGCTGATGGAAGCCGTGGAAAGCCTGGCACAGTTCCCCAAGCGAGGCAGCTACCCGAAGGAGTTGGTGCCGCTGGGCATCAAGGAATACCGGCAAACCACGTTCAAGCCTTACCGGGTGATTTACCGCGTGACGGGCAGCCAAGTCGTCGTTTACCTGATCGTCGATGGGCGCCGGGACATGCAGTCGGCGCCGGCTCGCCGATTGCTCGGCGCGTGAAGCCGCAGCAACCCGCGCCTGTGGACATGCGGCCGGCCTGTCACATCCCGCGGAACGCCGGCTTGCGCTTATCGAGGAAGGCGGTGATGCCCTCGACGAAGTCGCCGGTCGCGCTGCAGCGGCCGAACGCTTCGGCTTCGCTCTCCAGTTGCGATTCGATCTGGGCGTCGTACGAGCTCGCGACCAGGCGCTTGATTTCGCCATAGGCTTCGCGCGGCCCCGCCTGCAGCCGGGCGACGAGCTTGTCGGTTTCGGCGTCGAGCTCGGCGGACGGCAGGACGCGGTTGACGAGGCCGAGGCGCAGCGCTTCGGCGGCATCGAAACGCTCGGCGAGCAGCAGCAGTTCCAGCGCCTTGCGGCTGCCGACGATGCGCGGCAGGAAATACGTCAGGCCGCCGTCGGCCGCGAGGCCGATCGATGCATACGCGGTCGTGAATTTGGCGCTGTCGGCGCACAGCGCCAGATCGCAGCCGAGCATCAGCGACAGGCCGAAGCCGGCGCATGCGCCGCGCACTTTCGCGATGACGGGCTGGTGCAGCGACTGGAGCATCTCGACGGCCGGGTTGATGTGCTTCTCGATGATCGCGCGGAAAGCCACCATGCGCGCCTGCGGGCCGAGGTGGAACTGCGTCGCGAAGTCCTTCAGGTCGCCGCCCGCCATGAAATGATCGCCGGCGCCGGCGATGACAATGACGTCGACATCCTTGAGATCGCGCAACTCCCGCACGGCAAGCAGCAGGTCCTGCATCATCTCGATCGACAAGGCGTTGAGCTGCGCAGGGCGGTTGAGCGTGAGCGTGGCGACGCGGTTCGAGACGTCGAGCAGTACGGTATCGGCCATCGGGTTGAATCTCCAGGACAGGCGCTCGCGGGCCGGGGGTTTCTGGCCGCGGCACGCGACATATCGGGTAAAAGGGGCGGAAAGTCTACACCCGCTCGAACACTCCCGCTGCGCCCATGCCGGTGCCGACGCACATCGTCACCATCGCATAGCGCAGCTTCGGATCGCGCTGCATCGCGCTCATCACGGTCGCGGTGCGGATGGCGCCGGTCGCGCCGAGCGGGTGGCCGAGCGCGATCGCGCCGCCGAACGGGTTGACTCGCGCCGGGTCGAGCCCGAGCTCGCGGATCACT
The DNA here is from genome assembly GCF_017894365.1 of Aromatoleum bremense. Classification (NCBI taxonomy): domain Bacteria; kingdom Pseudomonadati; phylum Pseudomonadota; class Betaproteobacteria; order Rhodocyclales; family Rhodocyclaceae; genus Aromatoleum; species Aromatoleum bremense. Next base: position 1,555,626 of record NZ_CP059467.1, read on the forward strand.
GCCAACGACTGCGCGGCGAACGCTTCGTTGAGTTCGATCCAGCCGACGTCGGCGAGACTCACGCCACCCGCGGCGAGCGCGCGCGGAATCGCTTCGACCGGGCCGATGCCCATGATCTGGGGCGGCACGCCGGCGACCGAATAGCTGACGAAACGGGCGATCGGCGTCGCGCCGTAGCGTTTCAGCGCCGCCTCGCTCATCAGCAGCACCGCGCCGGCGCCGTCGGACATCTGCGAGCTGTTGCCGGCGGTGACCGAGCCGCGCGCGGCGAACACCGGCTTGAGCTTCGCCAGCGCGTCGAGCGACGCGTCCGGCCGCGGCCCTTCGTCGGTGTCGCGGACACGCTCGACGACGCGCACCGCACCGCCGTCGCCAGGCAAGTGCGTGCGGACCGTATAAGGCGTGATCTCGGCGCGGAAATGCCCGGCGGCGATCGCCGCGGACGCGCGCTGGTTCGAATGCAGCGCGAAAAGATCCTGGTCTTCGCGGCTGACTTTCCACTGCTGCGCGACTTTCTCGGCAGTCAGCCCCATGCCGAACGCGATGCCGACGTTGTCGCGATTGGCGAAGATCGCCGGGTTCAGGCTGACCTTGTTGCCCATGATCTGCGGCATCGCGCTCATCGACTCGGTACCGGCGGCGATCATCACGTCGGCCTCCCCCAGGCGAATGCGCGCCGCGGCGTCCGCGACCGCCTGCAGCCCGGAGGCGCAGAAGCGATTGATCGTGATGCCGGGCACGCTGTCCGGCAGCCCGGCGAGCAGCAGGCCGATGCGCGCGACGTTCATGCCCTGCTCGGCCTCCGGCATCGCGCAGCCGACGATGACATCCGCGATCTCGTGCGCGTCGAGCGCCGGCACCTTGCCGACGACGGCCGACAGCACGTGCGCGAGCAGGTCGTCGGGCCGCACGTGCGCGAACATTCCGTTGCGCCGGGCGACGGGCGTGCGCGTCGCGGCGACGATGTAGGCGTCCTGGACTTGTCTGGTCATGTCATGCCCCTCTCAGTTGCGCAGCGGCTTGCCGGTTTCCAGCATGTGCGCGATGCGCTGCTGCGTCTTTTCGGTTTTCAGCAGCTCGACGAACAGCGCGCGCTCGACGTCGAGGATCCACTGCTCGCCGACCTGCGCATTCGTCTCGACTTCGCCGCCGCACAGCGCGGTCGCCGCCGCTTTCGCGACCTTGTAGTCGTGTTCCGAGATGAAGCCGCCTTCGGCCATGTTGACGAGCATCAGCTCGCAGGTCGCGATGCCGTTGCGCCCCGCGACCGTCACCGCGCGGTTGACCAGCGGCGGGCGCCAGCCGGCCTCAAACATTGCCCGCGCGCGGCGAATCGCGACGTACGGCAGTTCGCGCGCATGCAGCACGACATCGTCCGAGGGTTGCGCGAAGCCGAGCTGCACCGCCTCGAGCGCGCTTTTCGCGACGGTCGCCATCGCGATCGTCTGGAAGCTCTGCTGGATGTACGGGAACACGTCGCGGCCCGCCGCGTGCTGCGCGCGCCGGTGCGCCTGCAGCGCGAATTCCTTGCTGCCGCCGCCGGCCGGAATCAGGCCGACGCCGGCTTCGACGAGGCCGACGTAGCTCTCGAGCGCCAGCACGCGGTGCGCCGCATGCATCGCGAACTCGCAGCCGCCGCCGAGCGCCATCCCCTCGACCGCGGCGACGACCGGCACCTGCGCGTGGCGGATCGCCATCGACACCTGCTGGAATTTCGCGACCTTGCCATCGAGCAGTCCGAACTGGCCAGCCTTGCACGCGTCCGCGACCTGCCGCAGATTCGCGCCGACGGCGAATGGCGCGTCGTGCCACAGCACGACGCCGTCGAGATCCGTCTCGGCACGCGCGATCGCCTCGAGCAGCCCGTCGATGACTTCGTCGCCGATCGCGTGCAGCGTCGCCTTGAACGACAGGATGCCGATGCGCGCGTCGACGTCCGGGCGCGTCCACAGCCGCACGCCGTCAGCGTCGCCGCCGTTCTCCCACAGCGTTTCACCGCGGTCGGCAGGCGCTTCGCCGAGCAGCGCGTCGGGGTAGAGCTGGCGGCGATAGACCGGCAGCGTCGGGCGGGCCTTGAGGAGGTTGTCGCGCGCGGAATACGAGCCTGCCGCCTCGTGCACGCTGCCGCGCAGGAACACCCACGCCGGCAGCGGCTCCTTCGTCATTGCGCGGCCGGCGTCGATGTCCATCTGGATCGCTTTCGCGACGTCCGCCCAGCCCGCGGCCTGCCAGGTCTCGAACGGCCCGCGCGCCCAGCCGAAGCCCCAGCGCATCGCCAGATCGATGTCGCGCGCGCTGTCGGCGATGTCCTCGAGATGCACCGCGCAGTAATGGAACAGGTCGCGGAAGATCGCCCACAGGAACTGCGCCTCGGGCAGCCCGCTCGCGCCGAGCCACGCGAACTTCTCGGCAGTGTTCTTCGTCTGCAGCACCGCTGCCACTTCCGACACGATGTCGCCGCCGCTCGGCCGGTAGTCGCCGGCCTTCGGGTCGAGCACGAGGATCTTCTTGCCGTCCTTGCGGTAGATGCCGGCGCGCGTCTTCTGCCCGAGCGCGCCTTTCGCGATCAGCGCCTGCAGCCAGTCCGGCTGGCGGAACCAGGTGTGCCACGGGTCATCAGGCAGCGTCGCCTGCATCGTGTCGATGACGTGGGCGAGCGTGTCGAGACCGACGACATCCGCGGTGCGGTAGGTCGCGCTCTTCGGCCGGCCGATCAGCGGGCCGGTCAGCGCGTCGACTTCGTCGAAGCCGAGGCCGAGCCTTGTGGTGTGGTGCATCACCGCGAGGATCGAGAACACGCCGACGCGGTTCGCGACGAAGTTCGGCGTGTCCTTCGCGCGCACGATCGACTTGCCGAGCCGCGTCGTCAGCCACGCTTCGAGCGCGTCGAGCATCGCCCGGTCGGTCGCGGGGGCCGGGATCAGCTCGACGAGCGCCATGTAGCGCGGCGGGTTGAAGAAATGCACGCCGCAGAAACGCGGCCGCAGCGCTTCGGGCATGCCCTCGGCGAGCTTCCCGATCGACAGGCCCGACGTGTTCGACGCGAAGATCGCGTCGGCGCGCAGATACGGCGCGACCTTCGCGTAAAGGTCGAGCTTCCACTCCATCTTCTCGGCGATCGCCTCGATGACGAGGTCGCAGTCGCGCAGGCGTTCGAGATCGGTGTCGTAGTTCGCGGCGTCGATATGGCCGGCGCGCGCCGAAGCCGCGAACGGTGCCGGGTCGAGCTTCGCCAGGCCGGCGATCGCGCGTTCGATGACGCCGTTCGGCGGGCCGTCCTTCGCCGGCAGGTCGAACAGCACGACCGGCACATCGGCGTTCGCGCAATGCGCCGCGATCTGTGCCCCCATGACGCCGGCGCCCAGCACAGCTATCTTGCGGATGATCAGCTTGCTCATGCGAAGTTCTCCAGGTCCTGGCTTGCCCCGGCATGACCGGCCCGGGACGAGCCGATGTATGAAGGGGAATCCCGCCAATCGTTTCAGTGGAACCGGCCGGCCCTCGCCGGCACTGCGGGCGGCGGCGAAGCGTGCCGTCCGGGGATCGCCGCGGCGATCAGAACGCCATCGAGTATTGCGCGCCGAAGATCCAGACGTCGGACTCGTATTCGCCGGTGACGCGCCCGCGTCCTGCCGCGCTCTGGTCGTTGTCGATCTTCGTGTCGCGCACGTAGAGGTAAGCGCCGCCGACATCGAGCGTCGTCGTCTTGGTCGCCTTCCACTGCCCGCCGAGCGCAAACCAGGTGCGGTCGTTGTCCGGCAGCGCGACGAGCCGGCGGTCCCTGCCCCTCACCGGCGCCTGGTCGTAGGCGACGCCGAACTTCAGCTTCCACGCGTCGTTGAGCTTGTAGTTCGCGCCGAGCGCGACGCGCCAGCTGTCGCGGTAGTCGGTGTTCAGCGTCTGCACGGTGACGCCCGACAGCGGCCCCGAACGGCGGTCGATGTCGACTTTTTTGATGTTGCTCCAGCCCGTCCACGACAGATCGCCGAGCATTTCCCAGCGCTCGTCGAGCTGTTGCGCGACGCTCATGATCAGCGTGTCGGGCAGATCGACATCCGCGCGGGCCTTGCCGCTGGTCGTCTGCGGCACGGCGCCCGCGAGCGTCCCCTTGAGCTTCAGGTCGCCTTCGAGCTCGTGCTCGATCTTCGAACGGTACGAGACCCCGATTTTCATCGACGGCGACGGCGTGAACAACACGCCGATGTTCCAGCCCCACGCATCGGAGTCGACATCGAGCGTCGCGAACGTCGTGGCGAGGCCGGGCGCGACCGCGGCGATGCGCTCGTACTCCGCTTCGGCGCGCTGCCAGTTCAGGCCGGCACCAAGCGAGAGCTTGTCATTGACGCGATACGCGATCGACGGGTTGATGTTGTAGGTCTTGATCTCGAAGTTCAGCGACTGGGCGCCGCCGACCCACGACTCGTCGTAGTCGGTGACGAGGCCGAACGGAGCGCTCAGGCCGACGCCGACATACAAATCCTTGTTCAGCGCCCACGACAGGTAGGCGTTCGGCAGCGCCGCCCACCCGCCCGCGTCGTCGCCATTGCCGCGGAGCACGCCGCTCTGCGAGCCCTTGTCGCTGAACTCGAAGCTCGGCCGCACCGCCGCCACGCCGAACGACGCTTCGCGCGCCTGCAGCTGCGTCATGCCGGCCGGGTTGAAGAAGATCGTGCCGGCGTTCTCGGCGACCGCCGCGGAGCCCGCGTAGGCGTTGCCGAGCCCGCTGGCGTTCTGCTCCATCAGCTGGAAACCGGCGGCCGAGGCTACGCCGGAGGCCATCGCCAGCAGCGCTGCCGGGACTGCCCGGGCAATCATCGTCGTATGCATGTGTGTCGCCTCCTTGTCATGCCATCAGCAAGTCTAGCACTGCATTCGCAAGGTCGCGCCGGCTGCCCGGCGCCGCTCATTCGGCCGGCGGCACCGGTCGCTTGTTGCCGTGGTCGTCGAGCGCCACGTACGTCAGCTTCGCCTCGGTGACCTTCACCACGAACAAGCTCTCGGGATTGCGCTCGGCGAACACCTGGACATCGACGGTGATCGAGGTGCGCCCGACCGACACCACGTCGGCATAAAAGCTGACCAAGTCGCCGACCGACACCGGCTGCTTGAACGTGAAGGCGTTGACCGCGACCGTCGCGCAGCGGCCGCGCGCGCGGTAGTGCGCGGCGATGCCGCCCGCGATGTCGACCATCGACATGATCCAGCCGCCAAACACGTCGCCGGCGGGGTTGAGGTCCCCCGGCATCGGCATCACCCGCAGCGCCGGCTGGCGGTTCTTCGGCAATTTCACCGGGGTCGTTGAAACGTCGGACATCAGCTCGTTTTCCAGGAATTCATCGGGCAGGAACGATAGCATCATCCCGGCGTGCCGATGCCGCGTCGAGCGGTTTTTCCCCGGCGGACGCGAGATAGTGCAGCGGGCCGCCGGTGAAGGGCGCGAAGCCGGTGCCGAAGATCACGCCGGCGTCGGCGAGATCCGCATCGGCGACGACGCCCTCATTGACGCAGCGACGCGCCGCGGCGAGGAGCGGCGCGACGATGCGCGCGGCGAGCCCCGCGGGCACCGTGTCGACCGCGGCTTTCTGCGCCTTGCCGTCGCTCCAGCGGTAATAGCCCTGGCCGGACTTCCTGCCGAGATGGCCGGCGGCGACGAGCTCCGCGAGCCGTTTCGGCACTGCCACGGCGCCCCCGCCGAGCGCCTTGCCGGCGGCGAGCGCGATATCGAGTCCGACCGTGTCAACGAGCTCGACGGGCCCCATCGGCATGCCGAACGCGACCAGCGCCGCGTCGACGGCTTCCGGCGCGATGCCTTCCTCGACGCATCGCAGCGCTTCGAGCATGTACGGCCCGAGCACCGCATTGACGAGGAAGCCGGGGGCGCTGCGGACCGGCAGCGGCAGCTTGTCGAGGCGGCGGACGAACGCGGCGGCGCGGTAGAGCGCGTCGGCATCGGACGCCTCGCCGGCGACGACTTCGACGAGCGGCATCTGTGCGACCGGGTTGAAGAAGTGGATGCCGACGAGGCGCGCCGGGTGCGCGAGCCCGGCCGCGATGTCCTCGATGCGCAGGCTCGACGTGTTCGTCGCGAGCACGGCATCGGGGCTGGCGCGGCGCTCGAGGTCCGCGAACAAGGCGCGCTTCGCGTCGAGATTCTCGAAGATCGCCTCGATCACGACATCGGCGCGCCGCGCGCCATGGCCGTGCGGGTCCGGGATCAGCCGGTCGAGGGCGAAGCGCACCTGCCTCGCTTTCGTCGCCGCGTCGCCGCGCAGCTTGCGCTCGAAGAGCTTCGCGGCGCGGGCGACGGCCGGCGCGATGCGCTCGACGGCCTGGTCCTGCAGCGTCACCGTCATGCCCGCGAGCGCGCACACGGCCGCGATGTCGCCACCCATGACGCCGGCACCGACGACATGCACGCGGCGCGGGGCGAACTCACCGCGGTTGTCATCACTCTTGCCGAACGCCTTCAGCCGCTCCTGCAGGAAGAACACGCGGATGAGGTTCTTCGCCGTCGGCGAGCGCAAGATCGCTTCGAGCGACGCCGGGTGGCCGGCCGGCACCGCCAGCGCGTTGCCGCCGAAGCGCTGCCAGATGTCGACAATCGCGTACGGCGCCGGGTAATGCTCGCGCGGCGCCTTCGAGGCGACCTGCTTCCTCGCCCGGTCGGCGACGATCGACTTCAGCGGACCGTTCATCAGCCGCAACGCGAGGGGCGGCTTTCGCCGCCGCTGGCCGGACAGCACGAGCATGCGCGCGGCGTTCTCCATAACGCGCGGCGGCACGCACTCGTCGGCGAGCCCGAGCTGCTTCGCGCGGCGCGCGTCGACGCTCTTTCCGGTCAACATCAGGTCAAGCGCCGCCGGTGCGCCGATCGTCTCCGGCAGCCGCTTCATGCCGCCCCACGCGGGCACGATGCCGAGCATCACTTCGGGCAGTGCGAGTTTCGTCGCAGGCTCGTCGACGACGACGCGGTAGCGGCACGCGAGCGCGAGTTCCAGCCCGCCGCCGAGGCAATGGCCGCGAATCAGCGCGAGCGTCGGAAAGCGCAGGCGCGCGAGCCGGTTGAAGAGCTCCCAGCCACGGCCGACCAGATCGCGCGCCGCCTGCGGCGAGTCGAGGCGCGTGAATTCCTCGATGTCGGCGCCGGCGACGAAGCCGGCAGGTTTCGCCGAGGCGATGACGAGCCCTTGCGGCGGCTGCGCTTCGAGCGCGGCGAACACGGCCGCGAGTTCGTCGAGCACGTCGCGCGACAGCGTGTTCGTCGCCGCGCCGGCGCGATCGAGGTACAGCCACGCGAGGCCGCCCCCGTCTCCACCCACGTTTTCGCCCCCCTCGCCGTCGCGCACGAGGCGCAGGTGTTCGTAGTGCGTCCCCATCACACCGCCTCCACGAGCATCGCGCCGCCCTGTCCGCCGCCGATGCAGATGCTCGCGATGCCGCGCGCGAGCCTGTCGCGGCGCAGCCGCTGCACCAGATGCAGCACGATGCGCGCGCCGCTCGCGCCGACCGGATGGCCAATGGCGATCGCGCC